>NZ_DASVZH010000180.1:0-22169 GCF_036391795.1 Oryzihumus sp.
AGCCTTGAGGACGTCGGCGCGCAAGAACGCGAAGATGTCGACATAGGCGAACACGAACAGCATCATGATCCACAAAGCGCACAGGACGATCCTGACGTCGACACGGGTGTCCTGGTACTGCCTCGTCGTTGTGGCGCTCACAGGGTGCCCCTCTGGGTTGACTTTCGGGTCAGGCTGAGTCCATGTCGGCGTACACGTGGCTCACCCCCGCCCCGCCAGACTCACGTCTCAGCCGCCCGGCCAACAGGGCACTTCGGCCTCCTCGGGCGGACCGAACGGCGCCTGACGGGATCTGATCCTCGTGGCCCGGACCAGCCGCCTCAGGCGTCCGGGCGTGGCCGAGGACGCGACGACGTCTCGCGAGGGAGCCGGGACTCAGCGGACGGGAGCCGGCTCGGACGGCGGCCGCCAGTCTCGCCTGATCAGCCCGTAGACCCACGAGTCAGAGACCTCCCCGTTCACGACGCAGTCTTCCCGCAACGTCCCTTCACGCACGAACCCGAGCTTCTCCAGCACGCGGGCAGATGCCACGTTGCGCGTATCGGTCTCCGCCTGGACGCGATTCAGGTCCAGCGTGTCGAATGCCCACCGCAGCAAGGCGCGGGCGGCCTCCGTCGCGTAGCCGTGCCCCCACGCTGCATCGTCGTAGCAGTAGCCCAGCGACGCGCTCCGGTAGTCCGGATTCCACCGGTTCAGGCTGCACCAGCCGATGAACGCCCCGTCGGAGACTCGATCCACGGCCAGCCGCGCCCCGGTGCCTCCCTCTGCCATCTGCCGGCAAGCCGTGATGAACCGCTCGGCGCGCACGCGTTCGCTCCACGGCGGCGCGTCCCAGTAGCGCAGCACGTACCCGCTGCTGTGCAGCGCGAAGAGGCCGTCCGCATCGGCGTCGTCGAAGGGCCGCAGTCGAAGGCGAGCGGTATGCAGCGTGGGGGTGGGCAACGACATGCGCGTCAGCTCCGTCCGTGATCGGTTGGCGATCAATGAGACAACCGGGCCGCCCCTCGCGCGCTCACTTCTCCCGAGCGTCGCTACGCCGGGTATGCCCGGGGCCCCGGAACCGGTGGACCTCCTGCGGCCAGTCGAGCACGGTCGCGAGCCTGCCGGCCCAATACCGCGCCGCCTCGTCGTCGGGCACGTCGACGACGCAGAAGCCGCCGAGGTGCTCCTTGGTCTCGACGTACGGGCCGTCGGTGAAGACGGGCTTGCCGTCAACAGCCTCGACACTGCAGACAGCGGTGGACCGGTCGAGCCCGCCGTTGGTGAAGATCAGGACATCGTCGGCCTGCATCTCCTCCAGCACGGCCCGGGCGGCCGTGCCCTTCTCGCGCAGCTCCTCCGCCGTGTGCTCGGGCACCCACTCGTCGTTGAAGGTGATCAGGTACTCGGTCATGGTCGTCTCCTCTCAGTCCCGCACGAGGGCCATTCCCGACTCCTCGTGTCCCGCGGCCGGCAGGCCGCCCGCACATCAGTTCCACGAACGGCAACGCCTTGATACGACACCTCCCAGGGAACTCCTTCTCAAGGCTGCCCCGGCGCGGCGGCTCAAGCCTGGCGCGGCGCGGCGGCTGAGGGCAGCCTTGACGACCGGGGGACTCCGCCCCGTCCCCGTGGCTACAGGAACTCGGCCGGGTCGAACTCGTCGATGGGGATGATGCGGACGCGTGGCAGCTGGTCGTTGAACGCATGCACGTCGTACTCGAGGTCGTAGGACTCGAGCCCCCGCTCGGCCAGGTTGACGAAACCCTGGTTGCGGAACTCGACGAACCCGACCACGCCGACCCGCCGACCGTCGAGGAGGTCCCCCACCTGGTCGACGAAGTCTCCGTCATTGCTCACGAGGAGCACGTCCGCGTCGCGGCGACGGAGCTCGGCGAGGGTTCGCTGGATCGCGATGTCGACGACCTTCTCGCCGGCGCCGCCGGAGAGCGCGACCGGTCGGTAGCCGATCGCCAGCAGGGCCTGGACGAACGCCATCGGAAGATCGTTGTTGGCGGCGAGGAAGAACAGCCCGCTCGCCGGCTGTCCCCAGCGCTCGCGTGCGAACTGCAGCAGACGCTCCCACCGTGGGCGCTCGTCAGGGCGGGGGCGCCGTCCCAGGATGGAGTTCCCGAGCGTGGCGTCGATGTTCTCCCCGTCGACGAGGACGTATGTGGTGCGCGGTGCCTCGTCCATGGGATGAGACTAGGGGGTGGCCTCCGTCCGGTGCCTGGCGAACCGGGCAGGCCGCCGCTGGCCCACGGGTCGCGGGGGCGTGGCGGGTGACAGAGCCTCAGTGCTCGGCGCGGTCCGGCAATGGCTCGAGGACCACGACGGCGGTCTCGGTCGAGCGCAACGCCGCGTAGGCGTCGAGGTTCTTGTCGATGGTGGACCACCTCGCCCACAGGCGCGCCCGCTCCGCTCCTTCGGCGGCGTGGGCCCTGACCATGCCGGCAGCGCCGGCCAGCTCGACCCGCGCCTCGGGGTGCTCCTGGAGGTTCAGCCACCACGACGGCTCCCCGTCGGCCCACCCGTTCATGGCCATGGTGACCATGCGTGGTCCGTCCTGGACGTAGCCGAGCATCACGCTGCGTGGCTCACCCGTGCGACGCCCGGTCGTCGTGAGCCGCAGCGTGCCCCACGTGTTGCCCCTTGGACGCCACAGGCCGACGCGTCCCCGGGTGAGGCGAAACAGCCCGCGGTGCACCCGCCAGGCCAGCCGGACGAACCAGCGGGGAGGCAGCCGCGGCTGCGCATCGCGCCCCTGTGGCATGGTCCCCATCTCATCGCCGCCTTCCCTCGCCTACCGCCGTGAACCCCTCCGGCCCAGACCGGTCACCGCCGCACTCCCCCGCTCGCACGGGCGCCGCCTGCATCGAACCCCCTGACGATCAGCCACACCGCCAACACCATCTCGTTGACCGCGATCGGCGCCGCCAGCACGGCCTGCCACGCCCCCGGGAGCTGGAGCCCGTAGACCTCCAGCACCCCGCGCAGCAGGATCAGGGCGGCGGCCAGGAGCCCCCAGAGCGACAGCCATGCCGGCACCAGGGCGGCCCGGAACAACAGGCTGTACAGGATCAGGCCGCCCACACCGAGCAGCACCTGGGACCCGACGAGGTAGCTCCACTCGCGGACGGCGAGCACCAGCCCGGGTGCCCGCGCTGCGGCGCCGCCCGCCGGAGTCCCCGGTCCCGATGCGAGGAAGACCAGGGCAGCGGCCGCGGCCACCATCAGGAACACCGCCTCGAGGGTCCGCACGCCCGCGTAGGCCAGGGCCAGGCCCTCGTCGCGACGCCGCAGGACGGGGAAGAGGAGCGCGCCGATACCGAGCACCGAGAGCGCCAGCACCAGCTCCAGGAGGACCCCGGTCACCACGCGGCCATGGTCGGCGGCCACGGCGCCCAGCGCCCCCGGCTCCGCGATGGCCAGCACCAGCGAGCCGCCGACGATCGCCGTGACGGTGCCGACGATGAAGAGCACGCCCACGGTCCGGGCGATGACCCGGTCGCTCACCGCGGTCGCTCCTTCGCCAGGGCCGCACCGCTCTCGACCACGAGGTGCATTGCGGTCCCCCTCCTCGTGGCTGCCCGGACCACTTCAGGCTGGCGACGACGCGGGCTCACAGGCAGGGGCCAAGGTCCCCGAGGACCAGCGCGCCTACGTGTCCGTCGTGCCGTCGATGCACTCCCGCAGCAGGTCGGCGTGTCCGCTGTGCTGGGCGTACTCCTCGATCATGTGCACCACCACGGCCCGCACCGACATCGTGCCCATCTTCGACTCGATGGTGTCCTCGTACGACGCCCCGGCCAGCACCTCCTCGGCCAGGCGGCACTCCTGCAGCAGCCGCTCGTAGTCGGCCTGCGCCAGCGCCGGGTCGAGGTCCTCGAAGTCGGCGTCCTTGCCCAGGACCGGGTCGTACATCGGCTCCAGCTGCTGGCCGGCGATGAGCTCGCGGAACCACTTGCGCTCCACCTTGGCCATGTGGCGCACCAGGCCGAGCAGCGACAGGTTCGACGGCGGGACCGAGCGCAGTGCCAGCTGCTCACCGGTCAGGCCCGCGCACTTGTGTTGCAGCAGAGCGCGATGCCAGGCCAGGAAGCCTTCGAGCATCGGCCGGTCCTCGCCGGTGAGCGGGCCGTCGGGCAGGGTCACCTCGGGAGCAGTCCACGTCATGGCGCGATCATCACACCACCGGTATGCCGCGTGGCGGGTTATGCGCCTCGCGTCACCCCCGGATCCCCGCCGGACGAGCCCCCGCCCCCTAGGGTCTGCTCCGTGAACCCCTCCGACGCCGAGCTCGCCATCGCCGCCGCCACCGCGGGCGCCGCCGTGGTGCGGTCGATGTACGGCCGGCCCCTGGCGCGCATCGACAAGTCCCCCAGCGACTTCGCCACCGAGGCCGACCTGGCCTCCGAGGCCGCGATCCTGGACCTGCTGCGCGCCCACCGCCCGGGGGACGCCCTGCTCGGTGAGGAGACCGGCGCCAGCGGCTGGCTCTCCTCCGACCGCACCTGGCTGGTCGACCCGCTCTGCGGCACGCTCAACTTCGCCGCGCAGACCCCGCTCGCCGCGGTCAACGTGGCGCTGCGCCACGGCGCTCGCGTCGAGGCAGCTGCATCCGCAGATCCCGTAGCGGCAGAAGTGTTCTGGACCGACGGCGAAGCGGCCTGGGTCCGCAGGGACGACACGGACGAGCGCCTCACCCCGTCGGCGAGATCCCGGCTGGTCGACCTCAACATCGACGCCCCGCAGCCGGACTTCGTTGACCCACAAGCGATTCGGCTCCTGACCGACCCCGGCTTCGTCGCGGCGTTCCGCCCACGGGTGCTCTCCTCCACGGTCGCCGTCGCTTGGGTCGCGGCAGGGCGCCGGGCGGCGTACGTCACCGCTGGCGACCTGCGCGACAGCGTGCATTTCGCCAGCGGCATCGCCCTGTGCCAGGCCGCCGGTTGCGTGGTCACCGGGCTGTACGGCGACCCGCTGCACACCGGCCGCCGCGGGCTCATCGCGGCAGCCGACGCCGAGACCCACGCCGCGGTCCTCGCAGCCGTCGCCCGACAGGCGCTGCCGGACACGCCGGGCGCCTGAACCAGTCGGGTTGGTGGGTGGCGCGGGATACGGTCCGAACGACCACATCCCGTGAGCACGAGGAGCCTCCATGGCCGTCTCCGTCGGCACCGCCTTCCTGCCCGTCCGCGACCCCGAGGCTGCGGCGCCGTGGTACGAGAAGGCGCTGGGGCTCGTCGCCACCGACGTGAACCAGTGGTCGGCCCAGCTGCGCCGACCCGGCGCCGAGAGCACCGCGCTGACCCTCATGGGCCCGTTGAGTGGCATCAAGGCCGAGCCGGGCCTGCCGTTCGCGACGTGCAACTTCGTCGCGGACGACCTCGAGGACCTGCGTGGCCGGCTCGACGCCGAGGGCCTGGCACCGTCACTCCTCGACGGGTCGCCGGACACGTGCCTGTTCTTCACCGTCAGCGACCCCGACGGCAACCTGCTGCTGGTCGTCGACCGCTGACCCGTGAGCGCGGAAACGCCCCGGGACGGCCGGCACTGGTCGGCATACAACGACGCCCAGGCCGGCCGGCCGCCACGGCCGTTGTGCCGTCAGGTCCTCGCCCACGCCGGCGCGGGCGACGGGCGACTCGCCGTCGACCTGGGCTGCGGCAGCGGGATCGAGACCGCGGCGATGGTCGAGGCGGGGTGGCGGGTCTTCGCCACCGACGCCGACCCGGCGGCCCCCACCCGGGTGGCGAGCCTCGTCGGTCCGGAGGCGCCGGTCGAGGTCGTGGTCGCCGGCTTCGAGCAGGTCCAGCTGCCTCGGGCCGACCTCGTGTACGCCGGGTACGCCCTGCCGTTCGTCCCGCCGTCGCACTTCGCCGACGTCTGGAGGAAGGTCCGGGAGGCGCTGCGGCCCGGCGGCTGGCTCGCGGTCGACCTGCTCGGCGACCGGGACAGCTGGGCCGGCCAACGGTCCATGACCTTCCTGGACCGGGAGTCCCTCGACGACCTGCTCCACGGTCTGGAGGTGGTCGCCCTCGAGGAGGAGGACGAGGACGGCCGGTCGTTCAGCGGGCCCAAGCACTGGCACGTCTTCCATGTCATCGCCCGCCGGCCACGCTGAGCCCAGCGGGTCGACGTCGGCCTCACGCGCCGGCAGCGGTCAGCCGGACCAGCGCCCGGTGCGCGGCCTGACGGACCCGGGACACCGGGTCCTCCCGGAGTGATCCCCCAGATCGACCGCGCCGGCATGACGCCACCATGGCAGACCTGCCGGGCCTACTCTGCCGATGTGGCCACGGTGGACATCGACGACGACGACCTCCGCCGCTTCGTCGTGCACCACTACCGCTACGACCCCGAGCGCCACGAGCGCCGGCACGTGCTCGTCGGGGCGTTCGACGACGCGGCCGAGGCCCGGGCCTGCTTCGACCGGGTCCGCGCGGACCTCGAGCGGCGCCGGGAGACCGATCCCGGCTTCGACCGCCGCGAGCACGTCAGCAGCCGGACCCTGGAGCCCGGGGACCGTCGCCGGGACGCGAACTCACGGCTGCTGCGCCGCACGATCCGGCACGGCGTGACACCCGGCGACTGGGCGGACGACCTCGAGCTGCCTTCGAGCACCTGGCTGATGCGTTTCGGTCGGGACCCGGGCCGGCGCGCGACGGCGATGCTGCGCTGGCGCCTGCGCCGGTGGCGCGAAGGCCGATGAGCGTCGGCCCCGCCCGGCGTTGTACCGGGTGCAGCATGGAACCGGATGGACCGGTCCCGACGCACGAGAGGACCACCCGTCATGCGACAGAGGATCACCCCCAACCTGTGGTTCGACACCCAGGCCGAGGAGGCCGCCGCCTTCTACGTCTCTGTGTTCAAGAACTCCCGGGTCGTCTCGGTCAGCCACTACACCGACGCCGGGCCACGCCCCGCGGGGATGGTGCTGGCCGTGGAGTTCGAGCTGGACGGCCAGCGGTTCGTCGGGATCAACGGCGGCCCGGAGTTCACCTTCGACGAGGCGGTCTCGCTGCAGGTGAGCTGCGAGGACCAAGCCGAGGTCGACTACTACTGGGAACGGCTGTCCGACGGTGGCGAGGAGGGGCCGTGCGGCTGGCTCAAGGACCGGTTCGGGCTCTCCTGGCAGGTCGTGCCGACCGAGCTGGAGGAGCTCATCCGCGACGGTGACCCGGCCCGCGCACAACGGGCCATGCGGGCGCTGCTGGGCATGCGCAAGCTCGACGTCGCCGCCCTCCGCGCCGCCGCCGACGCGAGCCCGTCGAGCTGAGCACCGGCCGTAACCGTTGCGAGACAGGCGCGCTCAGTCCTGCGCTGCGGCGTGCAGCACCTCCACGCGCACGGTGTGCCCGGGGACCAGCGAGGTCACTTCCCGATGACGAGGCCGTCGAAGAAGGCCACCTTGCCCGAGGACACGGCCGTGAGCTTGACCTGACCCCATCGGTACGTCGAGGACGCCGGCAGCCAGCGGACGGTCCGGTAGGCCTTGGTGGCGCTGTAACCGCTGACCACGCCGAGCTTGATGTTCCCCTGCCACACCTCGAGGGACCCGCAGGTCGGGCAGGTGGTCATCACCACACCGATGCGTCGCGCGCTGACGTTCGCGGACTGGCGGAACTCGCCGTAGTGCAACGGGCTGATGTCGCCATAGGCATACGCCCGGGAGTAGAGCGGGGACGACCGGTAGGAGCCACCCGACACGAAGTTGTCGTCGAGCACGGCCGAGGTGCACCGCTCGGCGCTCCACGGGCCGACGTTGCCGGCAGCGTCGGTCGCCCGCACGGAAAGGCAGTAGGAGTAGCCCTGCTGGAAGGTGAAGGGGGTCGACGTGTCATCGGTCAGGATCAGGGCCAGCTGACGGCTCCACGGGCTGGTCGGGAAGGCGTAGCGGTAGCGCACCTCGTAGCTCGCGATGCCGACCCCACCCCCGTCGCTGCCGGTCCAGGAGACCTGTCCCGGGAAACCGACCCAGTCCCACCCCAGGGACTGCGTGTACACCGGGGGTGTCGAGGTCATCGCCGCCGTCGGCGCCGTCGTGTCCACCGTCCAGACGACAGTCGCCGGCAGGCTGGTGTGCCCGGCGGGATCGGCCACCGTCATCGTCAGGGTGTGCCTGCCCTGGCCGAGCGCAGGGCTGGTGAACCCGGTGACCGCGCAGGGCTTGGCGGCGGCGCCGTCAACCGAGCAGGTGGCCGTCAGTGCCTGGACCGGGTCGTCGGCGTCACCGACCGTCGTGGCGATCGTCACCGTTCCCCGGGTGACCGGGGTCTGGCCGTCATTGGGGTTCGCGTCCCGGGCCTCCACCATCAGCGTTGGCGCCGGCGCCAACGCCGCGACCCGCGTGTGGGCCACCGGCCCGTCCAGCTCGACCGGCAGCGCCACGCTCGGCGAGCCCGCGAGGCTGGCACCGTTCAGCAGCAAGGTCATTGTCCGGGCGATGGATCCGGTCAGCGCGCTGCACCCGGCGCCGCCGACGCCCACGACCAGCGACCCCGCGCCCGGCTCGTACGAAGGAACGCCCAGGGCGCAGCCCGCGGGGTTCCACAGGACCTTTGGAGCAGTGGCCCCTGCCGGGAGCACCTGGAGCTCGTCCGTCCCGGCGGAGGCGCCGGGCTCGCGCCAGACCACGTCTCCCAGCCTGTTGACGTCGGCAGCCGTCGCTGCTGCGCTGCCCGGGAGCGACGTCGCGGCGCCGGTTGCGATGGTGACCCAGCGCAGGCCGGACGGCGTCCCCCCGAGCACGAGCAGTCGCGCGCCGTCGGGCGACCAGGCCTGAACCTGGCCCGTCGTCGCGAGCACCGTGGTGCGCGCCGGGGTGACGCCCAGGTCGAGCACGGCGATGCCGTCGGCGGTCGTGGACAGAGCGGCCCTGTGGCCGTCCGGGCTGAGCACCGCACGGTGGAACGTCCCCGCCGGGACAGCAGAGGTGTCCACGACCTCGCGGCTCTGGCCGCGCAGGTCGGTGAGCCACAGGGCGTCCGGGCCACCGTTGGCGTCATGCAGGGTCAGGAGCAGGTGGCGGCGGTCCGGCGAGGCCTCGACGCCGGTGATCGTGGCCCCGGGCGGCAGGTCGCCGGTGTCCAGCAGCCGCACGACGGAGGCGTCGCTGTTCGTCGCCCCTCCGACCAGCGCCCCGGCGGACGTGCCGAGCAGGGCCGACGTGGAGCTGTCGGCTGCGATCCATGGCGTCAGGACGGATCGGCGCCCGGAGGTCGTCACCAGACGCACCGACCAACCGGTGTTGGTGTAGGGACTGCTTCGCTGAGGGTCGCCATGCCATGACCGGGCCGCCGTGCTTCCCAACGGGACCTGGACGGTGACGCCGTTGGACGTCTTGAACAGCTCGTAGCCGGTCACAGGGTCGTCCTGCGGGCTCTGGCCCGGGCTCCAGTCCAGGCCCACGTCGGTCGTCGTGCGCCCGGCCACCTTCAGGGTCGGCGGCACCAGGTCCGGGGCCAGGCTGAGCGAGCCGAGGGCCGAGGCGGCGGGGATGTTGTCCGCCGTCACGCCGGCGCCCACGACCGGGCGGACGGTGTGCGCCGTCAGGGTGTCGTAGGTCAGGCTGAGCGTGCAGGTGGCGTCCGGGCCGAGCACCAGGTCCCTGGCGCAGGTGCCGCCCAGCGATCCGCCGGTCGGCGGGGTGGCGAAACCGCTCAGCGTGACGGGACCGGTGCCGGTGTTGCTCACGGTCCAGTCCCCGGTCCACGACGGACCCACCTCGCTGGAGGCAGCCGGCGGCGGCGTCACTGCCAGCCGCGGGTAGGGCACGGCGCTGTGCCAGCGCCAGACGAAGCTCGACCCCGTGCCGCAGGTGCGGGTGACCTCGGCCGCGATCTGCTGGAGCGTGCCGTCGTCGGCGTAGCGCAGCTCGTGCACCACGATGGTCCCGGTGACGGACGCATACGTGCTGCCGCAGGTGCCGGCCGGGTCCACGTAGACCTGACCCGCCGTCGGCTTGTTGGACAGGGTGTACGTGCCGACGTCGGGGATCCGCCCGATGGACAGGCCGGCCACCGAGGTGAGCCCCCCGCGTTGCGCCGGCGCGGGGTCCGCCGACACCGCAGTGACCGAGGAGCTGGCAGAACTCGTTGCGCTGCCCCAGAACAGCAGGTCCACCGCGCCCGGCGGCGGGATCCACGGGTCGGCGAGCGCCGGGCTCGCGACGGTGCCGGACAGGACCAGGACGGGCACGGCCAGGACGGCGGCCCACAGACGACGGACGCGACGCACGCGAACCACGCTTCCCCCACCGACGTTGAGCGCGCCCCGTGCGCGCCGAGCGCAGCCTAGGGGCAGGGCACCCCGCGACGAAGGCGTTTGCAGAGACCTGCAAACGCCTTCGTCGGTCCCGGCCGGTCACCCACCGGGACGGTCGTGTGCGCCCGGTCGGGTCAGAGGCCGCAGGCCGTGATCCGGTACAACGTCAGCCGTCCTCCGCTGGCCACGGGCTGGAAGCCCGGAGCCCCCGCCACGTGCATTCCGGGATACCAGGGTTGCCGGTAGTCGGTGACCCAGAACGCGCTGGGGCCGTCCAGGACGTAGCCCACATGGAGCCGCCGTGCGGCCGAGCACACCGCCGGGTCCTTGCTGGCGTCGACGAGCTTCCTGGCGAGCAGGAGCCCGTCCGTGCCCCAGTGCCCGATCATGTGCGGGTAGAGCACCTGGCGGTGGCTCAACGCCTCGCCGAGGGCCGACCCGTTCCACGGGCTGCCGGCGACGACGCTGCCGGCCGGCACAAGGGAGTCCAGGCGCCGCAGCAGGCCCTGCTCCTGGGGCCCGGCAAGCACGTCCTGGGAGGGGTAGTACCACGTTGCCAGCTCGTGCGCGTTGTCCTTGACGGACAGGCCCTGGCTCAGCAGCACGACGGCGACCAGGGCGAGCACCGCCCGGTGCGCGTGGTTCCACGGGATCGAGCGCACCCGTCCGGCCTGGTCCACGAGCCAGTCCAGGCCGAGGACGGCCAGCGGCACCCCGGTCACCGGGATCAGCGCCCCGAGGCGGAACGCGTCGTTGTACCAGGGGCCGGTGAGCATCTGTGAGATCGGTGCGTCGCTGCCCGCCGCGAGGACGAACAGGCCGGCAGTGACCAGGTGGCAGGCGCCCAGCCACCACACCCGGGACCGGATGCTGGTGACCAGGCCGATGAGGACCAGCCCGGCGAGGACGGCTGCGACCGGGACGGCGCAGGGAGCCGACAGCAGCCACTCCCCCACCGCCTGCGGGATCGACTCCCGGCGCGGCCAGTTGGTGCCGCGGGTGGCGGCGAAGACCGGCGACCAGATCACCAGCCAGAGCACCACGAGCACGTAGCCGACGACGACGCCCCACACCAGTCGAGCCCGTCCGTCGTTCGCGACCCGCCGGTCACCGAGGAGGCGCCGTGCGGCGGCAGGGGCAAGGACGACCCCCCACGCCAGCAGGGCGACGACGACGTTGGGGTGCGCCAGCACCAGTCCCGGCAACGCGGCCAGCGTGACGAGCCCGGCGCGGCGGCGTCCGAGCAGGTCCTCCCGGGCCAGCCCAGCCAGCGAGACCAGCGCAGCGAGGCAGGCCGGCAGCAGGGCGGTGCCCAGCGCGTTCGGCCAGACGGTGCCGTAGGACATGAGCATGTACGGCGCCGCCGCGAACCCCGGCGCGAGGACCCCTGCGGCGACCAGCAGGAAGGGCCGGCTGCCGAGGACCTGCCGGGCCAGCAGGACGCAGCCCGAGACCCAGACGAGGGCTGCGGTGGCGACCGAGACCGCGTTGGCGGCGGTCGGCGGGGCGACGTTGCTGATCTCGCCCACGAGCGCGGTGACCGCATGCCAGGCGGCCGGGTAGAAGACGTGCGCCTGCTGCGGCGTGCTCACCCGCCCGAGGTCCAGGCTGGAGGCATCACCCGTGGTCATCGCGTAGCGCACCGCGTTGAGGTGGAACACCGCGTCGAACGTCTGCGCGACCGCATCCGGACGGCGCAGGCCCACCATGACCGAAGCGGAGGCGAAGCCCGCCCCCACCGCGCCACCGGTCAGGGCCAGCAGCCGCGTCGGTGCCCGGTCCGAGCCCGGCGCCGTGCCCTGCAGGCGCCGCAGCAGCACGTCCAGGCCGAAGGCGATCGCCGCGAGCACCGCCGTGACGAGGAGGACGAGCGGCACCCCCCACCGCATCCCGACGAACGGGCCCAGCACCGCACCCACGGCAGCGATGGTCACCGACAGCGGCGCGGCCAGCCCCCAGGCGGGTATGCCGCGCAGCCCGGCGGCGTAGGCCGTGGCCAGCCCGGGGAGCAGGAGGACACCGGCCGCCGCCAGCAGCGCCGGCCAGGCGGGGGCCCAGGCAGCCAGCGAGGTCACGCCGGGGCCTTCAGGTAGCGCACGGCTTCGGCCACGTCCCCGTCATGGATCATCTTTCCCTGCTGGAGCACCACCCCTCGGTCGCACAGACGCTCCACGAGGTCGAGGTCGTGGCTGACGACCACCAGCGTGCGGCCCTCGGCGGACAGCCGCTCGATGCGCTCCAGGCATCGGCGGCGGAACTGCTCGTCACCGACGGCGAGGATCTCGTCGACGAGGAAGACGTCGGGTTCGGTGTGCACCGCGACCGCGAACGCCAGCCGCAGGAACATCCCCGAGGAGTAGAACCGCACCTGGGTGTCGAGGAACTGGCCGATGTCGGCAAAGTCCACGATGTCGTCGAACCGCGCGCGGATCTGCGCCTCGTCCATGCCGAGGATCGAGGCGTTGAGGAAGACGTTCTCCCGCCCGGTCAGGTCCGGGTGCAGCCCGGCGCCGACCTCGAGCAGCCCGGCCACCCGGCCGCGCAGCCGGACGCGACCCTCGTCCGGGGTCATGACACCGGCCATCAGCTTCAGGAGGGTGGACTTGCCCGACCCGTTGCGGCCGAGCAGGGCCATCGTCTGCCCCTGAGGCACGACGAGGTCCACGCTGTCGAGAGCGCAGAAGTCGTTGTGCCGCGCCTTGCCCTGCACAGCCCAGACCAGGCTCTCCTTGAGCGAGTGGGTGTGCCGCAGGCGGAAACGCTTGGTCACACCGTCGACTTCGACGGCGGTTGGTCGCGTGCTCATCACAGCTCCTGGGCAAAACGCCCCGACAGGCGGCGGAACACCACCTGGCCGATGGCGATCAGAACCACGGTCATGCCAAATGCCATCAAAGTCTGCCCCATCAGGCCGGGAGGTGTGGCCCCGGCATTGCTGCCGGTCGCCCACGTGCCACGGTGGACCAGCTCCACCGCCACCGTCAGGGGGTTGGCCTGGTACAGGGCCAGCCAGGGCGAGCCGGGGCCGAAGACCTCTGCCACGCGCTGCCACGGGTACAGCACGGGCGAGACCCAGATGAGCACCATCAGCACGAGGTCCACCACGTTCTCCACGTCCCGGAAGGCGACGTTGAGCGCACCCAGGAGCAGCCCCAGTCCCAGGGCGAGCAGCAGGACCAGCAACAAGCCCGCGACCAGTGCCGCGAGTCCCACAGGGTCAGGGCGCCACCCGGTCAGCAGGGAGCCGACCAGGAGCACACCCACCTGCGGGAGCAGGTGCACCACGGCGACGAAGATGCTCGCCACGGGGAACAGCTCGCGCGGCAGCCAGATCTTCTTGACCAGGTCGGCGTTGGCGACCACCGAACGCGCGGCGTTCCCGACCGCTTCGCTGAAGGTGTTGACCACCACGAGGCCGCCGAAGAGGTAGACCGGGTAGTTCCCGATGGCACGCTGCTTGAGGATGATCCCCATGCCGATGAAGTACACGAAGAACTGCACCGCGGGCTTGACGTAGGACCAGCCCAGGCCCAGGACGGAGGCCCGGTAACGCACCCGGAGCTCCTTGCGCACGAGCAGGCTGAGCAGGAACCGGCGCCGGAAGACCTCCAGCAAGCCGCCGCCCCAGCCTTGGACTGTGAGCGGCGGCTCCTCTTGGACTGCCGTCATGAACCCGAGCCTCCGGGGCCCTCGAGGGTCTTGCGCCAGGCGTCCTCGCCGGCCAGCTCGGCCAGCGCGGCCTGGTAGCGCCGGGCCAGCGACGGCCACTCGCGCAGCAGCCGCTGGTGGGTGGCCAGGGCCTCCCGCACGGCGATCCGCGTGGCCGCCCGGTCCCGCCGGTGCCACGAGACACCGGTGCCGTCAGTCGTCGAGACCAGCGCCGAGTCGAGCCGGGACAGCGTCCACCAGCCGGCGTCCACCGCCGGGACGATCCGCTCCGGGTGGTCGTTCGCGGCTGCGGGGACGGGCTTGAGCTGCCGGGCGAGACCGGCTGCCGCCGTGGCCATGGTTGCCAGCGTAGACCCAGGCTTGCGGGTCACCACGTCCCGCTTGCGCGGTCGCGGGCTGTGCACCGGGGCGAACTCCTCGGGGTCGGGCTTGACCACCGCGTCGGTGAAGCCGGAGCGCATGGCGCGGACCACGCCGAGCTTGGTCGGGAGCTGCTCGTGCAGGTGCTCCGGCCCGGCGAGGACGTCCAGCAGCGCCTGCTGGCGCAGCCGCGCCGCGGAGTACTGCATGGCCATCAGGTGCTTGAGCTGGATGGCCAGGCTCTCCCGGACCATGCGTCCGCCGTGCTCGAACTGGGAGTGCAGCAGGGCGGCGACGAACCGGTTGCGGGCGTGGAAGTAGGCCTGCCAGTCGACGCTGTCGTCCTTGTCGGTCCACGGGACGTGCCAGACGGCGGCACCGGGCAGGGACACGGTCGGGAACCCGTGGGCGGCCGCGCGCAGGCCGTACTCCGCGTCGTCCCACTTGATGAACAGCGGCAGCGACAGCCCGACCTCGCGCAGCACGGCGGTGGGGATCAGGCACATCCACCAGCCGTTGTAGTCCACGTCCACGCGCCGGTGCAGCCACGGCGTCGAGCGCAGGTTGGCCCGCGAGAGGTCGTGGTCGTGCTCGGTCGGCGCCGCCGGGGCCCAGCGGAACTGCCAGGGCAGGACGACCTCGGCGAAGGCGTGCAGCACCGAGCGCTCGTGCATGCTGAACATGTGGCCGCCGACGATGGTGGGCCGTCGGGCGAAGTCGGCGAACGCCACAGCGCGGGCGATGCCCTCGGGCTCGCAGACGACGTCGTCGTCCAGGAGCAGCACGTGGTCGCTGCGCCCGCCGTCCAGCGTCTCCATCATGGCGCGGGAGAAGCCCCCCGAGCCGCCCAGGTTGGCCTGCTCGATGATCCGCAGACGGTCACCGAGCGCCTTGTGCACCGCGGCGAAGCCCTCGTCGTCGCGGACGTTCTGGGTGCCCTGGTCGATGACGAGGACCTCGTCGACGACCCCGCGCAGCTCCTCGGCCTCGCCGAGCTGGCCCAGCAGCGCGGTGCAGTAAGAGGGCCGGTTGAAGGTGGTGATCCCGACCGTGACGGTCGAGGCGGGCCGGCCCGCCTCGGGCACGAGCCACTGGGCCTCCTCCAGCCGCAGATCCTCCTGGCCGGCGACCAGGTCGAACCAGTACCAGCCGCCGTCGCCGAACGCCTTCAGCGGCAGCTCGATGAGGTGCTCGGCCGAGCCCTCCAGCTGGCGCGAGGCCACGCGGGCGACCGCCCCCCGCGCGGAGGAGCGGTAGACCAGGAGGGTGCCCGTCCCCTGCGTCCGCACGCGCAGGGTGACCGACTCCGCGACCGTCCAGCGCCGCCAGTACGCGGCCGGGAACGCGTTGAAGTACGTCGCGAACGAGGTCCGCTGGCCGGCGCCGACCCGGTAGGAGTAGCGGCCCAGGACCTGGTCGGGCTGCTGCGTCGGCGCGGACGGGGCCAGCACGGTGGTGCCGTGCTCGCTCTCGACCGGCACAGGCACGTGCTCGCCGTCGACGTAGAGCGGCAGGACGTCGAGGTCGCCCTCGGTGGGCAGCACGACGCGGGCGACCACCCGCAGGTCGGCCGCCCCCGCGCGGTCGGTCGGGGAGAGCTGGTCGGCGGCGCTCATCGGGCCACCTCCACCATCGTCGAGCGGCCCCGCAAGAGGTCGTCGAGGTCGTTGTCGGCCAGGCGCAGCGCCGAGGCGATGGCCATGTGCATGTCGAGGTACTGGTAGGACCCGAGCCGGCCGCCGAAGACGACCTGGTGGTCGTCGCGCTCGGCCTGGGCGAGCTCGCGGTAGCCGAGCAGCCGGGTCCGGTCCTCGGGGGTGTTCACCGGGTAGTACGGCTCGTCGCCGGCACCGGCGAAGCGGGAGCGCTCCCGCACGATCACCGTCTTGTCGGACGGGTAGTCGCGCTCGGGGTGGAAGTGGCGGAACTCCAGGATGCGCGTGAAGTCCACGTCGTCGTCGGCGTAGTTCATCACCGGGGCGCCCTGGAAGTCCCCGACCGGCAGGACCTCCTGCTCGAAGTCGAGCGTGCGCCAGCCGAGCGGGCCGTGCACGTCGCCGAAGTAGCGGTCCAGCGGACCGGTGTAGACCACCGGCACCTGGCCGAGCACGGCGTCGCGGGACAGCTCGTGGCCCTCCTCGAGGAAGTCGACGCCGAGGCGCACGTCCACCTTGGGGTGGTCGGCCATCCGGCTCAGCCACGCGGCATACCCGTCCGTGGGCAGGCCCTCCCAGGTGTCGTTGAAGTAGCGGTTGTCGTAGGTGAGCCGGACCGGCAGCCGGCTGATCACCTCGGCGGGCAGGTCCCTCGGGTCGGTCTGCCACTGCTTGGCGGTGTAGCCCTTGATGAACGCCTCGTACAGCGGGCGGCCGATCAGCGAGATCGCCTTCTCCTCGAGGTTGGCGGGCTCGCCGGTGAGCTCGGCGGCCTGCTCGGCGACCAGCGCGGCGGCCTCGGCGGGGCCGAGGTTGGCGCGGAAGAACTGGTTGACCGTGCCGAGGTTGATCGGCAGCGGGAACACCTCGCCGCCGTGCACGGTCCACACGCGGTGCTGGTAGGAGGTGAACGAGGTGAAGCGGTTGACGTAGTCCCACACCCGCTCGTTGGACGTGTGGAACAGGTGCGCGCCGTAGCGGTGCACCTCGATGCCCGTGTCGGGGTCGATGTCACTCCACGCGTTGCCGCCGACGTGGTCGCGCCGGTCGACGACGACGACGTCCAGCCCACGGTCGGCGGCGCGCTCGGCCACGGTCAGCCCGAACAGCCCCGACCCGACGACGACGAGGTCAGCCCTCATCGACGAGCCCCCCGTCGGTGCAGCAGTCGGTGATGCGTGACGGGCAGTGATTCCACTGATGTTGATCCCTCCGATGGGGTCGTGAAGGTACGGCGGTACAGGGCGCGGCGGATGCCCACCGGGATGACCCGGTAGCCGCCGCGGACGGTGAGGTTGCGCAGCATCTGGCTGGTCGTGGTGAAGCCCTCGGCGCGCAGCCGGCGCTGGAGGGCGACCTCGGAGCGCAGCAGCCGCAGGCCACCGCGGCGCTGGTAGGAGCCGCTGTCCACGCGATACTGCACCAGAGCATCGGGCACGTTGGCAACCTTGGCCCCGGCGTCGATCATCCGGGTGAACAGCCAGTAGTCCTCCAGGAGCGGCAGCTCGCGGTAGCCGCCGGCCTCGAGCACCGCAGACCGCCGGTAGACCACGCTGGGGTGGTTGAACGGGCTGCGCAGCCGGGCGGCGCGGGCGATCTCCTCGGGGTCCTGCGGCGGGACGCGCAAGGTCCCGAAGCTGCCGTCCGGGTCGCTGTCGGAGAACTCGACCAGGGCCGACCCGACCAGGTCGGCACCCGCCTCGATGAGCGGCAGCTGCACCGCGAACCGGTGCGGCAGGCTGACGTCGTCGGCGTCCATGCGCGCGATGACCTCGTACTGGCACGCGGACAGGCCGCACTGCAGCGCCTGGGCCAGGCCCACGTTGTGGCTCAGCCGCAGCCGGCGCACGGGCACCGGGCTCTCCGCCTCCAGGCGCTCGAGGGCGCTGGCCAGGCCGGGCGTGACCTTGCCGTCCTGCACGATGACGACCTCGGCCGGCGGCCGGAGCTGCTCCTGGACGGTGCTCCGGAACGCCCGCTCGACGTGCGACGGGTCGTCGCCCCCGTAAACGGGCAGCAGCAATGAGAAGGGAGTGCTCACGAGTATGAAGGTAGGAGCGCTTCTTGAGAGTTAGGTGAACGAAACATGACAGAGTCTGAACTGCACATTTCACTTCGGGGAAGGCATCCTGTGAGACCGCTCGTGCGGCTGAGCAGGGGGCCCGCAGCCCCGTCAGATCCGTCAGGCACCCCAAGAGTAAGGCCGCGACACCGTCGTCACGTGGTCGGCCGTGAGGACCGTCACGCCCTGACCGCGGCGGCCACCTCGCGGGTCTCCGCCGTTCACCTGCGTGTCAGGTTTCCCTCAGAGACCGCTCCTACGTTGGCGTGGTGAGCATCAGGGACCCCAAGGTCGTCTGCGTCATCGTCACCAAGGACCGGCCCGAGCTGCTGCGCCGGTGCCTGCACGAGGTGGCGCACCAGACCCGCCCGCCGGACCACCTCGTCGTGGTCGACAACGGCGCGGACCCCGTCGTCGAGGCGGTCGTCCGCGACGCCGGTATGCCGTGCACCTACCTGCCGTCCACGGCCAACCTCGGCGGTGCAGGCGGGTTCGCCTACGGCGTCCTGCACGCGCGCGCCCTCGGCGCGGACTGGGTCTGGATGGCCGACGACGACGGCCGCCCCGCCGACCGGTGGGTCCTGGGCCGCCTGTTGGTCACGGCCGCCGAGCACGACCTCGAGGTCGTGTCCCCCCTGGTGCTCGACGAGGAGGACCCGGAGCAGCTGGCCTTCCCGCTGCGTCGCGGACTGACCTGGCTGCGCCGGCGCGCCCAGCTGGGCACGGACGTCTTCCTGCCCGGCGTCGCGAACCTGTTCAACGGCGCCTTGTTCTCCCGGGCCGCCCTCGAGGGGGTGGGGGTGCCCGACCCGCGACTGTTCGTGCGCGGCGACGAGGTCGAGGTGCACCGGCGGCTCAAGCGCAGCGGCCTGCGCTTCGGCACCTGCGCCGCCGCGGCGTACCTGCACCCTCAGGGTCGCGACGACTGGGCCCCGTTGCTCGGCGGACGGCTCTCCGTGCTCGTACCGCGCGACCCGGCCCGCCGTGACCTGACCTTCCGGAACCTGGGCTACCTCACCGCCCAGCCCGGCCTGCGCTGGCGGCGGGTGCCGGACGCCGCGCGCTACGCCTGGTACTACCTCGCCGTCCACCATGACCTGCGCGGGTTCGCCCACTGGCGCCGGATGAACCTGGCCGGGCGGCACGAGCACTTCAGCTCGCCGAGCGCGCCCGGGCCGCTGGCGGTGGCCGGGCACACGGGGACGGACCCCGCCAAAACTCATTCCACGGAGTTGTCGATCTGACGTGTGCCCGCGCGACGCGTTGGTGGAGGCTGGCTCACGAGGGGCCCAGCCCGCACCGATGACGGACGAAGGAAGAGGCACGGACATGCGTTTCATGGTGATGGTCAAGGCCAACGCGGCCACCGAGGCGGGCACGCTGCCCACGCAGGAGCAGCTGGCCGAGATGGGCGCGTTCAACGAGGAGCTCGTCAAGGCCGGGGTCATGCTCGCCGGTGAGGGCCTGCAGGACAGCTCCAAGGGCGCCCGCGTCCGCTTCGGCGAGGGCCGCAGCACGACGGTGGTCGACGGCCCGTTCGCCGAGGCCAAGGAGCTCATCGCCGGCTTCTGGCTGTGGCAGGTCTCCTCCCGCGAGGAGGCCATCGAGTGGGTGCGCCGGGCACCGTTCCTGCCCGGCGACGAGATCGAGGTCCGCCAGGTCTTCGAGGCCGAGGACTTCGGCGACGAGTTCACCCCCGAGCTGCGCGAGCAGGAGGAGCGCCTGCGCGAGCAGGTCGCGAGCCAGCAGCACTGAGCCCGACAGGGCAACGCGCGGGGCGGGCCACCCGGGCCGCCCCGTCGCTGTGCCCAGGCCCGTTATCCGTCCTTTCCGCGACGCCTCCTTGCGCAAGGGCGGCGGCGCTTGTGGGATGGGCCGTGTGACGGGGACGGTGAGCGCGCACCGGGCGGTGGAGGCGGTCTGGCGGATCGAGTCCGCGCGCCTGGTCGCCGGGCTGGCGCACCTGACCCGCGACGTCGGCCTGGCCGAGGAGCTGGCCCAGGAGGCCCTGCTCGCAGCGCTGGAGCAGTGGCCCTCGGAGGGCGTCCCGCGCAACCCCGGCGCGTGGCTGATGGCCGTCGGCAAGCGCCGTGCCATCGACACCTTCCGCAGGCAGGAGCGCCGGGACCGCAAGCACGCCGAGCTCGGCCGCGACCTGGAGCGACGCGCGAGGGGGGACGATCCCGCCCTTGCGGCCGTGGTCGAGGACCACATCGAGGATGACCTGCTGCGCCTCGTCTTCACCGCCTGTCACCCGGAGCTGTCCACCGAGGCCCGGGTCGCACTGGCGCTGAAGGTGCTGTGCGGGCTCTCGACCGAGGAGATCGCCCGAGCCTTCCTCGTGCCGGAGCCGACCATGGCCCAGCGGGTCGTGCGCGCCAAGCGCACCCTCGCCGCCAAGGCCGTGCCGTTCGAGGTGCCCCCGGCGCACGAGCGCCCGGCGCGGCTGGCCTCGGTGCTGGAGGTGGTCTACCTCGTCTTCAACGAGGGCTACTCGGCCACTGCCGGTGAGGACTGGCTGCGCCCCGAGCTGTGCGCCGAGGCCATGCGGCTCGGGCGGGTCCTGGCCGGGCTGATGCCGGGTGAGCCCGAGGTCCACGGTCTCGTCGCGCTCATGGAGCTGCAGGCCTCGCGCACCCGCACGCGCACCGCTGCCGACGGCACCCCGGTGCTCCTGCTCGACCAGGACCGCGGCCGCTGGGACCACCTGCTCGTGCGCCGCGGCCTCTCCGGGCTGGAGCGCGCCGAGGCACTCTCCGGCGGCGCGCCCGGCCCCTACACGCTGCAGGCGGGCATCGCCGCCTGCCACGCCCGCGCCCGCACCGCCGACCAGACCGACTGGGAGCGGATCGCTGCCCTGTATGCCGTGCTGGCAACCGTGCAGCCCTCACCGGTGGTCGAGCTCAACCGCGCCGTGGCGGTGTCGATGGCCGACGGGCCGGCCCCGGCGCTGGAGCTCGTGGACGCCCTGGCGGCCAGCGGCACGCTGGGCCGCTACCACCTGCTGCCCGCGGTCCGCGCGGACCTGCTCGTGCGGCTGGGGCGGCCCGCGGAGGCCCGTGTCGAGCTCGAGCGCGCGGCGGAGCTCACCCGCAACGAGCGGGAGCGCACCCTGCTGCTCCGCCGGGCGGCCGCCTGCGGCTGACCGCAGGTCACCCCTGCGGCCGGGCCGCGTCAGGCCAGGTCAGTGCGTGCGGGCCGTCAGGGCGTGCGGCCGTCAGTGCGTGCCGACCGACTCGGCGACCTTGGCGGCCGCGTCGCGCAGCGCCGGGTCGCTGTCCGAGGAGGACCCGTCGAGGTAGCCGGCCTCGGCGACCCCCACGATCTGGTCGGCCTGGACGGAGGCGTAGCCCGAGGGCGGCATCCGGCTCGGGCCGCCGGGGAAGCGCTTGCCCTCGCGCAGCAGGTCGTTGACGTTGCCCGTGCCGTCGCCGTCGAGGACGGACTTGATCCGCGCCGCGTCGTCCGGGGAGGACATCTCGATGCGGGAGACGACGAAGAGGACCTTGCGGCCGTTGACGGTGCCGGTGCCGACGGAGCGCGTGGCCTTGACGCACGGCACCTGCCGGAAGGTCTCCTTGACCTTGCCCCGGGAGTGCGCAGCGCAGTCGGTGACGGTGTCGCTGAGGCGGACCTGGAAGCCGGCCGGAGCCGCCTGGCCCGCGCCGGCGGAGGAACCCGCGGACGTGCTCTGGCCGGCACCCGACCCGCCACCACCGGTGAACGCCCACACCAGAAGGGCGATGACGGCGACGACGCCCGCCACGATGGCCCAGCTGGGCACGGGCAGGCCCCGTCGCTGCGGGGTCTCCGGTCCGGCCGGCGCCGGGGAGAAGGCCGGCTGCTCGAACGCCGTGGTGGGCGCGGCGGCGGCCGGCAGGGGGACCTGGGCGGTCGCGTCGTAGTCCAGCGGGGCCACGGGAGTCGACTCGGGCACCCCGCTGCTGGCGTAGCGGACCGCCTGCGTGGGCCCCGCCCCGACAGGGGACATCGCCTGCGTCGCCCCGGCGGCGGCACCGCCCGCACCGCCGGCACCGACGACCGGAGCAATGGCCTGGGTCGCCGCGGCATCGAGCGGAGCGTGCGGGCGGTGCTGGGCCACCGGCTGCCAGGCCTGGGTCGCGTCGGGGTCGGCCGCCGGGGCAGGCCACGCCTGCGTCGCCTCACCGGCCGGG
>NZ_DASVZH010000181.1:0-1551 GCF_036391795.1 Oryzihumus sp.
GTGGTGGCGGTCGCCGTGCCCGTCGAGGTCGAGGGGACCGGGAGGCTGTCGGTGACCGACGGGGTCGGGCTGCCCGTCGCCGAGCCCGTGGCCGCCGGGGTGACCGTCTCGTAGTAGCCCTGGGGCAGCAGCACCGGCACCTTGACCTGCTGGGCGCCACCCTCGGGGGTGCTCACCTCGATCTGGAGCAGGCCGCCGGGGGCGGTGCCCACCTTGGGCAGCGTCGCCGGGTCGACCGTCGTGCTGTCCTCGAGGCGGGTGCCCTTGCCGGGGGCCGCCTCGACGCTGGCCTGGCCGCCGTTGGCGGTGGCGAAGGTGACGCGGACCGGCTGGGCGCCCTTGTTGACCACGACGCCGGACAGCACGCCGGGCTGGTCCTGGGCGCTGGAGACCACGACGAGGTCGCGGACCTGGATGTTGCCCAGGTCGACCGCCACGCCGTCGGCGGGCTGGTAGGCGAACTGGGTCTGGATCGGGGACTGCGTCTGGCACCCGCTCAGCGCGACCGCTCCGGCGGCGACGAGGCCGGCGCTCGCGAGGAGGACCTTGCGGGACATGGACACCTGAGCGGCTCGGGAGGGTCGACGGATCACGGCGCACAGCGTACCGGGGCAGGGCTTGCCGGCTGTCGTCAGGTCACCACCGCGCACCCCCGACGCGCGCGCGTAGAGCATGGTCAATGGGTGTCTGTCAAGACCGTCCCGGGAGTCAAAATGCCCCAGCGAGGGCCCCTGACCTGCACAAACACGACGCGAACTAGTTCGTTCCGGCCATGGCCCCGTGTTACCCTTGAGGTCGCGAAAGGGGAAAACAGCACATGGTTTTCAAGGTCGGCGAAACGGTCGTGTACCCCCACCACGGGGCTGCCCTGATCGAAGAAATCAAGACCCGCACCATCAAGGGCGAGGACAAGCTCTACCTCGTCCTCAAGGTTGCCCAGGGCGACCTCACCATCGAGGTGCCAGCTGAGAACTGCGACCTCGTGGGTGTCCGCGACGTCGTGGGGCAGGACGGCCTCGATCGTGTCTTCGAGGTGCTGCGAGCCCCCCACACCGAGGAGCCGACCAACTGGTCGCGCCGCTACAAGGCCAACCTCGAGAAGCTCGCCTCCGGTGACGTCATCAAGGTCGCCGAGGTCGTGCGCGACCTGTGGCGCCGCGACAAGGACCGCGGCCTGTCCGCGGGTGAGAAGCGGATGCTCGCCAAGGCCCGCCAGATCCTCGTCTCCGAGCTCGCGCTCGCCGAGAAGACCAACGAGGACAAGGCCGAGGCGATCCTCGACGAGGTCCTCGCCTCCTGAGCACCAGCGTCGTCCTCGTCGCCGCCGGTCAGGGCACGAGGCTCGGGGCTGGTGTGCCCAAGGCGTTCGCCCCGCTGCACGGGGAGCCGTTGCTGCTCCACGCGCTGCGGGGCGTCCTTGCGTGCGGGCAGGTCGGCCACGTCGTGGTCGTCGCCCCCTCGACCCACCTCGAGGCTGCCCGCGCGCTGGCCGGCGGTGACGCGCGGGTCGACGTCGTCGCCGGCGGGGCCGACCGCACGGCGTCCGTGGCC
>NZ_DASVZH010000182.1:0-1749 GCF_036391795.1 Oryzihumus sp.
TTCGGCCTGGGCCGAAGCGAAGGAGGTGGGGCCCCGTGTCCTTCGCTCTGAGGAGATCGTGTCACCGGATCGAGCTGAAACTTCCAGCCCTGACCATCCCCATACGCCCGCGGCGTAGGCATGACGAAAGAACCCCTCG
This sequence comes from Oryzihumus sp., assembly GCF_036391795.1. Taxonomy (GTDB): domain Bacteria; phylum Actinomycetota; class Actinomycetes; order Actinomycetales; family Dermatophilaceae; genus Oryzihumus. The sequence goes on from NZ_DASVZH010000182.1 coordinate 140, forward strand.
TCTTACGCGCATTTGCCCGCATTGAGGTCGATTTGCGCGATTTTGCCACGACGGCCAGTGAAGGTCGAGCCCCCCGCTCGGATGCCGGTCCACCCCCATGTGCCGGCTGTGCGAGAATATCCCCGTACGCGCCCCCATGGGCGCGTTAGCCATACCCGAATTTGGAGCTGACATGAGCAAGCGCGCCCGCAAGCGCCGCTCCCGCAAGGGCAACGCCGCCAACCACGGCCGCAAGCCCAACGCCTGAGCCGCGTAGCACACACGTCGAAGGCCCCCTCACCGGCTGGTGAGGGGGCCTTCGTGCGTCCGCGGCCAGGGCGGCACTCAGGTCACTCGGAGAGCTCGACCCGCACCGTCGTGATACGCGCCATGATCTGGGTGCGCAGCTCGGTGGGCGCCTGCTCGCACGCACAGGAGCGACGGACCAGCGCCTTGAGCATGTGGTCCAGGTCGTACTCCTTCAGGCAGGGCCCGCACTCCTCTAGGTGCTGCTTGATCTTGGCGCAGTCATCCGGGCCCATCTCGCCGTCGAGGTAGTCGTAGACCTTGAGCAGGACCTCGGAGCAGTCGGTGTCGTGGTGGTTGCCACAGCTCATGACGTCGCCTCCTCACGCACGAACCCACGCTCGAGGGCATAGTCGGTGAGCAGCTCACGCAGCTGGCGGCGGCCGCGGTGCAGGCGCGACATGACCGTCCCGATCGGGGTGTCCATGATCTCTGCGATCTCCTTGTAGGCGAAGCCCTCGACATCGGCAAGGTAGACGGCGAGCCGGAACTCCTCGGGGATCTCCTGCAGGGCGCGCTTGACGTCGCTGTCCGGCAGGTGGTCCAGAGCCTCGGTCTCGGCCGAACGCAGGCCGCGGGAGGTGTGGGACTCCGCACGCGCGAGCTGGTAGTCCTCGACCTCGGCGGCGTCGGACTGCAGCGGCTCACGCTGCTTCTTGCGGTAGGTGTTGATGTAGGTGTTGGTGAGGATGCGGTAGAGCCAGGCCTTGAGGTTGGTGCCGGGCTTGTACTGGTGGAAGGCCGCGTAGGCCTTCGCGAACGTCTCCTGGACGAGGTCCTCGGCGTCGGCCGGGTTGCGGGTGGTGCGCAGCGCCGCGCTGTAGAGCTGGTCCAGGAACGGCATCGCCTCGGCCTCGAACCGGGCCGCGCGCTGCTCCGGCGTCTCGGTGCTCACGTCGACCGGAGGAGTCGTCGTGCGCGCCGCGGAGGTGTGCTGGTCGTCAGTCATTGCGCCCCAGCCTAGTGCGGCGGTGGCGGTGCGCCGGGCCGGGCGCTCACTGCCTGATCCCAGGCCCAGCTGCGGCCCGTCGGTCACAGGGGCCAGCTCGGTCAGAAACACGAGGGGCGTCTCCTTCTCGTCGAGGTCGCAGTGGTCAACACCGGCGGCCTCGGCGGACATTCCCCGAGGTCAGCCCAGCCGGCCGGCCAGCCACGCCCGTGCGGCGTCGAGCACGCCCGGCGCCCCCTTGGCGAAGCCGTGGGCCCCGGCGACCGCGACCACCTCGGGGGACTCCCCCAGCGCGGCCCGCACCTCGTCCGGGCCGCCGAACGCGTCCGACTCCCCTTGTATGACGAACAGAGGCGTCCCCGCGTCGGTCACCGCG
>NZ_DASVZH010000183.1:0-2425 GCF_036391795.1 Oryzihumus sp.
GTACGACCAGATCGCGCAGGGCGAGGCCGGCCTGATGTCCCTGACCGGCCCCGACCCCGACCACCCGACCCGCGTGGGGGTGCCGATCGGCGACCTGCTCGCCGGGATGTACGGCGCGTACGGCGTGGTCGCCGCCCTGCACGAGCGCACCCGCACCGGCAGGGGCCGGGTCGTGCGGACCAGCCTGCTCGCCGCGATCGTGGGCGTGCACGCCTTCCAGGGCACGCGCTACACCGTCGCCGGCGAGGTCGGCCGCGCACAGGGCAACCACCACCCGAGCATCTGCCCCTACGGCCTGTTCTCCTGTGCCGACGGGATGCTCCAGATCGCCGTCGGCAGCGAGGGGCTGTGGCGCAGGTTCTGCGCCGCGTTCGGCCTGGACCCCGAAGCCGCAGGCATGGCCACCAACCGGGAGCGCGTCGGCAACCGCGACGCCGTCGTGGACGCGGTCAACGCCGCCTTCGCCGACCGCAAGCTCGCCGAGCTGCTGCCCGCCCTGGCCGCGGCCGGCATACCGGCTGGTGAGGTGCGCACCCTGGACCGCGTCTACGAGTGGGAGCAGACCCGCTCCCAGGGGCTGGTCATCGACGTGGACCACCCGGTCCTTGGCACGGTCCAGCTGCCCGGGCCGCCGTTGCGCTTCGACGACAACCTGTATGCCGGCGGGCGGCCCGAGCACCTCGCCCCGCCGGCCCTGGGCCAGCACAACGCCAGCGTCCGGGCCTGGCTCGACGAGCGCGACGCCGAGGGCACCGCGTGACCCGCCGCCTCGGCGCCCGCGAGCTCATCGAGACCGTCCTCGACGAGGGCAGCTTCGAGAGCTGGGACACCACGCCCGTCCCGGTCGCCGAGCCGGGCAGCGCGTATGCCGCCGAGCTCGCCGCCGCGGCGGAGAAGGCCGGCACCGACGAGGCGCTCATCACCGGCTCGGCCCGGCTGCGTGGTCGCACCGTCGCCGTGGTGCTGGGGGAGTTCCGGTTCCTGGCCGGCTCGATCGGCCGGGCCGCCGCCGAGCGCCTGGTCCTCGCGGTGGAGCGGGCGACGCGGGAGGGGCTGCCGCTGTTCGCCGCCCCGACCTCCGGTGGCACCCGGATGCAGGAGGGCACCAGCGCCTTCGTCGGGATGGTCAAGATCTCGGCGGCGATCGCGGCGCACAAGGACGCCGGGTTGCCCTACTTCGTCTACCTGCGCCACCCCACCACCGGCGGGGTCTTCGCCTCGTGGGGCTCGCTCGGCCACGTCACCGTCGCCGAGCCGGGTGCGCTGGTCGGCTTCCTCGGGCCACGGGTCTACGAGGCGCTCTACGGGTCGCCGTTCCCGGAGGGTGTGCAGACCTCGGAGAACCTCTTCGAACAGGGCCTCATCGACGCGGTGCTGCCGGTCGAGGCACTGGCCGAGGTCGCCTCGCGGGCGCTGAACGTGCTCATGGCCCCGCGCGAGGACCTGCCCGTGGTGCCCGAGCTGCCCGGGGAGGAGCTGCCCGACCTGCCCGCCTGGGACTCGATCCTGCGCTCGCGCCGGCCGGAGCGGCCCGGCGTGCGGGCCCTGCTCAAGCTCGGCGCCACCGACGTCGTGCCGCTGCACGGCACCGGCCAGGGTGAGCAGGACCCCGGGCTGCTCATCGCCCTGGCCCGCTTCGGCGGGGCGCCCTGCGTGGTGCTCGGCCAGGACCGCAAGCACCAGACGTTCGAGAACCCGCTCGGCCCGGCCGGGCTGCGCGAGGCGCGGCGCGGCATGCGCCTGGCCCGGGAGCTGAAGCTGCCGCTGGTCAGCGTCATCGACACCGCCGGCGCCGCGCTGTCCCGCGAGGCCGAGGAGGGCGGGTTGGCCGGCGAGATCGCGCGCTGCCTGTCCGAGCTGGTCATGCTCGACGCGCCGACCGTCTGCCTGCTGCTCGGGCAGGGCACCGGCGGCGGGGCGCTCGCGCTCATGCCGGCCGACCGGGTCGTCTGCGCGCAGCACTCCTGGCTCTCGCCGCTGCCGCCCGAGGGCGCCTCGGCGATCCTGTACCGCGACACCGACCACGCGCCGGACCTCGCCGCGTCGCAGGGCGTGCGCTCGCTGGACCTGCTGCGCGAGGGGATCGTGGACCGGATCGTCGCCGAGCACCCGGACGCCGCGGACGAGCCGGCGCAGTTCTGCGCCCGGATGTCCCAGGTGCTCCAGCACGAGCTGGGCCTGCTGCTGCGGGCCGACCCGGCCGAGCGGCTCGCCGCCCGCCTGGCTCGCTACCGCCGCCTCGGCTGAGCGCCCGCGCCCACCCCACTGACCTCGCCGAACTGGACGTTGGTGCCCCTTCGCCGCGGGTGAAGGGGAACCAACGTCCAGCTCGACGAAGAAGATCGTGAAGCCGGTGGCGACTGGGAGGTGGTGACGCGGCGTACAAGTGCCAAGAGGCGGGCGGTCATTGGGCAGGGTCTGCCAA
>NZ_DASVZH010000184.1:0-15062 GCF_036391795.1 Oryzihumus sp.
GCGCCGGGACGGCCGCCTCGATCCGGGCGAGGGTCTGCTCGTCCGGGCGCGTGTCGGTGCCGGGCACCGGCGCGGAGACCGTGCCGGCCTCGGGCCGGGTGACCAGCCCCATCTCGAACACCGCGACGTCGCGCTGACCCCGGGAGACGTTGCGCCGCAGCGCCTCGAACAGGGTGGACAGCACCGAGGTGCGCAGGAACGGCGCCTCCTCCGAGAGCGGGTTGGCCACCCGCAGCATCGTGCGCCGCGGGTCGTCGGCAGCCAGCCCCATCGCGTCGTGGACCCCGGCGCCGACGAACGGGTAGGTCAGCACCTCGTCCAGGCCGTGGTGGGCCAGGGCGTCGGCGACGACTCGGCGGGCCCGCTGGCCGTGGTTGAGCCCCAGGCCCGCGCTGGGCCGGGGCAGCACCGCCGGCACCTGGTCGTAGCCGTGGATCCGGATGACCTCCTCGACGAAGTCCGGTCCGTTGTGCAGGTCGGGGCGCCACGACGCCGGCAGCACCGACAGCGGTCCGTCGCCGATGTCCTCCACGTCGCAGCCGATGGCGCGCAGCGTGGCGACGACCTCCTCGCGGGGCAGCTCCAGCCCCACCAGGCGGGTGGGCAGGTCGGCGTCCAGCCGCACCCGGCCACGCGGGGTGCGGTCGTCGACGTCGGTGACGCCGTCGTCGGCGGTGCCCCCGCCGAGCTGGACGAGCAGGTCGACCGCGAGCTGGGCCGCGGCGGCGGTCACGTCGGGGTCCACGCCACGCTCGAAGCGCTTGGAGGCCTCGGTGACCAGGCGGTGCCGCCGGGACGAGCGCGCCACGGTCGTCGGGTCGAAGTGCGCGGACTCGATGAGCACCGTGCTCGTCATGGCGCCCACCTCGGAGGTGGCCCCGCCCATGACGCCGGCGATGGCCAGCGGGGTGTCCCCGCCGTCGGTGATGAGCAGGTCCTCCGGGGACAGCTCGCGCTCGACGTCGTCGAGGGTGGTGAGCTTCTCCCCCTCGCGGGCCCGGCGCACCACGATGCTGCCGCTGAGGGTGTCGAGGTCGAAGGCGTGCAGCGGCTGGCCGAGCGCGAGCATCACGTAGTTGGTGACGTCGACGGCCAGGGAGATGGGGCGCATCCCCATCTGGGTGAGCCGCTTCTGCATCCACCGCGGCGACGGGCGGGTGGTGTCGATGCCGCGGACCACCCGGGCGATGTAGCGGTCGCAACCGACCCGGCCGCCGAGCGGCGCGCCGTCGGCGAGCTGCACGGCATACCCACGCTCGTTCGCCGCCGGGGCGGCGATGTCGGCGGGGTCGCGGAAGGTGCCCCCGGTGGCGTGGGAGTACTCCCGGGCGATCCCGCGCATGCTGAAGCAGTAGCCGCGGTCGGGCGTGACGTTGACCTCGACGACCTCGTCGGCCAGGCCGAGCAGGGCGATGGCGTCGTCGCCGGGCTCCAGCGAGGCCAGCAGCTCGGGGTCCTCGGCGAACCACTCCTGCAGCACGATGATGCCCGAGTGGTCCTCCCCCAGGCCCAGCTCGGCGGCGGAGCAGATCATGCCGTTGCTGACGTGGCCGTAGGTCTTGCGCGCGGCGATGGCGAAGTCACCGGGCAGCACGGCCCCGGGCAGCACGACGACGACGAGGTCACCGACGGTGAAGTTGTGGGCCCCGCAGACGATGCCCTGCGGAGTGCCCTCGGTCAGCCGCTGGCCATGCTCGCCGACGTCGACCTGGCACCAGCGGATGACCTTGCCGTTCTTCTGCGGCTCCTCGACCAGCTCCAGGACGCGGCCGACGACCAGCGGGCCTGTGATGTCCCCGCCGTGCAGGCCCTCCTCCTCGAGGCCGACCTTGACCAGGCTGGCCGCGATGTCACGGCCGGTCGCCTCCGGTTCCACGTCGACGAGCTCGCGCAGCCACGAAACGGGCGCCCGCATCAGATCTCCATCCCGAACTGGTGGTTGAACCGCACATCGCCCTCGACGATGTCGTGCATGTCGGCGACCGCGTGGCGGAACATCAGCGTCCGCTCGATGCCCATGCCGAAGGCGAAGCCGCTGTAGCGGTCGGGGTCCACCCCACAGGCGACGAGCACGGCCCGGTTGACCATGCCGCAGCCCCCGAGCTCGATCCAGCCGGTGCCGCCGCAGGTGCGGCACTCCGGGTCCTTGCCGCCACAGACGAAGCAGCGGAAGTCCAGCTCGGCGCTGGGCTCGGTGAACGGGAAGTATGCCGGCCGCAGCCGGGTCTCGATGTCCTCCCCGAACATCGCCTGGACGAAGTGCTCCAGCGTGCCGCGCAGGTGGGCCATGGTCAGGCCCTCGTCGACGGCCAGGCCCTCGAGCTGGTGGAACACCGGGGTGTGGGTGGCGTCGAGCTCGTCGGTGCGGAACACCTTGCCGGGGCAGACGACGTAGACCGGCAGGTCACGCTCGAGCAGCGTGCGCACCTGGACCGGCGAGGTCTGGGTGCGCAGGACCAGGCCCGAGTCGGGGCGGTCGACGAAGAAGGTGTCCTGCATCTGGCGGGCCGGGTGGTCAGGGCCGAGGTTGAGCGCATCGAAGTTGAACCACTCCGACTCGACCTCCGGTCCCTCGGCGACCTCCCAGCCCATGGCGACGAAGACGTCGGCGAGGCGCTCGGAGGTCAGCTCCAGCGGGTGGCGGGAGCCGCTGCGGCGCCGGGCCACCGGGGCGCTGACGTCGACGGTCTCCTCGACGAGCAGCCGGGCGTCACGCTCGGCCTCGAGCTCGACCTGCCGCCGGGCCACGGCCTGGGCGACCTGGCCGCGGGCCTGGCCGACCCGCTTGCCGGCCTCGGCCTTGGCGGTGGGGGGCAGGGCGCCGATCTCGCGGTTGGCCAGCGCCAGCGGGCTCTTGTCGCCCTGGTGGGCCAGGCGGGCGGCCTTGAGCTCCTCCAGGCTGGTGGCGGCGGCGATGGCAGCCAGGGCCTCCTGCACCGCGGCGTCGATCGCGGAGGGGTCCAGGGTGCTCACCTCGACGGGGTCGTACTGCGTGTTGGGTCCAGACATCGCTTTCACTTCATGAGGTCGCGTGCGGCGTGCAGCCGCCGACGTGGACAAGCGGTGGGACGACTGCCGATCGGCAGTCTATGGGCCGCGTGGGCCGGTCAGACGAGGTGTTCCGGGGCGCCCGAGGGCAGGGTAAATCGGAACTGGGCGCCACCGGAGCGGGCGGCGCCGACGCTGATCTGGCCGCCGTGGGCCTCGACCAGCCCGCGCACGACGTAGAGGCCGAGGCCGGTGCCGCCCCGGCGCGAGCCGTGCCAGAACCGGGTGAACACCAGGGAGTAGTTCTCCGGGGCGATGCCCTCGCCCTGGTCGCTCACCGTCACGGCGATGGCCTCGCTGCCGTTCTGCGTGGTCGGCATGACACTCAGGCTGACCGTCCCGTCGCCGTGGCGCACGGCATTTTCCATGAGGTTGGCCAGGATCTGGTCCAGGCGGTCCGGGTCGGCCCACGTCTCGGGCAGCTCCGGCGCCGCCTCGAGGACGAACCGCTCCCGGTCGTGGCCGCTGGCCACGAACCGCTCGATGTGCCGCTTGACGACGGCGGTCACGTCGACCGGCTGGCGGCGCACCTGGAGGCGGCCGGCGTCGATGCGGGAGATGTCGAGCAGCTCGGTGATCAGCCGGGTGACCCGGTCGGCGTCGGCCTCGATCGTCTGCAGCATGAGCCGCTTCTGGTCGTCGGTGAAGCGCTCCCACCGGTGCAGCAGGGTGGAGGAGAAGCCCTTGACCGAGGTCAGGGGCGAGCGCAGCTCGTGGGCGACCGTGGAGATGAGGGCGGCGTTGCTGGCCTCGGCCCGGCGCCGGGACTCCGCGTCACGCAGCGACAGCACGACCTCGGTCACCGGCTGGTTGCGCCCGGGACGCACGTAGCGGGCGGTCACGAGGACCTCGTGGCCGCCCTGGAGGATGAGGAGGCGTTCGCGGTGGCCGCTGCGGATGTTCAGCCCGTTCCACGGGTCGGTGCAGGTCCACCAGGACCGGGCGTCGGAGTCCTGCAGCGGCAGCACCTTGCGGACGTCCTGGCCGAGCATGTCGGCGATGTCCTGACCCAGGATGGCGGCCGCCCGGCGGTTGACGTAGACCACCGTGGCCTCGGCGTCCGCGACGACCACACCGTCCGGGAGCACGTCGCCGATCCGGTCGTCCCACGTGACCGCCTGGTCCACTGATGGACGTGCCTCGGTCCCCATGACGCTGACCTTACCCATTCCTGCGGGTCCCGCGATGCGCGCTCGCGGAAGCGTAGAGACAGATCGTGGCCGCCATGGCCAGGTTGAGCGACTCCGCATGGCCGTGGATGGGCACCCGGACGACCTCGTCGCAGGCCTCCCGGACCTCGGGCTCGAGGCCCCAGGCCTCGTTGCCCATGACCCAGGCGTGCCGGCCGGACAGGTCGGCGTCGTCCAGGACGGTGGCCCCGGAGCCGTCGGCGGCGAGCAGGCGCACGCCGGTCTCCCGCAGGCTCGCGAGCAGCTGCGGGACCGGCACCCCGGTCACGACGGGCAGGTGGAACAGGGACCCGACGGTGGAGCGCACCACCTTGGGGTTGTAGACGTCGACGCTGGCGTCGCTGACCAGCACCGCGTCGGCCCCGGCCGCGTCCGCGCCACGGATGACCGTGCCGGCGTTGCCGGGGTCGCGGACGTTGGTCAGCACGACCAGCAGCCGCGGGTCGGCGCCGAGCACATCCGCCAGCGGGACGTCCACCGGCCGGCAGACCGCCAGCAGGCCCTGCGGGGCCGTGGTGTCGCCCATGGCGGCCAGCACCTCGGGGCTGACCTCGTGGACGTGGATGCCCTGCCCGGCGGCCTCCTCGAGGATCGCGGCGTGGCGCGCGGCCGCCTCGGGCACGGCATACAGGTCGCGGACGGCCTCGGGACGGAAGCGGACCGCCTCCCGGACCGCCTGCGGACCCTCGGCGAGGAAGAGGCCCTCCCGCTGACGCACAGCGCGCCGGGTCAGTGCCTTGACCGACTTGACCCGATCGGAACGGGTGTTCGTCAGCACGGCATCGACCCGGCGCGCGGAGATCTGCTGGTGCAGCAGGTCAGGCAGCGTCGCTGGTGTCGGCCTGGGCCGGGACGTTGGCCTTGGCGATCTCGACGAGCGCGGCGAACGCGGCGGCGTCGTTGACGGCCAGGTCGGCCAGGATGCGGCGGTCGACCTCGACCTCGGCAGCCTTCAGGCCCTGGATGAAGCGGTTGTAGGTCATGCCGTTGGCGCGGGCCGCGGCGTTGATCCGCTGGATCCACAGGCGACGGAAGTCGCCCTTCTTGGCGCGGCGGTCACGGTAGGCGTAACCGAGGGAGTGGGTGACCTGCTCCTTCGCCTTGCGGTAGAGGCGCGAGCGCTGACCGCGGTAGCCGCTGGCCCGCTCGAGGACAACCCGACGCTTCTTCTGGGCGTTGACCGCCCGCTTCACGCGTGCCACGTGAGTACTCCTTGCTGGTTAATGCTGAACCGAGAGAGCTTCACACTCGGTCGCTGGATCGACTGGTGGTGGCTCTCGGTTACTTGCCGAGGAGCTTCTTGATCTTCTTCGCGTCGGGCTTGGCCAGCTCGACGTCGTTCGCGATCGAACGCATCTTGCGTGAGGACTTGTGCTCGAGCAGGTGGCGACCGCCGGCCTGCTCGCGCATGACCTTGCCCTTGCCGGTGACCCGGAAGCGCTTCTTGGCGCCGCTGTGGCTCTTCATCTTCGGCATGGGAAGCCGATCTCCTTCAGTCGTGCTTGCTGTGGTCGGGGGTGTCGCGGGCGGCGGGGCCGCCCCGGCGACTACTCGGCGGCCTGGGCCTCCGGAGCGGCAGCCTCGGTGGTCTCGGCTGCGGGTGCCGGCGCGGTCTCGGCGGCGGGGGCCTCGGCGGCCGGCGCGGCCTCCTCGCGGCGACGGCGCTGCTCGGCCTTGGCCTCGGCCTTCTTCCGCGTCGGGCCGAGGACCATGATCATGTTGCGGCCGTCCTGCTTGGGCGCGCTCTCGACGAAGCCGAGCTCGACGACGTCCTGGGCGAGGCGCTGCAGCAGGCGGAAGCCCAGCTCCGGGCGCGACTGCTCGCGGCCACGGAACATGATCGTCACCTTGACCTTGTCACCGGCCTTGAGGAACCGCTCGACGTGGCCCTTCTTGGTGCCGTAGTCGTGCGGGTCGATCTTGGGTCGGAGCTTGATCTCCTTGATGACCGTGTTGATCTGGTTCTTGCGGGCTTCCCGCTCCTTGATGGCTGCTTCGTACTTGAACTTGCCGAAGTCCATGAGCTTGGCGACCGGAGGCTTGGCCATGGGGGCCACCTCGACGAGGTCGAGGTCGGCCTCCGCGGCCAGACGCAGGGCATCCTCCACGCGGACGATGCCGACCTGCTCGCCATTGGGGCCAACCAACCGCACTTCCGGAACACGGATGCGGTCGTTGATACGAGGCTCGCTGATGTTTGTCTCCTTGAGTCAGTGTCACGGTGCCGGCAGGAGACGAAGAAGGCTCCTCGCCACCTGTGTGCGCGAGGAGCCTGGGCATCCGGACCAGGGACCGCTGGTATGACGGGTGGCTGGCCACACGTCGTACGCTGACCGCCGCGGGTGAGCCGCCCCTCCGATTGAGGCGGCCCGCTCGTGGCGGGCGGACCTGGGACCCGACGACGTGAGTCGATGCGGGTGGAAGCTGGGCTTCTCTTGCACGCTGTGACCCGGTCGCTGCCCGGGGGCACCGTCACGTCACAGCCGGTCGATCTGCAAGGCTACCAGCGTGGACCCGCAGAATCCCAATCCCGACCCCCTGACCACCCCCTCCGTCGACGACCACGTCCGGGACATCGCCGAGGTGCCGGCGGTGGAGATCATCACCACCGCCGCGGTGCACCTCATGAGCGCGGCCGCCGTGAAGTGCGGCCTGGCCGAGGGGCCGGAGGCCGAGGAGCTCAAAGACCTCGACGAGGCCCGCCGCCTGATCAACGCCCTCGCCGGCCTGGTGACCGCCGCCGCACCCGACATCGGCAGCCAGCACGCCGCTCCCCTGCGCGACGGACTGAAGTCGCTGCAGCTGGCGTTCCGGGAGGCCTCGGTCTTCCCCGACGCCCCGGGCCAGGGCCCCGGCGAGAAGCTCACCGGCTCGGTCGTCTGACCCCCGGCAACGACCCGGCTCAGGCCGCCGCGGCGACGTCGAGGGCGGCCCGGCGCCGGCGGCGCAGCCGGACGGTGGCCCACCCGGACGTGGCCACGAGCGCCCCGAGCAGGCCGACGAGGGCGAAGCCGCCGGCGTAGCCGTGCAGGTCGATCGCCACACCCGCCACCGGCGCCCCGAGCGCGGATCCGGCCGTCATCGCCGACCCGTGCCAGCCCATCGCCTCGCCGCGGGCCCGCTCGTCGACCACGCGGCTGACCGCGTCGACGGTGGCGGTGATGGTCGGCGCGCAGAACAGGCCGGCGACGAACGACAGCAGCGCGAGCGACACCGGCCCGGAGGCCAGGGCGAGCGGGACCGTGACGACGCCGAGGCCGGCGAGCAGGGCGAACACCGGCAGCGAGCGGTGCAGTGCGCCGTAGACGAGACCGCCGAGCGCGGAGCCCAGGCCCCAGACGGCGAGCACCGGACCGAGCGAGCCGACCGCGCCGTAGTCGCGCATCGCGGCCACGAACGCGACGTCGCAGCCGGAGAGCACGAGGGTGGTGGCCGCGGCCGCCGCCAGGACGGCCAGGAACGCACCGCTGAACCACTCGCGCCGGGGCAGGTGGGCCGCCTCGGCGTCGTGGCCCGCTCGGCGCATGACGGGGTTGACCACCCACACCGCGACGGCGCCGACCACCGTGAGCATCTCGGCGGTGAACAGCACCCACGTGGTCGACCACGTGGTCGCCGCCCAGACGCCCAGGACGGGGCCGAGCATGAAGGACAGCTCGACGCCGACCGAGTCCAGCGACAGGGCGGTGCGGCGCTCCCCGTCGGGGACGGCGGCGATGATCGCCTGGCGCAGGATCGAGAACGTCGGCGTGACGAACAGCCCGGCGGGGACCGCGAGCAGCAGCAGCGGCAGGTAGCCGACGAACGGGGCGACCGACCACACCAGGGCGGTGACGACGATCGAGGGCGCGACCGTGCGGCGCAGGCCGATCCGGTCGAGCAGCCGCCCGCGCCAGGGTCCGCTGACCGCGATGCAGACCGTCGCCAACGCGGAGACCACGCCCGCCTCGGCGTAGCCGCGGTGCAGGGTCTGGACGATGTGCAGGGTCAGCACGACGCCGCCGGCGAACATCGGGATGCGCAGGAACAGCCCGAGCAGCAGCGCGGTCCTCGCCGCGGGGACGGCGAGGACGCGACGGTAGGGGGCGAACGGCATACCGGCAGGCTCCCATGGCCCCCCGACGGGCCTCCATCGATTTGCCGCGCGGCGCCCGCCCCGGAGGACCACCGTGGGCTAGGGTGCGCCCGGCCATCTCGACGGAAGCAAGGGGAACCAGGGATGTACGACACCACGGCCGGAGCCGGACACCCCACGCCCGGCTGGCCTCCCGCACCGGCACCCTGGGCGCCCGCTCCCCAGCGTCAACCCGGCACGGCCCTGGCCGTCGTCAGCCTCGTCGCCTCGCTGCTGGCCCTCCTGGGCGTGCTCCTCATCGCAGGGTTCCTCTTCCTGAACGGCTCCAGCGGCCCGAGCGGCACGCTCACCGGGCAGGTGACCCTGTCCCGGACCGGCGGCCCGCTGGCCGGGCGGGACCTGTCGTCCACGGTCGGCACCGTCGTCGCCCACGACGGCGGCGACGTCACGGGCATGCGCTGCCCGGCCACACCCAGGGTCGACCAGGGCGTGGTCACGGTCTGCCACGGGACGATCAGCGGGGAGACCTGGGCCGTGGTCGTGTTCTTCGAGGACCCGACGGGCCGGTTCACCCTCAGCCCCCTCTGACCTTTCGACCGCCCACCGTCGCCTGACCCCGGGCAGGCCTCGCCCTCGGGACGGCGCTGCGGCGTGCCCGGATCCTGTTCACGCCAGGGCCATCCGCTTTTCTTGACTCGTTCCAGAGCGCGTGGTGGGGTGGGATGATGGTCGAGGCGGAGCAGCAGCTGGGGGGCCGCGTCGCTGCGCGTCACCGCGCCCCGGCCGGCCGATCCCGCCGAGGTCCACGCGCGGCCGTGCGCTGACGTCGGCCGGCAGGGACCGTGACCGCACACCCGAAGTCCGCAAGCTGCAAGGAGATCCCATGAGCAAGCAGACCGGTCCCACCGGCTCCACGACGAGCACCGGAGCCCCCGCGGTCAGCGACCGCAACTCCCTCACCCTCGGGTCCAACGGCCCGATCCTGCTGCACGACACGCACTTCATCGAGCAGATGGCGCACTTCAACCGCGAGCGCGTGCCGGAGCGCAACGTGCACGCCAAGGGCAGCGGCGCGTTCGGCGTCTTCGAGACCACCGAGGACGTCTCGGCGTACACCAAGGCCGCGCTCTTCCAGCAGGGCGCGAAGACCGACATGCTCGCGCGCTTCTCCACCGTCGCCGGCGAGCAGGGCTCCCCCGACACGTGGCGCGACCCGCGCGGCTTCGCGCTCAAGTTCTACACCTCCGAGGGCAACTACGACCTCGTCGGCAACAACACCCCGGTCTTCTTCATCCGCGACACGATGAAGTTCCCGCACTTCATCCGCAGCCAGAAGCGCCGCGGCGGCTCGGGCCTGCGCGACAACCACATGCAGTGGGACTTCTGGACGCTCAACCCCGAGTCGGCCCACCAGGTCACCTACCTCATGGGCGACCGCGGCATCCCCAAGACCTTCCGCCACATGAACGGCTACGGCTCGCACACCTACATGTGGGTCAACGCCGCCGGCGAGAAGTTCTGGGTCAAGTACCACTTCCACTCCGACCAGGGCGTCGAGGGCCTGACCGGCGAGGAGGCCACCCGCATCGCCGGTGAGGACGCCGACCACCACCGTCGGGACCTCTACGACTCGATCGAGCGAGGCGAGTTCCCCTCGTGGACGCTCTCGGTCCAGGTCATGCCCTACGAGGACGCCCGGACCTACCGGTTCAACCCGTTCGACCTGACCAAGGTCTGGCCGCACAGCGACTACCCGCTGGTCAAGGTCGGCACGATGACGCTGAACAGGAACCCCGAGAACTTCTTCGCCCAGATCGAGCAGGCCGCGTTCGAGCCGAGCGCCCTCGTGCCGGGGATCGGCTTCTCCCCCGACAAGATGCTGCTCGGGCGCACGTTCGCCTACAGCGACACCCACCGCTACCGGATCGGGCCGAACTACCTGCAGCTGCCGGTCAACCGCCCCCGCGTGGAGACCAACAGCTACACCTTCGACGGCCCGATGGCCTACGAGCACAGCGGCGACGCCCCGGTCTACGCGCCCAACACCGCCGGCCGCCCCTTCTCCGACCTGACCGGCCCGGTCGAGGACGGCTGGGACGCCGACGGCGACATGGTCCGCACGGCCTACGCGCTGCACGCCGAGGACGACGACTTCGGCCAGGCCGGCACGCTCGTGCGCGAGGTCTGGGACGACGCCCAGCGCGCGGCGTTCGTCCATACCGTCGCCGGCCACCTGCTCGGCGGCGTCACGGGCGAGGTGCTGGAGAAGGCGTTCGAGTACTGGAAGAACGTCGACGCCGACACCGGCAAGCAGATCGAGGAGCTGGTGCGCGCCGGACGCAAGGCGCCCAACCCCGGCGGGGAGGCCGACGCGGCCAAGGCCCACGAGGCCGGTGCGGTCCGCGAGGACGACACCCACGCCGGCTGACACCAGCCAGGCGCACGCGACGTATGCCGTGCCCCCCGTCCGGGGGCACGGCATACGTGCGTTCGCGGCCGGTTCGCGCGCTGGGGGAAGGGTTGACCACACCCAGGCGTGGTCAACCCTCCCCCAGGACGACCGCGGAGCCTGTCAGTAGTCCGCGGTGGTGGCCGGGTCGACGTCGGCGCAGCCGCTTCGCCCGCAGGTGCAGGCATAGGGGAAGGGTGGAAGGGTTGCGCCGATCTGCTGCTCGTGGGCCGAGATCTGGCGGTGCACGACGTCGTTCTCATGCCGTCGCCGGGCCGCCAGCTCGGGCCCGGGGCGCAGGCGTGGACGGCCCGCAAGGGCCGCGATGACCGCCGTGCGGACGGCGGCGGTGACGCCATCCCACCTGACGTCGGTGGGCACGTCGACCACGGGCAGGCCCTCCTGTGCCGCTGCCGCACCCAGGCGCGAGCCGATCACCTGGTCGCGTTCGACCAGCAGCTCGACCCGCCTCCGGCCCGCTTCGGCCCCCTCGACGAGCCGCTGCTCGCGCGCGGCGCGGGTGCGTTCGGCGGTGGTGACCAGCCAGATCCCGGCGAGCGGCGCTCACGCCGCCACCGCATCCGGATGCAGCTGCGGCCCCTCCACCAGCGTCGGCACCTCGCCGACGCGGGCGGCGGAGGTCGTCGACCACCGCGGGTAGCCGGAGAGCCGAGACCCGCTCGAACTCGTCGGCTGCCGCGGCGGGTCCCTGGGCCAGCACCTCGTCCAGCGGAGGGCCGAGGTCGCCGAGACGGTCGAGGTGGTCGTAGGTATAGGCGTCGATCGGGTGGAGCGGAAGGTCCAGCACCTGGGCGAGCTGTCGGGCGATGGTCGACTTGCCCGAGCCGGGGTTCCCGCCGATCCAGAACATCGTTCCGCGCATCATCACAGCCCCCGTGGCGCCAGTCGTCGAGCCGTGACCGTGGCGCTGAGCATCACGGTCGGCTGGCCGGAACCTATGCCCTGCGCGGCTCATCGGCATCCGGGTGCGCTTGCGCCGGAACGGCACACCGCACGTCAGACCCGAGCGTCCCCTCGCCACCCACTCACGGTGACCACGCGGGCCTGCGACCGAACGTCGCGGGATGCTCGGATACGGTCGGCAGCGTGACCATCTACCACCTGGCGGAGCAACAGCACTGGGAGGCCGCGCAGGCCTCGGGGCGCTACGAGCAGTCGACGCTGGGGCGCACGCTGGCAGAGGAGGGGTTCATCCACTGCTCGTCCGCGGAGCAGTGGCCGGTGGTGCGCCGCGCCTTCTACGGGCATTACCCGAAACCGTTGGTGCTGCTGGAGGTCGACGAGTCGCGGCTGACCTCACCGCTGGTGCGGGAGGTGGGCAACGCCGAGACGGGTGAGGAGTTCCCGCACGTCTACGGGCCGATCAACGTCGGCGCCGTCGTCGGCGTCACCGAGGTGCCGGCGCCTCACGCCTGACGGATCGCGAAGGCCAGCGCGTCGATCCGGGCCCGGGCCTCGCCGTCGGTGGCGACCCGCTCGCCGATACGCGTCGCGACGTGCTGCACCTGCTGCTGCTCCAGCCCGGGGCGCAGCGTCAGGACCACGCGCAGCGTGCCCGTGCCCGGCTCGCCCGCCTCGGTGGAGACGTCGAGGACGTCCGGCTCCCCAGCGGTCGCGCGGGCGAGCGCCTGGGCGATGAACGGGTCCTCGTGCGCCGGCAGCCACTCGCGCTGCTGGGCCAGCGCCCAGAGCATGCTCGGGCGCAGCACGGTCGGGCTGCCCGAGCCGAGGTCGAGCACCATGACGTCGCACCGCTCCTGCACGGCGGCCTGGGCGGCCAGCGCGCTGGTGACCGGCGACGGGCGGGCCGTGGCGTCCCAGGCCGCGAGCGCCGCGACGCTGGTGAACACCGGGAGGGCGCGCTGGCCGTCGGGGGCGGTGAGGGTGACGACGGCCATGTCGGTGGACTTCTCCACGGCCAGCTCGCCGGAGTCGTCGACCTCGGTGGGTGCCGCGACGATCGGCACGATCAGCCGGGCGCCGGCCAGCGCCGCCACGAGCGCGCGCTCGTCGGCCCTTGGGTCGAGCGCCGCCAGCAGCGCCGGGTCGGCGGCGCCGGTGTCGTCGTCGAAGCCGGTGCCGGACAGCTGCCTTCCGGTGAACGGGATGCCGGCCGAGTCGTGGCTCATGACTGCTCCTGCGGGGTGACGACGGCGTCGAGCTCGATCTCGACGAGCATGGCGGGGTCGAGCGCGACCAGCGCCTGGGCGCCGGCGTCTCCGGGGTGGGCGACCGCCCCGTCGACCACGGCGGTGCAGCCGGAGACGTGCACCTGGTCGCCGACCCGGACCGCGCGGGCGTAGCCGAAGGCCTGCTCCCACGGGCCGCCGGAGGCGTCGGCGCGGCGACCGCTCACGGCCGGCCGGCGACGTCGAGCGCGTCGGGCAGGGTGAAAGCCCCGCGGTAGAGGGCGGAACCGACGATCGCCCCTTCGACGCCGAGCGGGACGAGCCCGCGGATCGCCTCGATGTCGGCCAGCGTCGACACCCCGCCGGAGGCCACGACGGGGCGCTCGGTGCGGGCGCACACCTCCCGCAGCAGGTCCAGGTTGGGGCCCTTGAGCATGCCGTCCTTGTTGACGTCGGTGACCACGTAGCGCGAGCAGCCCTCGGCGTCGAGGCGGGCCAGGGTCTCCCACAGGTCCCCGCCCTCCTGGGTCCAGCCACGGGCGGCCAGCGTGGTGCCGCGCACGTCGAGGCCGACGGCGACCCGGTCGCCGTGCTCGGCGATGGCGCGGGCGGTCCACTCCGGGTCCTCCAGCGCCGCCGTGCCGAGGTTGACCCGGCGGCAGCCGGTCGCCAGCGCCCGCTCCAGGGTCGCGGCGTCACGGATGCCGCCGGACATCTCGACCAGGATGTCGAGGCGGCCGACGATGCTCGCCAGCAGCTCGGCGTTGGAGCCACGACCGAACGCCGCGTCGAGGTCGACCAGGTGCAGCCACTCGGCGCCCTGCTCCTGCCAGGCGAGGGCGGCCTCCCACGGGTCGCCGAACTCGCCGCCGGTGCCGGCCACTCCCTGGACCAGCTGGACGGCTCGGCCGTCCGCCACGTCGACGGCGGGCAGCAGCTCGAGGCGGGGTGCAGTGGTCACGAATCTCCTTGTGTCGTGGGCGTTCTGGGGTCAGAGCGTCTGGACCCAGTTGCGCAGCAGCTGGGCGCCGGCGTCGCCGGACTTCTCCGGGTGGAACTGGGTTGCCGACAGCGGGCCGTTCTCGACGGCGGCCACGAACGGCTTGCCGTGCTCGCTCCAGGTGACCTTGGGCGCCATCGCGGTGAACGCGCCCTGCGGGTCGAGCTGCCAGTGCGCGGCGGCGTAGGAGTGCACGAAGTAGAACCGCTCCTGCTCCACGCCGGCGAACAGCCGGGTGCCCTCCGCCGCACTGACCGTCGACCACCCCATGTGCGGCACGACGTCGGCCTCGAGCCGCTCGACCATCCCGGGCCACTCCCCCAGCCCGGCCTCGTCGCCGTCCACACTGGGCTCGGTGGAGCCCTCGAAGAGCACCTGCATGCCGACGCACACGCCGAGCACCGGGCGTCCCCCGGACAGGCGCGTCTCGATCAGGCGCGGGCCGTCGACGGCCCGCAGCCCGCGCATACAGGCGTGGAAGTTGCCCACGCCGGGCACGAGCAGGCCGTCCGCGGCCAGCACCGCGGACCGGTCGGCCGTGAGCTCGACGTCGGCGCCGACGCGCTCCAGGGCACGCACCGCCGAGTGGACGTTGCCACTGCCGTAGTCGAGCACCACCACGCGGGCAGCCATCTAGTGTCCTTCCATCTCGGCCCGCAGCCGGGCCTCGTCCGTGACGATCGAGTCGAACGTCGCCAGGTGCGCCTCGTCCGGCTCCACCAGCCGGGACCCCTCGGCCCCGGCTGCCGACAGCGGGTCGCTCAGCAGCCCCTGACCGGGCAGGTCCAGCACCTCCATCAGCGACGTGAGCAGGCCACCGGCCTCACCGCCGGGGTCGCCCAGCAGGCCGGCGACGTCGCGCACCGCCCGCCGGTCACGCAGTCCGGCGGTGGCGACGAGCTCCTCCGGCCGCGCGGTCGGCAACCCCGAGGAGCGCACCACCCCGCGGCCCGGCTCCCACACGACCCAGCGCTGTATCGCGCGCCACCCGTCCGGTTGCAGCGTCACCACTGCGCGGTCCTCCGCGCGGAACAGGCCGACCGCCGCCCGCAGGCGGCTGGGGACGGAGCGGGCGGCCAGCACGCTGAGCGCGTCGTCGTAGGGCGCCCGGGCCCGGGACGGCCCGGCCGGGACCACCGCGGTCCACCCC
>NZ_DASVZH010000185.1:0-11992 GCF_036391795.1 Oryzihumus sp.
GCCAGGGAGTAGGCCCCGTCGACGAGGTTGCCTGCGTAGTGCGCGTGGCTGTAGGGCACGTAGCGCCGGTGGGTGACGGTGGTGCCGACCTGCTCGGGCGTGGCACGGGGGCTCATCGGGCGTGCTCCTTCTTGTCGGCCAGCATGTGCACGAGGTAGGACGCCACCTCGCCGGGCGTCGTGCCCTTGCCGAAGATGTGGTCGACGCCGAGCTTGCCGGCCGAGCCCTCCTCGAATCGCGGGCCGCCGGCGACGAGCAGCGGCACCTTGCCGGCGGGGTAGGCCTCGCGGAACGCCGCCGACATGGTCGTCGTGTTGTGGATGTGGGCGTCCTTCTGGGTCACCACCTGGCTGACCAGGACGGCGTCGGCCTTCTCCGCCTTCGCGCGGGCGACGAGGTCGGGCACGAGCACCTGGGCACCGAGGTTCACGACCTTGATCTCCCGGTAGTACTCCAGGCCCTTCTCCCCCGCGAACCCCTTGATGTTGAGGATCGCGTCGATGCCCACCGTGTGGGCGTCGGTGCCGATGCAGGCCCCCACCACGACGAGCTTGCGGCGCAGCCGGGACTTGATCGCGGCGTTGACCTCCTTGGCCGACAGCAGCGGGTACTCCCGCTCCACGACGGTGACCTCGCGCAGGTCGACGAGGTGGTTGACGCTGCCGTAGACCACGAAGAACGTGAAGTCCGGACCCATCGCCTTGGCGTGCACCAGCAGGGCCGGCTCGATGCCCATCTTCTTCGCCAGCTGCAGGGCGGCGCCCTCGGCCCGCTTGTCGTGCGGGATGGGCAGGGTGAAGGACACCTGCACCATGCCGTCGCCGGTGGTGTCGCCGTAGGGGCGGATCAGGTCGGGGGCCTGGGTATCGCGGGTGGTCGCCTCCGCGGAGCCGCCCGCCGCGGGGCTCACTGCCGTGCTCACTTTGCCGACTCCTTCTGCTCCAGCAGGGTGATCGCGGGGTTGTCGTAGCCGTCGGCGCGCCTGACGACGCCGTCGAGGCCCTTGCCGGCGTCCGCGGGGCGCTTCATCAGCCCGAACGTGCCGTCGGCGATGGCCGACAGCAGCGGCGGGTCGCCGGCCGCGTCGGAGTCGCTGACGATCCGCTCGAGCAGGTCGACCGCCTCGGAGAGGACCTGCCGGGCCCGGGTCTGGATGAAGCCGTCCCGCGGCGGGTGGAAGTCCTCGGTCAGCCCGCCCGCGGCGTTCATGACGTAGCGGACGTTCTGCAGCGCCAGGTCCCGGTCGGACAGGAACGGGGTGACCACGGCCTCGGTCATCATCCCGACCAGCAGGATCCCCTGGCCGGTCATCGCGCCGACGAGGTTGAAGAACCCGTCGAGCAGGTAGCCGCGGAAGACGTCGCCGGTCATGTGCTTGGTCGGCGGCATCCACTTCAGCGGCGCGTTGGGGAACAGCTGGCGGGCGAGCATGGCGTGGGCCAGCTCCATCCGGAAGCTGTCTGGCAGGTCGGGGTTGATCTCGAACGCGTGGCCCAGCCCGAGCTGCCAGTCCTGCAGCCCCGCCTCCTTGGCGAAGTACTCGTTGAGCAGCTGGCTGACGGTGACGGTGTGTGCCGCCTCGACCGCGTCGGCGGTGGTCAGGTAGTTGTCCTCGCCGGTGTTGATGATGATCCCCGCCCGGGCGTGGATCTGGCGCGAGAACCGTTGGTCCACAAAGGTCCTGATCGGGTTGATGTCGCGGAAGAGGATGCCGTACATCGAGTCGTTGAGCATCATGTCGAGCCGCTCGAGGCCGGCCAGCGTGGCGATCTCGGGCATGCACAGCCCGGAGGCGTAGTTGGTCAGCCGGATGTAGCGGCCGAGCTCCTTGCTCGTCTCGTCCAGGGCGGCCCGCATGAGCCGGAAGTTCTCCTGGGTGGCGTAGGTGCCGGCATACCCCTCGCGGGTCGCGCCCTCGGGCACGTAGTCCAGCAGCGACTGCCCGGTGGAGCGGATCACGGCGATGACGTCGGCGCCCTCACGCGCCGCGGCCTGCGCCTGCGGGATGTCCTCGTAGATGTCGCCGGTGGCCACGATGAGGTAGATCCACGGACGCTGCCTCGGGTCGCCGTGCCGCTTGACGAGCCGGTCGCGGGTGGCGCGGTTCCTGTCGATGCGGGTCATCCCCGGCTTGACCGTGCGCATCGCGAGGGACTGCGCCGACCGCAGGTCGCGACCCTCCGGCAGGCGGAACGAGACCGATCCGGCGGCGGCCTTCTGGGCCAGGGTCAGCAGGTCCGGCGCCTCGCCGCGGCGCAGCGCGTCGAAGACCGGCGTGGTGACACCGTGCTCGAGACCGACCTCGTCGCGCACCCGGGAAACCAGGTGGTTGACCCACGGGACGCGCTCGTGGTCGGCGCCGGCGAGGCCGGCCAGGCGCAGCACCGCGCGCTCGACGGAGACCGTCGTGTGCGTGCGGGCCAGCTTCACGACGGGCGCACCGGCCTTGCGGGCCAGGGACCGGGCCTTGCGGACCACGGTCGGGTCGAGCTCGAGCTTGGCGGGTTGGCTCATGTCAGAGCACCTTCACGGTCGAAGACGGTGCGGCCGCGGATGACGGTCCGCAGGTTCACGGGCAGGTCGGCGCCGGGGCCGAGGTCGGGCAGGCCCGGCGTGCCGGAGCGGGGGTCGGTGCTCCAGGTCTGGATGCGGTCGTCCGGCGCCTGGACGACGAGGTCGCCCACGGACCAGACAGCGAAGCTGGCCGGCTGGCCCAGGTCGAGGTAGCCCCGGTCGTCGATGCCCCCGGCGCGCCAGCCGCCGCGGGTGTGCGCCAGGAACGCCGAGCGGGCGGAGATGCGCTGCTGGGGGTTGTGGTGGTTGACGCAGGCGCGGATCGCCTCCCACGGCGCGAACGGGGTCACCGGGGTGTCCGAGCCCAGCGCCAGGGACAGGCCGGCGGCGGCCATCGAGGCGACCGGGTTCATGGCCAGGGCGCGCTCGGCACCCAGCCGCGCGGCATACATGCCGGCCTCGCCTCCCCAGGCGGCGTCGAAGGCGGGCTGGACGCTGGCGTGGACGCCGAGGTCGACCAGGGCGGCGATGGCGTCCGCGTCGGGCATCTCCAGGTGCTCCAGCCGGTGCCGGGCGCGGCGGACCACGTCGGCGCCGACCCGGTCGGCGGCCGCGCGCAGCCCCGCCACCACGGTCTCCACGGCGGCGTCACCGATGACGTGGAAGCCGGCCTGCACCCCGGCGAGGCTGCAGGCGGCCACGTGGTCGCGGACCTGCTCGACGCTGAGGTAGGCGCAGCCGTGGGTGTCCTCGTCGGTGTAGGGCCGGCGCACCCGAGCCGTGCGCGAGCCGACCGAGCCGTCGGCGCACAGGTCGCCGGCCAGACCGCGGGCGCCCAGCCGCGAGACCAGGTCACGCGCCGCCTGCTCGTCCTCGACCAGCTCGCCCCAGTAGGCCATCACCTGCGGGCCGTCGCCGCGGTCCCCGGCGGCGATGACGGCCGCGAGGTCCTCGGCGCTGCTCAGGTGCGGGGCCCCATGCTCGTGGACCAGCCCGATGCCGGCCTCCGCGGCGGCCCGCAGGGCCAGGTCGACATGGCGGCGGCGGTCGGCCGGGGTGATGCCGGCGTGGAACGCCTCCCGGGCCAGGTGGTGCGCCTCGCGCAGGACCAGGCCGCTCTCGTGCCACCCGTCGCGGCCGCGAGCGCCGCCGGCCGCGGCCAGGGCCGAGGAGACCACGGCGGAGTGGGCGTCGACGCGCGGCATGTAGACCACGCCGCCGTAGGAGGCGCGGTCCAGCTCGGCGCCGGTGGCGGGGCGCGCCTCGGGCCAGGCCCGCTCGTCCCAGGAGTGGGCGTAGACGGGACGGCCCTGGCGGGCGCGGGCCGCATTCTCGATGCGGGACAGCGCCTCGGCCAGGGACAGCGCGTCGGACAGGTCGACGCCCTCCAGCGACAGGCCGGTCATCGAGGTGTGCACGTGGGCGTCGACGAACGTCGGGGTGACCAGGGCGCCGTCGAGGTCCACCACCTCGTCGACGGCGTCGGCGTGACCGGCAGCCGCCTCCTCACCGCCGATCCACGCGATCTCGTGGCCGGTGACGACCAGGGCGGTGGCGAACGGGTCGACGGGGCTGTAGACGAAGCCCCCACGGTAGAGAGTGCTCACGGGGCCACAGTCTGCTCGTGCTCCAGGCGTCCCTCGAACAGGGCCCGCACCGCGGCGTTGCCACGCAGCAGCGACAGGGCGTAGTCGGCGTGCCCGGGGACGTAGCCGTTGCCGACGAGCATGCGGACGTCGGCGGCCAGGCCCTCGGCGCCGAGCGCCGCGGCTGCGAAGTTGGTGGCCATGGAGAAGAAGATGACCGTGCCGCCCTGGGCGGTGGACAGGATCGCCGGCTGCTCGCAGCCGGGCACGTCGACGCAGACCACGGTGATGTCGGCGGCCCCACCGGCCGCCTCCACCGCCCCGGACAGGCCCAGCGGCGAGCGCGCGTCGGCGATGACGACCTCGTCCGCCAGCCCGGTGCCGCGCAGCAGCTCGGCCTCGGCCTCGAACGGCACGACCGCGACCCGGCGGCCGGCCCCCGCGTCGGCGGCAGCGGCCAGGGACAGCGAGCCGGACTTGCCGGCGCCCCCGAGGACGAGGACCGAGGGGATCTGCCCCCGGTCGGTGTACTCGTGCACCACGCGGGCGACCAGCGCCGGTGCCCCGCAGACGTCCATCACCATCAGGGCCAGCTCGGGGTCGAGGTCGGCGGGCAGCTTCGCCGCGATGGAACGGCCGAACAGGATGGCGTGGCCCTGGGCCGGGACGCGCTCGGAGCGGCCGTCCCAGCGGGCGAGCCCGTCGGTGAGGGCCAGCGGGGTGAGGGAGAGGGAGACCAGGGTGGCGACCCGGTCGCCCGGGACGAGGCCGAGCGGGCTGTCCGGGCCGACCTCCTCGACGGTGCCGATGAGCATGCCCCCCGAGCCGGTGACGGGGTTCTGCATCTTGCCGCGGGTGGCGACGATGTCGAGGACGGCGGCGCGGACCGCCTCGCCGTCGACCTCCCCGGCCGGCGTGCGGTGGGCCTCGGCGAGCTGGCGGTAGGAGGCGGCGTCGAGGTTGAGCGTCTCGACGGCGATGCGCACCTCGTCGGGCCAGACCTGCGGCGAGGCGTCGAGGCGCCGGGCCGCCTGGGGCAGGGTGATCCGCTCCCCCGCCGGCTCCAGCACCCGGTGCAGGCCGACCGGCGAGCTCGGGGTGGTGCGCACGTCGTTCACAGCGGGTCCTCCATCAGCGGCGTCGGGAACAGATCTTGCGGTGAGGCTTGCGGTTCGCCGCAAGTTCTCCCGTATCCTGCCAGTCATGAGCGCGAAGATCGAGCAGCCCTACGCCTACCGCCGTCGTGAGCTGGTGGAGCCCGACTGGACCCGCCTGCCCGGCTGGAAGGACGTCACGGCCGCCGAGTGGGCCAGCGCCCAGTGGCAGCGGGCGCACTGCGTCAAGAACGTCA
Organism: Oryzihumus sp.; assembly: GCF_036391795.1. GTDB lineage: Bacteria > Actinomycetota > Actinomycetes > Actinomycetales > Dermatophilaceae > Oryzihumus. The sequence continues at coordinate 5,452 of NZ_DASVZH010000185.1, forward strand.
AGCAGCTGCGCGAGCTCATGGGCGACCTGCTCACCGAGGCGTTCTACCTCGACCTCGAGCGCGACCAGGCCGAGCGCGCCACCATGTCGATGCTCGTGCCGCCGCAGATGATGAACACGATGGTCCCCTCGACCGACGGCGCCATGCCGGCGGCGGGCGCCGAGTTCACCGCCGCGTTCTACGCCGACCCGGTCCGGCGCTACATGCTCCCGGTGTTCAGCGACCGGCGCACCGACTGGCCCTCGCACCCCTACGCCTCCCGCGACTCGCTGCACGAGCACGACATGTGGGTGGCCGAGGGGCTGACCCACCGCTACCCGACCAAGGTGCTGGCCGAGCTGCTGCCGACCTGCCCGCAGTACTGCGGGCACTGCACGCGCATGGACCTCGTCGGCAACTCCACGCCGACGGTGGCCAAGCTCAAGTTCGACCTCAAGCCGGTCGACCGCTACGCCGCGATGCTGGCCTACCTGGGCAACACCCCCTCGGTGCGCGACGTCGTCGTCTCCGGTGGCGACGTGGCCAACATGCCGTGGAAGAACCTCGAGGCCTTCCTGGACCGGCTCCTGGAGATCGACAACATCCGTGACATCCGCCTGGCGACCAAGGCGCTCATGGGTCTGCCGCAGCACTGGCTGGCCGACGACGTCGTCGAGGGCGTGGGCCGGGTGGCCCGCAAGGCCCGAGAGCGCGGGGTCTCCCTGGCGATCCACACCCACGTCAACAGCGCCCAGTCCGTCACCCCGGCCGTCGCCGCCGCCACCAGGGCGATGCTCGACGCCGGCGTGCGCGACGTGCGCAACCAGGGCGTGCTCATGCGGGGCGTCAACGACAGCACCGAGGCGCTGCTGGACCTGTGCTTCGCGCTGCTCGACGGCGCCTCGATCACGCCGTACTACTTCTACATGTGCGACATGATCCCGTTCAGCGAGCACTGGCGGATGTCGCTGGCCGAGGCCCAGCACCTGCAGCACTCGATGATGGGCTACCTGCCCGGCTTCGCCACCCCGCGGATCGTGTGCGACGTGCCGTTCGTCGGCAAGCGCTGGGTCCACCAGGTCGACTCCTACGACACCGAGCGCGGCATGTCCTACTGGCGCAAGAACTACCGCACCTCGATCGAGGGCGAGGACGCCGAGGCGCTCTCGCGCGAGTTCGTCTACTACGACCCGATCTACACGCTGCCCGAGGCCGGCCGGCAGTGGTGGGCCCAGCACGGCGGGCACGAGGAGGCGCACGCGGCGGCCGTCGAGCAGGCGCGCGCCTCCCGCGAGGCCGCCGAGGCGCAGTCCCTGGAGCCGGTCCCCAGCCACTCGGTCCACGCCTGAGGCACCGACGCGGGCCCACCCGCGCCCACCCCGGTATGCCGTGCCCCTCACCGTGAGGGGCACGGCATACCCGTCGTTCCGTGGGCTGACGCGACGACGTCCCGAAGGATTTCCCCGCCCGGCACAGGCCCGTGCCTTACCGTCTGCAACGAGACGCCGGGAGGACCTACATGGCTGGACAGAGCACCATGCGCCGGAGGGCGCTGCGGCGCGCCGGGATGCCCCCGGGGGCGCCGCGCCGTCGTCGGTGGTGGCCACGCCGGCGCTGGCTCCAGGGCCTCCTCGTGCTCGCTCTGGGGGGCGCGCTGCTCGTGGGGTCCAGCCTCGCCCAGGCCCTCATGGCGCCGGGCACCGACAGCGCCGCGGCGCGGCTGGCCGAGTGGGCCCGCTTCCATGGCCTGGGGTGGGTGGTCAGCGACCTCGAGCAGGCGCAGTACGCCCTCTCGCCTCCCGCCGTGGGCGGCACTCCCACCGGGGGCATCCCGCAGGTGCAGCCGGACGGGCCCGCGACCGCGGCCGGACCGCAGCGCACGGCGATCCCCCGGCCGGAGGCGGTGCGCCGGCTCTCGGCCGCTCCGGCGCCGTTGACCCTCCAGGCTCAGCCGCCCCTGCCCGGGGAGGGCCGCTGGCAGACCCTGGTCCAGGTGCACGGCGACCCGGCGATCCGTGCGGCCTTCCTGCGCCCCGACAGCGTGCACACCAGCTACGTGACGGGGGTGGCGTGGCTGGACCAGCACCTGCTGCGGTTCTCGTTGCACCCCGGGACCCAGGTGCCCGGCGGGACGGGCTGGCCCGTGGCCCCCACCGTGCCGCGGTCCGCCCGGAGCGCCCTCATCGCCACGTTCAACTCGGGGTTCACCATGCAGGACGCCCGCGGCGGCTACTGGCAGGGCGGGCAGCAGGTCGGCACCCTGCGCCGGGGCGCGGCGGCGATGGTGTTCTACCGCGACGGCCACCTCGACGTCGTGAAGTGGGGGCGGGACGCCCGGCTGGGCCCGGACGTCGTCGCGGTGCGGCAGAACCTCGACCTGCTCGTGGACGGGGGCCGGCTGTCCCCCGACCTCGACAGCACGACCACCAGCACGTGGGGCAAGACGCTGGGCAACCGGGCGTACGTGTGGCGTTCCGCGGTCGGGGTGCGGGCAGACGGGTCCGTCGTGGTCGTCGTCGGCGCCTCGCTGTCGGTGCGCTCCCTCGCGACCCTGGTCCGCGACGCCGGAGCGGTCCGGGCGATGGAGCTGGACATCAACACGTCCTGGACCAACTTCATGACCTACACCCACCCCTCCCCCGGGACCGCGGTGCCCCACATGCTCACCAGCGACGAGCGGCCGCGGCCGGACCGCTACCTCTACCCCTCCAGCCGGGACTTCGTCTCGGTCGTGGCGCGCCCATGAGCGCCGCGCAGTGGCTGTCCGGCGGCGGCCTCGCCGGGACGTGGTCCCGGGTCGAGGGGGTCGACCTCGCGGTCCTGACCGGCGTGCAGTCCGCCACGCGCGCCACGCCCGTGCGTGCCGCCTCCCGGATGCTCAGCCGGGCGGGCGAGCACGCCCTGGCGCCGGTGGCGCTGGGGCTGCTCGGCGCCGCCGTCGACCGGCCCCGGCAGGGCGCCTGGCTGCGCGCGACCGGCACCGTGGCGGCCTCGCACCTGCTCAGTGTCGTGCTCAAGCGGGTCGTGCGCCGCGGGCGACCCGTGGACCTCAGGGTGGAGGTGCTCGTGCCGGTGCCGAGCCGGTGGAGCTTCCCGTCCTCCCATGCCACTTCGACCACGGCCGCGGCGGTGGCCTACGGCAGGGTGCTCGGCCGGCGGCTGCCCTGGGTGGCTGTCGGGCCGATGGCCCTGAGCCGCCTCGTCCTCGGCGTGCACCACCCCACCGACGTCGCCGCCGGCGTGCTCCTCGGGGTCCTGGCCGGCACGTCGGTCGATCCCGGACCAGGAGGCACACCATGACCGTGTGGGGCGGGCTCGTGCGCACCGCGCGGCCGCAGCAGTGGACCAAGAACATCCTGGTCCTGGTGGCCCCCGCCGCGGCGGGAGTGCTGCTGCAGCCGGAGAGGCTGGCCGCCGCGCTGACAGCGGGCGCGGCGTTCTGCCTGGCCAGCTCGGGGGTCTACTTCATCAACGACGTCCGCGACGTCCGGGCGGACCGCCTTCACCCGCAGAAGTGCCGACGCCCCGTCGCCGCCGGTGTCGTGCCCGTCCCGACCGCCCTGGCGGCCGGCGTCATCCTGCTGCTGTGCGCCCTGGGCGTCTCCGCCGCGGTGTCCAGTGCGCTGGTGCTGGTCCTGCTCACCTACGAGGTCGTGCAGGTGACCTACTGCCTGGGCCTGAAGGACCAGCCGGTCCTGGAGCTGGTGAGCGTGGCCAGCGGGTTCCTCCTGCGCGCCGTCGCCGGGGGCGTCGCCGTGGCCGTGCCGCTCTCACCGTGGTTCCTCGTCACCGCCGGCTTCGGTTCACTGTTCATGGCGGCCGGCAAGCGGTATGCCGAGGCACAGCTGGTGGGTCGCACCGGCCTGGCCGTGCGCCCCGTGCTGCGCCACTACACGCTGACCTACCTGCGTTTCGTGTGGACCCTCGCGGCGGGGGTGCTCGTCACGACCTACTCCCTGTGGGCCTTCTCGGTCCACGACCTCAGCGACCGGGAGCAGAGCACCTGGAACGTCGTGTCCATCATCCCGTTCGTCACCGCGGTCCTGCGCTACGCCGTCAACGTCGACAGCGGGGAGGCGGGTGAGCCGGAGCAGATCGCCCTGCATGACCGGGTCCTGCTGCTCCTGGGGGTGCTCTGGGCGGCTGCGCTGGGTGCCTCGGTGTACGGGTAGGCGGCTCACACCGGGAGCCGGCGGAACACCGCGCGGGGCAGGTGCCGCAGCACCGACATGACCCAGCGCAGCACGGCCGGGGACCAGACGGTGTCCTGGCCGGCGTCGATGGCCGAGACGATGACCTCGGCGACCTGGGCCGGGTCCTGCGCCAGGGGCGCCGGGGCCAGGCCGGCCGTCATGGCGGTGCGCACGAAGCCCGGTCGCACGACCAGGACGTGCACGCCGTCGTCCCGCACGGCATCGCCCAGACCGGTGAAGAACGCGTCCATGCCGGCCTTGGTGGACCCGTACACGAAGTTGGACCGTCGGGGTCGCTCGCCGGCCACCGAGGACAGCGCGACGATCGTGCCGTGTCCCTGGGCGCGCATGGCGCCGGCGAGCAGGACGCCGCAGCCCACCGCGGCGGTGTAGTTGACCTGCACCATGGCCAGCGCCGCGTCGAGGTCCTGCCAGGCCCGCTCGGGGTCGCCGAGGACCCCGGCAGCCACCACCGCCACGTCGACGTCACCACCCGTGAAGGCCGCCTCGACGGCGGACTGCCAGGTCCGCGACTCACCGGCGTCGAAGTCGACCTCGTCGACCTGCGCTCCCCGGGCGGCCAGGGCGGCGGCGGCCGTGCTGCGTCGCGGGCCGGGCCGCGCGGCCAGGGTCACGTGCACGCCGCGCCGGCGCGCGAGGAGCCGCTCGGCCGTCGCGAGCGCGATCTCGGAGGTGCCCCCGAGGAGCAGGACCCGTTGCACGTTGCCCGTTGCGTCCTTCACAGCTCCAGCCTCCGTGCCATGTCACTGGTGAACACCCCGGTGGGGTCCACGGCCGTCCTGATCGCCCGCCACTCCCCCAGCCGCGGATACATCTGCGGGATGAGCCCTGCGGGCGCCCGGGAGTCCTTGGCGAGGTAGAGCCGCCCTCCGGCCTGGACGACCTCCTCGTCGAGACGGTCCAGGAGCGCCCCGAGGTCGGGCGTCAGGGCCAGGTCGAGGGCCAGGGTCCAGCCGGGCAGGGGGAAGGACAGGTGGCCGGCACTGGCCGGGCCGAAGCGCTTGAGGACCGCCAGGAACGAGCCGTGACCGGTCGCGCTGAGCAGGCCCACGCAGCGACGCAGCGCGTCCTCGGCGCCGAAGGGCACGACGAGCTGGTACTGCAGGAACCCGGCCGGCCCGTACAGGCGGTTCCACCCCGCCACGCCGTCCAGGGGGTGGAAGAAGTGGGCGAAACCCTGGACCTCGTCACGGCGCTCGCGGGGGGCCTTGTGGTACCAGACGTCGTTGAACGCGGTGATCGTCGCCCGGTTCAGCAGGCCGCCGGGGAACACCGCCGGGGTGGGCAGCGGCCTGGGCGGGCGGAAGGCCAGCGGGTCCTCGCGCAGCCCGCGCGGCAGGCCGGCCCGCGGCGCCGGCCTGCCCCGGGTGAGGACCGAGCGGCCGAGCGAGGCCCCACGGGCGAGGCAGTCGATCCACGCGACGGACCAGGCGTAGCGGTCGTCGCCCTCCTCCATGCGCGTGAGCGCGTCGTCCAGGTCGGTGGTGCGCTCGGTGTCGACCAGGCAGAAGGCCGACTCCACGCGCTGCATCCGGATCGTGGCCCGCAGGACCACCCCGGTCAGGCCCATCCCGCCGGCCGTCGCCCAGAACAGGTCGTCCTCGGGGGTGAGGCTGCGGACGGTGCCGTCGGCGGTGAGCAGGTCCAGGGACGTCACGTGCCGGGCGAAGCTGCCGTCCCGGTGGTGGTTCTTGCCGTGGATGTCCGCGGCGAACGCCCCGCCGACCGTGACCTGTCGGGTGCCCGGGGTGACCGGGACGAAGAGCCCCTGTGGCAGCAGGGTGCGCATCAGCGTGTCGAGGCTGGCACCCGCCTCGACGGTGACGAGGGCGCGGTCCGCGTCCACCGAGAGGAGGCGGCGCCGGGCCGTCATGTCGAGGACCAGCCCGCCGCCGTTCTGGGCGGCGTCACCGTAGCTGCGACCCAGGCCACGCGCCAGGACACCACGGCGGTCGGCGGCGGCGAGGGCGCGGACCAGCTCGGCGTCGTCGCCGGCCCGGACCACCCGGGCGACGCTGGGGGCGGTCCGGCCCCAGCCGGTCAGGGCCTGTCGCGTCTCCACAGCCCTCCTGTCGCCGTGCGGTCATCCCCCGCCATGGTGCGGGCGCCCCGGTGCCGGAGCTCGCGTGCCGACCCTACCCAGCGGGCCTGTGGCGCACGGCTCTCCACGCCGAAGAGTCGCATCGTGGCTAGGGTCGGGCGCATGGGCAAGGGCAGGCAGGGCAGCACCGGCACCCCGGCGACCGTCGCACTGACGAGGGCGGGCATCGCGTTCCAGGCACGCGCCTACGAGCACGACCCGGCCGCCGCGTCGTACGGGCTGGAGGCCGCCGAAGCGCTCGCGGTGG
>NZ_DASVZH010000186.1:0-47398 GCF_036391795.1 Oryzihumus sp.
CACAGCTGCGCCACCGCGAGACGGCGCTGGTCACGCTGGCCGGGGACGCCGCGACACCGCCACCGCTCGGCTACCCGCTGCCGTCCCCGGTGACGACCCCCGCCGGCGCCCGCCGCCTGGCGGCCCACCTCGTGGCCGGGCTCCTGTCCACCCTGGCGGCCGAAACTCGCGGCGCCGCGGGCAACGAGCAGGCCCTGACCGGCCTGGTCCGCTGGACGGCCGAGACCGCGGTCCTCGGCACCAGGTGGGGCTCGCCGCTCGCGGCCTTCCCCGGCCTGAGTGCGCCGTGAGCGAGCTGGTCCCCGACGCCTTCCGCGCGGCTGTCGCCGGGCGAGCGGCCGAGGGCGACGGGGCCGGCGGCCCGGGCGAGGACGGCGACCGGTGGCTCCGCCGGCTGCCCCGGTTGGTCGGTGAGCTCCTGGAGCAGTGGCAGCTCGAGCCCGACGGGCCGAGCAGGCACGGGGTCTGCGCCCTCGTCGTCCCGGTGCGCCAGGCCCGCACCGAAGCCGTGCTCAAGGTGACCTGGCCCCACGACGAGGCCCGCTACGAGCACCTCGCCCTGCGGGCCTGGGACGGTGACGGCGCGGTCCGCCTGCTGGCCGCCGACCCGGCCCGCTGGGGCCTCCTGCTCGAACGGCTGGACGCCGACCGCGACCTGCACAGCCGCCCGCTGGACGAGGCCTGCGCGGTCGCCGGTGACCTGCTCTCCCACCTCGACCGGCCCGCCCTGCCGCAGCTGCCCCGCCTCTCGGACTGGGCGCGGACGCTGGTGGCGCAGCTCCCGGCCGGCCCCGAGGGCATCCCCCGCCGGTTCGTGGAGCAGGCCCGGTCGCTGGCCACGGACCTGGCCCAGGAGACCACCACCGACGCACGGCTGGTGCACACCGACCTGCACTACGCCAACGTGCTCGCCGCCGAGCGCACGCCGTGGCTGGCGATCGACCCCAAGCCGATGGCCGCCGACCCGGCATTCGCGGTCGCGCCGTTGCTGTGGAACCGCTGGGACGAGGTGGTCGCCAGCCACGACGCGCGCCGGCACCTGCGGCGTCGCCTGTCGCTGGTGTGCGAGCACGCCGGCCTCGACGAGGACCGCACCCGCGCGTGGACGCTGGTCCGTGAGGTCGAGCAGGCACGGTGGGCGGCTCGCTCCGACGACCCGGCGGGGCTGACCACCGCGGTGACGGTCATCAAGGCGATGGCCGACTAGGCCGGTCGGGCTCCCTCGGCCAGCAGGGCGAAGGAAACAAGCCAGTGCGTGGACATGAAGTCCCCGTTGATGATCTCCGCCTCGACCGCGCTCGCCTGGGTGTCGGCGGCGGCCAGCATCCGGGCCCGCCGGTCCGCGTCCGGGACCAGCGGGGCGAGCTCGCGCAGCTGCCAGGCGCGCGACAGGGCGAGCCCGAAGAGGTGCACCATCTGGCCGTCGGTCCGGTCGCGCACCTCCGGCACGGACAGCAGCGGGTCGCCGGCCGCCCCCAGCCCGGGCAGGAAGGCCTCCAGCCACGTCGACCGCTCCCCCGCGGGCAGGACGCGGCGCAGGAGGTCCGCCTCGCACAGTGCCGGGGAGAGGAAGTCGTTGCCGCTGGGCTCCCAGCACGCGGGGTAGGCCGTGTCGGCACCGAACCAGCCTCGCGCCGCGGCGGTGAGTGCGGCCACGACGTCGTCGCGGCCCAGCGCCGTGAACGCCTCGTGCATCAGGGCACACCCGAACGCGGTGTTGCTGTGCACGCCGTGCCGGACCGGGTGGGTCAGCCGGGGCAGCCAGGCGAGGACGAGGTCGGCGACCGCCTCGGCCAGCGGCGTGGTGGCCCGCGCCCAGGTGGTGGCGCGCGGGTGCGGGCAGTCGCGTGTGGCGGCGGCCAGCATCGCCGCCCACGCCCAGCCGTAGGGGCGCTCGAACGAGGGACGTTGCCGCAGATAGGCCGCCTCCGCCGCGCCCGCTCCGGGTGCCAGCCGGTCGTCGAGGACAGCCGCCAGCGCCTCGGTGGTGGCCGGGTCGAGCGGCCCGGCGGCCCCGGAGAGCATCCGCACCGCCGACCACTGCATGTGCGTCGAGGAGTGCCAGTCCAGGCTGCCGTGGAACGCCGGGTGCAGCCGCTGCGGGGTGACGTCCACGTCGTCCGACCCCAGCGAGCTGTGCGCGGCGTTGTAGGGCCACGGGGTGTCCAGGACGCGCAGGATCGTCTGCGCCCAGTCGCCGGCACTCATCGCGGGAAGGCGAAGACGGCCATGACCGCGACGTTGCACGCCAGCAGCGGGATGGCGGTGGGCACCTGTGCCTTGATCGGGCCGTAGGTGTCCTTGAGCTCGAGCAGCGCGGCCGGGACGAGGTTGAAGTTGGCGGCCATGGGCGTGCACAGCGTGCCGCAGAAGCCGGCGAGCATGCCGACCGCGAAGACCACCGCCGGCTGGCCGTGGAACTGCTGGACCAGCAGCGGCCAGCCGACCGCGGCGGTCATCACCGGGAAGGCGGCGAAGGCGTTGCCCATGATCATGGTGAACAGCGCCATGCCCACGCAGTAGACGGTGACGGCGGCGATGAGAGAGCCCTTGGGCAGGATGCCGTCGGTGATGCCCTTGACCGCGTCGCCGACGCCGGCCGCCTGGAACAGCAGGCCCAAGGTGGCCAGGAACTGCGGCAGGATCGCGGCCCAGCCGATGTGCCCGAGCAGGCGGTCGCCCTCCCGGAACGGCACGGCGACCGAACCGGGGCGGAACATCAGCATCGCGACCACGAGCGCGACCACGGCGGCGACGCCGAGGCCGATGACCGTGGCCGACCCCTTCTCCAGCAGCAGGCCGTCGCCGTACTTGACCTTGGCCAGCCATGCCCCGAAGACCACGGCCACCGCCGGGACGACGAGGGCGGGGATGAACAGCGTCGGCCCGAACCGGGTGGCCAGCCGCTCACGCTCGGCGTCGGTCGTGGTCCGCTCGGTGCCCTTGCGGGGCAGGCCGAAGCCGGCCAGGACGGCGAGGCCGATCACGGCCACGCCCTCGACCCAGGCCGGGCCGGCCCCGGCGGTGACGGCGCTGCCGTAGACGAAGGTGAACGCCAGCAGCGCCCAGAACGCCGCGCTGGCGTGCCGCCGCGGCGCCTCGCGGTCGGTGAGCCGCACGACCGCGACCACCAGGAAGAAGAAGGCGACCAGCCAGTAGAACCACTCGACCTTGATCATCGACCTGCTCCCGTCGTGACGGCGTCGGCGTCGCTGGTGGGGGCGCCCACCCCGGTCATGCGCCCCAGGCTGCGGTCCAGCCAGAGCATCCGGGCGCCGTGGATGAGCAGCGCGCAGATGGCGGTGGGGATGGCCCACAGCGCCACCTGCAGCGCGTCGAGCTTGAGGTGGTAGGTCGTGTCGACGAACCCGGTGATCAGCAGGATCGACCCGACCGCGACGAAGATGTCCTCGCCGAAGAACAGGCCCACGGTGTCCGCGGACGCGGCATACGAGCGGATCTTCTCCCGCATCGGCTCGCTGAGCGGGCCGTGGCGGCGCTCCGCGGCGGCCTCCGACATCGGCGCGACGATCGGCCGGACCGCCTGGGCCGGGCCGCCCACGGCCATGAGGCCCAGGGCGGCGGTGCCCTGCCGCACGAGCAGGTAGGCGGCGAGCAGCCGGCCCACGGTCATGCCGGCGAGCCGCGAGATCATCCGGCGGGCCTGGTGCTGCAGGCCGTAGCGCTCGATCAGGCCGATCACCGGCAGCACCACGATGAAGACGGTCACCGAGCGGGAGCCGGCGAAGCCGGTGCCGAAGGTGTCGAGGATCTTCATCGGGGTCATGCCGGAGATGAGTCCGGCCGTCACGCCGGCGACGGTGACCACGAGCATCGCGTTGAGTCTGAGGGCGAAGCCGACGACGACGACGGCTACCGCGAGCAGCACCCACATGGGCAGCACCTCGGGTTTCGGGTCAGCAGGAGCGTCCCCCTGCGGACGCACCCTTGATGGCCCGCCACCCTAGGAGTCGTTCAACAATCGCCACAAGGGGCACAGCCGACATTTCTCATGATCCGGAGAAATGGGACGCGTAGAGCTCGAGCAGGTGCGCCTCCGAGCCGAGCAGGTACTCCTCCAGCGCCACCGCGGCCCGGACCACCTCGCCGGCCGTCACGAGGTCGGCGATGCGCGCGTTGGCCTCCACGTAGCGCCCGTGCACCGAGCGGGGGTCGGCGACCACCACGAACAGCAGCCGCATCTCGGTCAGGATCGTGCGCAGGGTCCGGTCGAGCACCTCGTTGCCCGCCAGCGCGGCCAGGGCCAGGTGGAAGCGCCCGTTGGCGGTGCCGACGGCCTCGTAGTCGCCCCGCCGCGCCGCCACCCGGCCCTCCGCGGCAGCCTCCTCGACCTGGCCCACTGCTGCCGTCCAGCGGCGTTGCGCGACAAGCCGATCCGCGGTCTCCAGCGTGTCGACGCCTGCGCGGGCCACGGCCGCCTCCCGTACGGCGCCGACCTCGAGCAGCCGGCGGGTCTGGTAGAGCTGGCGCGCCTCCTCCAGCGACAGGTTGCGCACGAAAACCCCCCGGTTGGGCTCGTGCTCCACGACGTGCTCGTGCCCCAGCAGCCGGAACGCCTCCCGCAGGGTGTTGCGACTGACCTGCAGGCGGGCGCCCAGGCCGGCCTCGTCAAGCCGCTCGCCCGGGCGCAGCTCTCCCTCGAGGACGGCGGCGCGCAGGCGGTCGGCGGCACGGGACGCGGCGGACTCAGCCATCTCAGCTCCTGGGGTCGCACCTTGACACGGTGACGGGTTGTTGAACAATCTGGCGACATGGTGGACCAGAGGAGCGTGGATCTCAACGCCGACGTCGGCGAGTCGTTCGGCCGCTGGGAGCTCGGCGACGACGACGCCCTGCTGCACCTGGTCACCTCGGCCAACGTCGCCTGCGGGTTCCACGCCGGCGACCCGGCGACCCTCGTGGCCACGTGCTCGACCGCCGCCGAGCGCGGGGTGGCCGTGGGCGCGCAGGTGGGTTACGCCGACCTCGGCGGCTTCGGCCGGCGGTTCATCGACATGGCGCCCGAGGAGCTCTACGCCGACGTGCTCTACCAGCTCGGCGCCCTCGACGGCATCGCGCGCAGCCACGGGACGGCCGTCTCCTACGTCAAGCCGCACGGGGCGCTCTACAACGCCGTCGTCCACCACGAGGAGCAGGCCGCCGCCGTGGTCCGGGCGGTCGCCGCCTACGACCCCGCCCTGCCGCTGCTCGGCCTGCCCGGCTCTGTGCTGCTCGCCGCGGCCGCCGCGCGCGGGCTGCGCACCGTGCGCGAGGCGTTCGCCGACCGCGCCTACACCCCCGCCGGCACCCTGGTCTCCCGCCGCGAGCCCGGCGCCGTGATCCACGACCCCGCCGTCGTCGCCGAGCGCGTCGTGCGCATGGTCACCCTCGGCGAGGTCGAGGCGGTCGACGGCTCGGTCGTCACCCTCGAGGTCGACTCCGTGTGCGTCCACGGCGACTCCCCCGGCGCCGTGACCATCGCCCGGGCGGTCCGCGAGCGCCTCGACGCCGCCGGCGTGACCCTGCGCGCGTTCACCGGCGGCTGACGTGCGCTTCCTGCCGTGCGGCCTGGGCGCGGTCCTCGTCGAGCTCGACGACGCCGCCACGCGACGCCGTCTGGACGCGGCGCTGCGTGCCCACCCCCTCGCCGGCGTGCGGGAGCACGTGCCCGCCGCCAGGACCGTGCTGCTCGTGCTCGAGCCCGGCGCCGACGCCCGCGCGGTCACGGCCCGGGTGCGCTCCCTGCCCCTGGCCGAGGACACCCACGCCGGCGACGAGGCCGAGCCGCTCGAGGTGCCGGTGCGCTACGACGGCGAGGACCTCGCGGAGGTGGCCGCCACGCTCGGGATGTCACCCACGGAGGTGGTCACCCGGCATACCGGGCAGGTCTGGACCGTCGAGTTCTGTGGTTTTGCACCGGGATTCGGCTACCTCACCGGCGAGGCCGATGATCTCGCCGTCCCCCGGCGCCGCGACCCCCGGCCGCGCATCCCGGCCGGCGCGGTGGCACTGGCGGACCAGTACACCGGCGTCTACCCCCGCTCCTCCCCCGGCGGCTGGCAGCTCATCGGCACCACCTCGGTGGCCATGTGGGACACCACCCGGCCGACGCCCGCCCTGCTCACGCCCGGCACGACGGTGCGCTTCGTCGACGAGGGCCGCGCATGAGCCGCCGCGCCCTGACCGTCGAGCGGGTCGGCCCGCTGGCCCTGCTGCAGGACCTCGGCCGCCCGGGGCACGCCCACCTCGGCGTCAGCCCCAGCGGCGCTGCCGACCGCGGGTCGCTGCGCACGGCGAACCGGCTCGTGGGCAACGTCGACGGCGCCCTGGCCGTCGAGGTGCTCGCCGGCGGCCTCGCCCTGCGCGCGACCGCCGACGTCACCGTCGCGGTCACCGGAGCGCCGCTGCTGGTCCAGGTGGACGACCGCGCGGTGGACTTCTGCGCCCCCGCCTTCGTCCCGGCCGGGTCGCTGCTGCGCCTCGGTATGCCGGCCACGGGCCTGCGCAGCTACCTCGCCGTCCGGGGCGGGCTCGCGGCGGAGCAGGTGTTCGGCAGTGGCAGTCGCGACACCCTCTCCGGCATCGGCCCGGAGCCGCTGGCCGTGGGCTCGGCGCTGCACGTCGCCGACGCCGCTCCCGTGGCGGCCCTGCGCAGCTCGGACGTGCCGCGGCTGCACGGCGCCAGCCCCGGCGGCCTCGTGGTCCGCGCCGTGCCCGGGCCCCGCGACGACTGGTTCGGGCCCCCCGGCGCCCGCGTCCTGACCGGCGTCTGCTGGACGGTCACCGGTGACAGCGACCGCGTCGGCGTGCGCCTGTCCGGACCGGTGCTCGAACGGCACCGGCACGAGGAGCTGGCCAGCGAGGGGGTGCTGCGCGGCGCCGTGCAGGTGCCGCCCTCCGGGCAGCCGCTGGTGTTCCTCGCCGACCACCCGACGACCGGCGGCTACCCGGTGGTCGCCGTGGTGTTCGAGGAGGACTGCGACCTGCTGGCCCAGGCCCGCCCGGGCGAGAGCGTCCGGGTCGAGCTGGTGCGCGGGCCCGAGCTCGGCTGACCGTCGCGGCCGGCAGACCAACCCGACACCCGGGTCAACCTCCCCAGCGGTACTCCACCTCGGGACGTCCCGGCCCGGCATAGCGCGACCGGCGCAGCGCGAGCCCGCTGTCGCCGAGGTGCTCCAGGTAGCGGCGTGCCGTCACCCGCGACATGCCCAGGCGCTCGGCGACCTCGCTGGCCGACGCCCCGGACGGCGACTCCCGCAGCACCCGCGCCACCTCGGCCAGTGACTCCCCGGCGATGCCCTTGGGCAGGTGGGCCGGGCCTCCGGCGCGCAGGCCGCCGAGCATCTGGTCGAGGTCGTGCTGCGTGGCCAGCGACCCGGCCGTGTCGACGTGGCTGCGGTAGTCCCGGTACCGCTCGAGCCGCTCGCGCAGGGAGGCGAAGGCGAACGGCTTGAGCAGGTACTGCACCACGCCCATCGAGACGGCGTTGCGGACCGTCGGCAGGTCGCGGGCGGACGTGACCGCGATGACGTCGGCCCGGTGGCCGGCGGCCCGCATGGCCCGGACGACGTCGAGCCCGGCGATGTCGGGCAGGTGCATGTCGAGCAGCACCAGGTCCACCGGCCGGTCGCCCAGCACCTGCAACGCGGCCTGGCCGGTCCGCGCGGTGCCCACCACGACGAACCCCGGCACGCGGCCGACGTAGGTGGTGTGGGCATCGGCGGCCACCTGCTCGTCCTCGACCACCAGCACCCGCAGATCGGCACTCACGCGTCCTCCCCCACCGTCGCCGGGAGCCGGACGACGAACGTCGCCCCGGGCGGTCCCTCCACCGACAGGGTGCCGCCGAGCCGCAGCACGGACTGCCGCACGAGCGCGAGGCCCAGGCCCCGGCCGCCGGGGCCGCCGCCGGCCTTGGTCGACCAGCCGCGGGCGAACGCGCGCTCGAGGTCCTCCGGCGGCAGGCCCGGCCCGGTGTCGCTGACGGTCAGCACCGCACAGCCGTCCTGCCAGTCGGTGGCCACCCGGACTCGACGCGGGCCGGGCTGGCCGGAGACGGCCTCGAGCGCGTTGTCGACGAGGTTGCCGACGATGGTCACCAGGTCCCGCGAGGGGACCACTCCCTCGGGCAGGCCGCTGCCCTCGACCTCCAGCTCGACGCCCCGCTCGCCGGCCTGCGCGGCCTTGCCGAGCAGCAGGGCCGCGAGCGCCGGCTCCTGGACCGAGGCGACCACCTCGTCGGTGAGCCGCTGCGACACGGCCAGCTCACCGGTCGCGAACGTCAGCGCCTCGTCCGAGCGGCCGAGCTCGATCAGCGACACCACGGTGTGCAGCCGGTTGGCCGACTCGTGGGCCTGTGAGCGCAGCGCCTCGGCCAGCCCGCGCGCCGAGTCCAGCTCGCCGGTGAGCGCCTCCAGGTCGGTGCGGTCGCGCAGGGTCGTCACCGTTCCGAGGTCGCGTCCCTGCCAGCTGGCGCGGGCCTGGTTGAGCACCAGGACCCGGGCGTCGGTGACGTGCAGCTCGTCCTCGCGCGGCTCCCCCGACGCCAGCGTCGCGGTCAGGCTCGGGGCCAGCCCGACCTCGGTGACCGGCCGGCCGACGACCGACCCGGGCAGCGAGAGCAGTCGCCGCGCCTCGTCGTTGACCAGGCGCACCCGCCCGGCGCCGTCGATGAGCAGCAGGCCCTCGCGCACCGAGTGCAGCACCGCGTCGTAGTACTCGGCCATCTCCTGCAGCTCGGCCGCGCCCAGCCCTCCGGTCTGCCGGCGCAGCCTGCGGGCGACCAGCCAGCTGCCCGTGCCGAAGAGCACCGCCGCCAGGGCTGCCGCCACGAGCAGCTCGGGCAGCTGGGAGGCCACGGCGGCGGCGACCGCCGTCTGCCGGATCCCCACCGACACCAGGCCCGTGACCGCGCCGGTGCCGTCGCGCACCGGCACCACCGCGCGGACCGACGGGCCCAGCGTGCCGGTGTAGGTCTCGGTGAGATCGTGCCCCGCGGCCGCGGCGGCGATGTGCCCGATGAACTGCCGCCCGATCTGCCGCGGATCCGGGTGCGTCCACCGCCGTCCGGTGGGGCTCATCACCACGACGAAGTCGGTGCCGGTGGCGCGCTGCACCCGCACGGCCAGCGGCTGCAGCGTGCGGGTGGGGTCGGCCGTGCCCACCGCCTGCACGACCAGCGGGGTGGCCGCGACCGTGTGCGCCACCGCCAGCACCCGGGACGTGGCCTGCTGCTCGCCGGCGTGGCTCGCCTGCACGTAGGCGCCTGCCAGCCCGCCGGCCAGCACCAGCACGGCCACCAGCACCTGTGCGGCGAAGATCTGGGCCGCCAGGCTCCACCGGCGCGGGCTGGTCACGGCGCTGCCGGAGCGCGGCCCATGACCCGGGCCACGAACTCAATGAACACAACGGTGACCCTAGCCACCGACCCGGCGCACCCTCGACCCCGACACGTCCGACCCCGGTGGCCACACGGCATACCGGGTCTGCCCGGGAGGAAGCATGTCCAGCACCCCCTCAGCGCCGACCGCGCCGGTCACCGGCCGGCGGCGCGACAGAACCCACTGGCTCTACGTCGCGGTGATCGTCGCCGTGGTCCTCGGCGTGGTCGTGGGGCTCGTCGCCCCCGACTTCGCGGTGGGCCTGAAGCCGATCGGCACCGGCTTCGTGAACCTCGTCAAGATGATGATCACCCCGGTCATCTTCTGCACGATCGTGCTCGGCGTCGGCTCGATCCGGAAGGCGACCCAGGTCGGCAAGGTCGGCGGGCTGGCGATCGGCTACTTCCTCGTGATGTCGACCGTCGCCCTCGCCATCGGCCTGGTCGTCGGCAACCTCATCCACCCCGGGTCGGGGCTGCACCTGACCAAGGCCCTGGCCGCCACCGGGCACAAGCAGGTCAGCGGTGAGGCCGGCACGACCACCGACTTCATCCTCGGGATCATCCCCACCACGCTGTTCTCCTCCCTCACCGAGGGGCAGGTGCTGCAGGCGCTGTTCGTCGCCCTGCTGGTCGGCTTCGCGATCCAGTCCCTCGGCGCGAAGGGGGCACCCGCCCTCGCCGCGGTCGAGAGCCTGCAGAAGGTCGTCTTCCGGGTGCTCGCCATGGTCATGTGGGCAGCCCCTGTCGGCGCGTTCGGCGCCATGGCCGCGCTCGTCGGGGCGACCGGCGCCAAGGCGCTGGTCTCCCTGGCCCAGGTCATGCTCGGCTTCTACGCCACCTGCGCGATCTTCGTGATCGTGGTGCTGGGCACCCTGCTGCGCCTGGTCGCCGGCGTCTCGATCTTCCGGCTGCTGCGCTACCTCGGCCGCGAGTTCCTGCTGATCCTGTCCACGTCGTCCTCGGAGACCGCGCTGCCGCGGCTGATCGCCAAGATGGAGCACCTGGGCATCTCCCGCCCCGTCGTCGGCATCACCGTGCCCACCGGCTACTCCTTCAACCTCGACGGCACCGCGATCTACCTGACCATGGCGTCGCTGTTCGTCGCCGACGCGCTCGGCAAGCCCATGTCGATCGGCGAGCAGGTCTCGCTGCTGGTGTTCATGGTCATCGCCTCCAAGGGCGCGGCCGGGGTCACCGGCGCCGGGCTGGCCACGCTGGCCGGCGGCCTGCAGTCGCACCGGCCCGACCTGGTCGACGGCGTCGGCATCATCGTCGGCATCGACCGCTTCATGTCCGAGGCCCGGGCGCTGACCAACTTCGCCGGCAACGCCGTGGCCACGGTGCTCATCGGCACGTGGACCGGGGAGATCGACAAGGGCCGCGCCGAGGAGGTCCTCAGCGGCCTGGTCCCGTTCGACGAGACCGCCGCCGACGACCACGGCGGCGACCCGGACCCCGACCGCGAGCGCGAGCTCGCCACCGTCTGAACCACCCAGCCAGGTATGCCGCGCCCCTCACCGGGGGCGCGGCATACCTGCTGTCCGGGGCGGGGCTGGGAGGCTGGGGGTGTGCGCCTGGACGAGTCGGAGTGTCGCGAGCGGTTCGGCGCCGCCCGCCGGGTGGTGCTGGGCACCTGCGGGGCGGACCGGCAGCCGCACCTCGTGCCGGTGACCTTCGCCCTGGTCGGTGACGTCGTGGTGAGCGCGGTGGACCACAAGCCCAAGACGACGACCCGGCTGCGCCGGCTGGCGAACATCGTCGAGAACCCTTCCGTCTCCTTGCTGCTCGACCACTACGAGGACGACTGGGACCGGCTGTGGTGGGTGCGCGCGGACGCCCGCGCAACGGTGGTCGCGGACGGACCGCAGTGGTCGCAGGCCATCGCGTGGCTCGTCGCGCGCTACCCCGCGTACGCCGCCAGACCTCCGACCGGCCCGGTGGTCCGTGCGGAGGTCACGCGCTGGTCGGGCTGGGCATCCGGCCCCAGGACATGACGGCGGTCGCGACGGTGGATCCGTCGCGACCGCAACGGTCGTGGTGCCACGACCGCCGTCACGGCGAGGTCAGCGCAGCGGGTGGGCCCGGTAGTGCCGACGCCAGATGAGGCGGTAGACCCCGAGGTACTTCGGCAGCGAGCGCAGCCCCGGGATGAACGGCAGCAGGAGCAGGGCCAGCGACAGGATCGCCATCAGCGCCCAGACCTGGGCGTCGGCGTTGTCGGAGGTGGAGAACGGCGGCACCTGGTACCAGAAGGTGTAGAGCCACAACCACGGCTGACCGGGGTAGTTGCCGGTCTCGTTCATCATCCCCCACTGGTCACCGCCGAGGTTGCGGGCGCGGGCCTGGTCCTCCAGGTAGCTCCCGTCGGCGAGCAGCAGCAAGGACTTCGTCGAGTTGCCGCCGTAGAACCCGGGCTCGGCCAGCACGCCGTCGAGCCCACCGGCCTGGGCCTGCTGCAGGTAGGCCGTGGTCAGGACGGGCACCGGGCCGTAGCTGCCACGTGCGACCGCTGCGGGGTTGCCGTCGGGAGCCTTGCCCAGCGCGTCGGAGTATGCCGTGGCCCACTTCGTCTGCTGGTCCGCGGAAGCGTTCCGCCACGTGGCCAGGGCCAGGCTCAGCAGCGGGCTGCCCTGCAGCTGGGACAGTGGCGTGATGACCAGGTCGTTGGCCGAGTTCACCGGGGTGGTCACCCCGGCCCACTGCTGCAGCTTGAGCGGGCCAAGGGTCTGGCCGACGGCGTTGGAGTTGTACGGCGGACCGTAGGTCGCGCTCCCGGAGGTGCCGGCGAGCTCGGCCGTGGCGGTGGCGACGACGTCGTTGGGCGTCTGCTTGGCCCAGCTCTGCAACGTGATCGCCTTCTCGTCCGGCGAGGAGAAGATGGCCGCCAGGCCCACCGTCAGCAGCGCCACCACCGCAAGGGCGATGACGAACTCCTTGACCAGGTCGTAGGGCCGGGTCGGCTTGATCGCGATGGCGGTCATGACCTCAGTCCTCCTCGCCGATCGGGGCGACGACGCCGTGCCGGCGCACCAGCACCAGGTGCAGGACGGTGATGACACCGACCACGAGGGGCAGCAGCACGACGTGCCACAGCAGCATCTGGCCCGGGTTGAGCACGTTGAAGTACGCCCCGACACCGACGGAGTTCAGCCCGTCCTTGGCCTGCGTGCCGATCCACTGGGAGTCGAAGTTGCTCTGCACGAGGTAGCCGGTGAAGGCGGTGCCGATCGAGCCGAGGAAGCAGACCACGCCGGTCATCCACGTCAGCGCGCGGTGGCCGCGCCAGGCCGCCATGAAGAACTTGCCCCAGAGGTGGATCACCATGAATGCGAAGAACAGCTCGACGCTCCACAGGTGCAGCGAGTTCACGTAGTGGCCCAGTCCTGAGGTGTGCCACCAGACCGAGCCTCCGATGGCGAGCAGGCCACCCGTGACGAGCACGACGACGAACGCCGCCAGCGTCAGCACGCCGAAGACGTAGATGGCAGAGGCGACGTAGGCCGGCTGGCGGTCCGGGAGCGCCTGTCCCGGCGGCACCGTGCGCGAGATCCGCCCGCGCAGCCTGGCGGTCCAGCTCGGCCGTTCGGTGTCACCACCGACGCGGGCGAGCCTGCCGTCGGCCGTGGTCACTGCTGGTCCTCGGTCTCGTAGCGCTCGGGGTGGCGCCCGAGCGGCAGGAGGACTGCGGCAGCGAAGATGACGAGCATCAGTCCGATGACCACCAGGTTGGCCACGGAGATCTGGACCCACCCCCAGTGGACGTAGGTTCCGGCAGTATCAGCCGCGAGGGCGCTCACCATGGGACACCTCCAGTTGGTCCGGTCCCCCTCAGTGGACCGCCCGGCCGTGGGGCGGGACAGGGACCAAGGACACCGACCGCAGGGCCCTCACGCCCTCGCGGTCGTGTTGGATGGCGGGATGGTGCCCTTTGACCTTGATGTCCTCCGCCTGACGCTCCACGTGCTCGCCGCGACGGTGTGGGTCGGCGGACAGATCGTGCTGGCCGCGCTCGTCGGGCCCCTGCGCCGCGCAGCGCCGGCCACCACCTCGGTCGCAGCCAACGCCTTCGCCCGCGTGGCATGGCCGGCGTTCGCCGTCCTGCTGATCACCGGCATGTGGAACCTGGCCGTCGAGCACACCCAGGGCAAGCACCCCGGCGCGCTGGTCGTGAAGCTCGTCCTGGTCGCCCTGTCCGGCCTCGGTGCCGCACTGCACACCGCGGCGAAGACCCCTGCGGCGCGGGGAGTCTGGGGTGCGGTCGGCCTCCTCGGCGCGCTCGGCGCCGTGTTCATGGGTGTCGCCATCACCGAGGCCGGCTGACGGCCAACGACGACGCCAACGGCAGGCACAGGAGCTCGACGTCGTCGCCCGGACATGGAGACGCCACGGACCCTGGCCGGCTCCCGCAGGGGTCGGTGCCGGTTGGGTCCGTGGCGCCGTTCCGGGGCTCAGGCGGCCGGGTGGTCAGCCAGAGCGGTCAGGACGCTGTCCAGGTCGGTGGTGCTGTCCTGGTTGTACGGCAGCCGGGACAGGAGCATGCCCATGGCGCAGCTGTTGGTCACGGCGGCGAACGCCAGACCGCCGCCGACGGCGCCGGACAACCACCTGGCCGGCGGCCACACGATGCTGGCGAGCACACCGCCGAGGACGAGCGAGCCGGCGACGAGGCGCACCTGGCGCTCGAGGTCCCAGCGCGCGCGGCCGCGGATGAGCGGCGCTCCGGCCTGCTCCCAGGCGAGGACCCCGCCGTCCAGGACGTGCAGGTTCGGCAGTCCGACCTCGGCCAGCAGGGTCTCGGCCTGGCCGGCGCGGGCGCCCGAGCGGCAGATCAGGACGACGTCCTGGTCGAGGTGGTCACGCAGCTCGTGGCGGTGCTCGCGCAGCAGGTCCAGGGGGACGTTGTAGGAACCGGCGACGTGGCTCGAGGAGAACTCGGCCGGGGACCGGACATCGAGCACGCGGGGAGCCTCCTTCGTGGCCATCCAGTCGCGCAGCTCCTCGGGGGTGATGCGGGTGGGCTTGGTGCGGGTGGGGGCGAGGGTCATGTGTAGTTGCTGTTCCTGTCGTTGCGGTGGTGCGGGCTGGGCGTGTTCGGTCGGGAGCCCAGTCATGGTCAAAGGAGCTGGGGCACGCTGCGGGCTGCCGTGTAGAGGGCCACGAGGACGAGCAGCACGGTGAAGGCTCGCGACAGCGTCCGCGGTGGGACCCGTGAGGCGACGCGACCGCCGAGGACGCTGCCGACGATGGCGGCCAGGGTGAACGTGCCCAGCAGGACCCAGTCCAGGTGCATCCCCTGCCCGGCCCGGGCCAGGAGCGCCGAGGCGCTGTTGACGGCGATGACCAGCAGCGAGGTGCCCACCGCCACCGGCATGGCGAAGCCGAGGGCGAGCACGAGGGCGGGGACGACGGCGAACCCGCCGCCGACGCCGAAGAACCCGGTCAGCAGGCCCACCGCGGTGGCGGTGACCAGCACCCGGAGGGCGCGGGTCCGGTCGATCCGCAGCGGCGCGAAGGACACGACCGGGGTCTGCGACACGTCCACGGCGCCTGTCGCGGCGTCCGTCGCGGTGTCCGCCGGGGTGTGCCGGGAGCCGCGGCTCCGGGCGTACATGACGGTCGCCACGACGAGCATGAGCGCCGAGAAGGCGGTGAGCAGCACGTTCGGCGGGACGCTGGCGGACAGGCGTGAGCCGACCCAGGAGCCCGCGACGCCGAGCACGCCGAAGACCAGCCCCTGGGCGACGCGGACGCGTCCTTCGCGGGCATGCGCAGCCAGCCCGGCCAGGGCGGTGACACCGACGATGAGCAGCGAGCCGGTGGTGGCGCTCCTGGTGTCCTGGCCCAGCAGGTAGACCAGGGCCGGGACGGTCAGGATCGAACCGCCGCCGCCGAGGGCGCCGAGACTGAGGCCGATGAGCAGGCCGATGGGGATGGCCAGGGCAAGCACGAGAAGTATCTCCGTCCGTGGGGTTACGCGGGCGCGGGCGGCGGTCGACTCGGGACCGCCGAGGGAGCCGGCATCGCGGGAGGACGCCGGCTCCCCTGCGCGGGTCAGCCGACGGAGACGCGCTGCTGGGCGGTCACGATGGGCAGGCCGGCGGACGCAGCCTGCTCCTCGAAGGAGTCGTCGACCGCCACCACGTGGTGGCCGGCGCGGGCCAGGATCGACGTGGCGATGGAGGCGCGGTAACCGCCGGCGCAGTGCACCCAGAGCTCACCGTCGGGGACCTCGTCCAGCCGGTCGAGGAGCTCGTGCAGCGGGATGCTCACCGCACCGTCGATGTGGGCCTCGTCCCACTCCGGGGTGCGCCGCACGTCCACGACGGCGACAGCGCGGTGGTGGCGCACCTGGGCGAGGTCGGCGAACGTCGCGGTCCGGAAGCTGCCGAGCGGCTCGTCGGTCCACTGCTCCGGGGAGCCGGTGGCGGACGCCTCGGGACGGTCGATGCCGATGCGGACCAGCTCCCGCTGGGCCTCGGCCACCTGCTCGGGGGTCTCCCCGAGCAGCGTCACGGGGGTGCCCCACGGGATGAGCCAGCCGAGGTAGGTGGCGAGCTGTCCGTCGACACCGAAGTTGAAGGTGCCGCGGACGTGCCCGGCGGCGAACGCGGTCCGGTTGCGCAGGTCCACGAGCCACTCCCCCGCCTCGAGCCGGCGGCGCAGCTCGTCCTTGTCGGCGGTCGTGGGGGCGCTCAGGTCGGCCGCATCCGGTCCGGCGGCGTTGGCCGGGCCCATGTGGGCGTAGTAGGCAGGCCAGGCGTCGAGGGCGCCGAGCAGCTCATCGACCCACTCCTGCTCGGCCTGGGTCAGGGCAGGGTTGGTGCGCTTCTCCTGGCCGATCGTCGAGGACGTCGCCTCGGACTGGGTGGCCGAGCAGAAGCTGCCGAAGCCGTGCGTGGGCAGCACCTGTGCCTGCTCGGGCAGCTCGGCGGCCAGCCGGTTCGCCGAGTGGTACTGGTGGTGCACCAGCGCCTGGGTGTGCTCCGGGCCGAGCAGGTCCGGGCGGCCGGTGGAGCCGAACAGCAGCGACCCGCCGGAGAAGACCCCGACCTGCTCGCCGTCGGCCTCCAGGGCATAGGACAGGTGGGTGTAGGTGTGCCCGGGGGTGGCGATGACGCGGACCCGCAGCGCCGGGCTCACCTCGACCACGTCGCCGTCGCGGACCGGGACGCGGTCGTAGGAGACGTCGTCGTCCGCGTTCACGTGGTATGCCGCGCCGGTCACCTTCGCCAGGGCCAGGCCGCCGGTGACGTAGTCGTTGTGGAGGTGCGTCTCGAACACGTGGGTGATCCGCACACCCGCCTCGTGCACCACGTCGAGGACGCGGTCGAGGTCGCGCTGGGGGTCGACGACGAGGGCAACCTCGCCGTCGTGGGCGACGTAGCTGCGGTCCCCCAGGGTCGGGGTGTCGATCGGGATGATGGTCACCATCAGGTGAACGTCCTTTCGGGGAGGTCGGGGAGGGGTCAGGCGGCGTGCGGGCGGGCGCCGCGGACCACCGGGCGGCCGGCACGCGCCCAGGCGGCGGTGCCGCCGGCGACGGAGTAGGCGTCGAACCCCGCGCGCTCGAGCAGGCTGGTCATGGACTTGCTGCGGTTTCCGCTGGCGCAGATCACGTAGAGCGGCACGCCGCGCGGCACCTCGCCGAGGCGGGCAGCGAGCTGGCTCATCGGCAGCAGGACGGCTCCGGGCACGTGGCCGCCGACGTACTCACCCGGCTCACGCACGTCCACGACGAAGGCGCCGTCCGCGTGGGCGGCAGCGAACTCCTCGGGGGTCACTTCACGCATGGTCTCTGGCTCCTCACTCACAGACTAGGTCATACCCCAGGGGGTATCTGACCGTCGGCAACGCTAGCCCCCGGCGGCGTCATTCCCCAACCCGCACCGGCCGGCTGTGACATACCCCACCGGGTATGTGGACCGGGCGTTCAGGAACACCCTCGGTGGATGCTCGGTTGATACCCCCGTGGGTATATTTGCCCTCAGGAGGTCGCGCCACCGCCGACCGCGTCCTGAAACCCCCTCCAACCCTGAACCGGAGCTCACCGTGACGTCCTACGCGATCAGCACCACCGTCGACCAGCCATTCGAGACGGTGCTGGAGGCCACCCGCGGCGCCCTGGCCGAGCAGGGGTTCGGCGTCCTGACCGAGATCGACATCCGGGCCACGATGAAGGCCAAGCTCGACGTCGACGTGGAGCCGCAGGTCATCCTCGGAGCCTGCCGCCCGCCCCTGGCGCACGCTGCCCTCCAGGCCGAGCCGTCGATCGGGCTGCTGCTGCCCTGCAACGTCGTCGTGCGTTCGATCGGTCCCGCCGCGACGTTGGTCGAGGCGCTGGACCCCGAGACCATGGTGGCCCTGACCGGCAACGAGGCACTGGCCCCGGTCGCCCACGAGGCCACGGCCCGGCTCACGGCCGCACTGGACACCCTCAGCGCATCGCCCGCGCGCGCCTGACCCCCACGACCCGACAGACCCGAGGAGCACCCATGGTCGAGCTCAACCCGGACGAGATGGCCCCCGTCCTCAACCGCCTGCGCCGCGCCCAGGGCCAGCTCGGCGGCGTGCTGCGGATGATCGAGGAGGGCCGCGACTGCCAGGACGTCGTGACCCAGCTCGCCGCGGTCAACCGTGCCCTCGACCGGGCCGGCTTCGCGATCATCTCCAGCGGGCTCAAGCAGTGCCTGGCCGACCCCGACAGCGCCGACTCGATGGACACCGAGGCGCTGGAGAAGCTCTTCCTGTCCCTTGCCTGAGTCCACGCTGCACCGGTCGACGACCCGGCCGCTGGCCCTCGGGCTGCGCGCCAACGCGGCCCAGTTCAGCCTTCTCGTCGCGGTGAACGCCCTGGTGGGCGGGATGCTGGGGCAGGAGCGCACGGTGCTGCCGCTGCTGGCCACGCGCACCTTCCACCTCACGGCCTACACCGCAGCCCTCACCTACATCCTCGCGTTCGGCGCGTCCAAGGCGGCGACGAACTATGTCGCCGGGGCGTGGTCGGACCGCTACGGGCGCAAGCCAGTGCTCGTGGCCGGGTGGCTGGTCGCCGTGCCGGTGCCGCTGCTGCTGATCTGGGCACCGAGCTGGGGCTTGATCGTCGCCGCCAACGTGCTGCTGGGCATCAGCCAGGGCCTGACCTGGTCGACCACGGTGATCATGAAGATCGACCTCGTCGGCCCGGCCCGGCGCGGGTTCGCGATGGGCCTGAACGAGGCTGCCGGCTACGGCGCGCTGGCCGTCACCGCCCTGGCCACCGGTTACCTGGCCCAGGCCTTCGGGCTGCGCCCGGCACCGTTCCTGCTGGGCATCGCCTTCGCCGCGCTCGGCCTGGGGCTGTCCACCGTGTTCGTGCGGGAGACCCGCGGTCACGCCCGCCTCGAGGCGGCCAGCCACGTGGCCCGCGCCGACGGTCGGCACGACCACCTGCACGACGAGCTCAGCGACGCCCAGGTGTTCACCCAGACCAGCTTCCGCGAGCCCGCGCTGTCCTCGGCCAGCCAGGCCGGGCTGGTCAACAACCTCAACGACGGCCTGGCATGGGGGCTGTTCCCCGTCCTGTTCGCCGCCACCGGCATGTCCGTCGCGCGCATCGGGGTGCTGGCGGCCCTCTACCCCGCGGTGTGGGGCCTCGGGCAGCTGTTCACGGGAGCCCTGTCCGACCGGTGGGGACGCAAGTGGCTCATCGCCGGAGGCATGTGGCTGCAGGCCCTCGCCCTGGCGATGGTCGCCGTCGGCGACACCTTCGCCCTGTGGGCGGTCGCCGCGGTCCTGCTCGGCGCCGGCACCGCGATGGTCTACCCGACCCTCCTGGCCTCCATCGGCGACGTCGCCCACCCTGCCTGGCGCGCCCGCTCGGTCGGGATCTACCGGCTCTGGCGTGACGGTGGCTTCGCCGTGGGGGCGCTGCTGGCCGGCGTCGTCGCGGATGCGCTCGGCGTGCGCGCCGCTGTCTGGGTGGTCGCCGGCCTCACCGCCGTCTCCGGCCTCGTGGTGGCGGTGCGGATGTACGAGACCCACCAGCGGACGAGGGTCGAGCAGGCCTGAGCCGCTACGCCCGGGGCAGACGAGCACCCTTCGCCTCGGGCCGGGCGGGACCGCCCTCGCTGCGCCTCCCGGGCTTCAGGGTGAGCAGCAGCGTCCCCGCGGCGGCCGCGGCGAGCGCCTCAGCGACGAAGCTGAGCGTCTTCTCCGGGTACCAGGTCGGGTCGTACATGTCGGGCAGGGGGCCGACGGCCCCCACGTCGACGTACCGATAGAGCAGGACCGCGGCCACCCCTCCGAGGGCAACCACGAAGGCGAGCAGGACCGCCCACCGCCGGCGCACGAGGAGCACCAGTACCGCTGCCACCAGCGCCAGCAGCGCCTCCAGCCGGAACATCTGCCCCTCGCTGACCTGCACCCGGCCGCTGCCGACCACGGGGTCGAAGCGGGCAGCGAGGTGCCAGTGCACGAACGCATCCACGGCCAGGCCGGCGGCGGTCACGACCCTCAGCAGCAGCCCGGACATGCGGCTCACCCGACCTTCACCCTCAGGTCCATGCCGCGGTCCTTGTGGCTGTCGACCGAGCACCACAGCTCGTAGGACCCCTGCTGCAGGGTCACGGTGAGGACCGCGGACTGCCCCGGAGACACGGTCGCGGTCGCCTGCTGGGTGACGCCGGGCCCCTGGATGTTCAGGTTGTGCGCGAAGGTGCCGGCGTTGTGGACGGTGAAGCTGTACGTGCCGGCATGCAGCGTGGCCGGGGTCAGCGCGATCGAGAACTCCTTCTCGACCACGCTCACCGGCTGCCCCTTCGCCGTGGCCGCGGCGCTCGTCGCCGGCGCTGCCCCATAACCCCCGCCACCGCTGGTCCCCCCGCAGGCTGCGAGGGTGAGCAGCGCTGCGACGGCGCCCACCATCACCACGCGGTGCTTGCCGGTCCGTCCCATCACACACCTCCGTCAGGCGGCCTCATGGGACATCACGGTCCAGCACCCCGTCCGGGTTCACCGCCGGCTGGGGTGGGCAGGGCGCCGCCGGGGCCCCGCGGGGAGACCCGTCCGGGGCTCGGCAGCGCGCCTACGAGTCGCGCAGGGCGAACCAGACGGCGGTGGCCGGGTCCGAGGTCTCGTTGGCCCACTGGTGCGGCTGCTCACCGACGAAGTGCAGGGAGTCGCCCGGGCCGAGCTCGAACCGCGTGCCCGCGATGGTGAAGACCAGGGCCCCCGCGGTGAGCAGGACCAGCTCCTCCCCCGGGTGCAGCATCGGCTTGTCCCCGCTGCACGCCCCCGGTTCCACGGTGGCCATCGCCGCCGCGCCCCTGAAGTGCGCGTAACCGCCGGAGAGGCCGGCGAGGTGCAGGCCCCGGTGAGGGGTGAAGACGCCCTGCCGGTCGTCGGCGCGGGTCAGCGTCGCCAGCTCGGGCTCCCCCTCGTCGACCTCGGTGAAGTAGCTGACCGGCCGCTCGAGCGCAGCGCAGATCTTCAGCAGCGTCGTGATGGTGGGCACCATGTCGTTGCGTTCGATCTTGTGGATCGCGGCCGCGGACACCTCGGCACGCACCGCCAGCTGCTGGAGGGACAGACGCTGTTCCTGCCGGAGCCGTTGGAGCTTGGGCCCGATGGCGCCGACGATGCCCTCGACGTGCTCGCCGACCCGTGCCGGGCGCGCCGGCCGCTTCCGGACCTCTGATGCGCGTCTGCGCTCAGCCATGCAGGCTCCTCCGAACGGCACCGTCGGATCCACTTTGGTGAATCCCTGTGCACCTATGATGTACGGCCGACGGTCGGCAACGGTACACGTCGGTGAACGCCACGGCCCGCGCTCGCGGCCTAGCCCGAACCGTGTCGTCTGTCGCCCTCCGTCGCACCCGCGAACGTCTCCCGGTCGACGTCGTCGAGGTACAGCCGCCGGTGCGCCCGGGCGGCGCGCTCCCAGCCGAACTGCGTCACCAGCGACCGGCCTCCCTCGACCAGCCGGTCCCGCAGCGCGGAGTCGGTTGCCACCGCCCGCATCCCCGCGGCCAGCGACCGCGGGTCGCCGACCCGGGTCAGGACGGCGGTATCGCGGTCGGTCAGGTACTCGCGCAGCACGGCGATGTCGCTGGCCACCACGGGCAGCCCGGCGGCCATCGCCTCCAGGACGGCCAGCCCCCAGCCCTCCTTGACGGAGGGGAAGGCCAGCGCGTCGGCGCTGCGGTAGTGGAGGTTCAGCGAGGCCTCGCTCACCGTGCCGCTGAGGATGACGTCGCGGCCGAGCTCCAGCCCGAGCCCCGGCAGCATGTCCAGCGCCTCCTCGCGGTAGGCGGCGTAGTCCTGGAACGAGTGCCCGCCCACGACGACCAGGGCGGGACGGGGCTCCAGCTCGCCGGCCAGGATCGCCAGGGCCCGCAGGAGGTGGATGCTGCCCTTGCGCGGTTCGATCCCGCCGACGGCGAGGAACACGAACCGGTCGGCCAGCGCCAGCTCCTGCCGCAGCGCCGCCCGCTCTGCGGGGTCGACCGCCGGGAAGCGGCGGGCGTCCACGCCGTTGTGGATCACGCTGGCCGACCTGCCGAACTCGGCCTGCAGCCGGGCCCGCCAGTCCTCGCTGACGACCACCAGCCGGTCCGGCTCGAGGATCGCCTGCCGCTGGCACTCCACCAGCGCCGGGGTGGTGAAGTCGTCGACGTGGTGGACGGTGCGCACCACCCGGACGTCCGCACCGGAGTCACGGACGCGCGCCGCCGCCCGGGCGGAGATGCAGTCCTGGGCGTGGAGGATGTCGACCTCGTCGGCGAGGACCCGCAGGCCCTCCTCGAGGGCGTCGACCGAGGCGAACACGCGTTCCTCCAGCGTCGGCCGTGGCTCCGGGGCCGGGACCAGGGTGTACGGCGCCCGGACCGGTCGATGGAACCCCTGCTCCTGGTCGCCGAGCGAGACGACACGGACCGGCATACCGAGGTCGACCATCGCCTCGGCCAGGGACAGGGTGTGGACCACGCCGCCGCGGGGTCTGGTCGAGTAGCTGACCAGGGCGACCCGGGGCAGGCCGGCGCCCGGCCGGGAGGGGTTCACAGCGCCCGCTCCGCCAGGTCCTGGTCCCCGGTGGCGACTGCGGCCGCGACCAGGGAGGCCCGCGCCGCGGTCTCGGTGACGATGCAGCCCGCACCTTCCAGCCGCTCCCGCTGCGCAGCCAGGCCCTGCGGGTCCCCGTCGGTGCCGAGGACGTAGGCCACGACCTGGGGACCTCCGCGCGCCATGGCCGCCTCGCACGCCGGCGCCAGCACCCCGGCGGGGTCGGGGTGGGCGCCACGACCGAGCACCACGTCCACGACGATCGCCGCCACCTGCTCGTCGGCGGCGTGCTCGGCCAGCACCTCCAGCCGGGCCTCGGCGTCGATCATCGGGTGGGGCCGGCCGCGGGTGAACTCCTCCTCCCCGAGGTCGAGGCACTGGTGCGACCCCGGAGGGGCCGGCAGCCCCCACTTCGGGTTGATCGGCACGTTGGACCTGACCTCGCCCAGCACCCGGCCGAGGAGGACCAGGGACTCGTAGCAGAGGGTCCCCCCGGAGAACAGGCCGCGGACCAGGGTCCGCTGCGGCGCGAGCCGGCGACGGGCCTCGGTCACCGTGGGCCCGGCGGTCCCGGTCGTGACGGGAGCCGGACGACCGAGGACGTCCAGCGTGGCCACCACCCCGCCCTCGAGCGTGTCGGCGAGCCGGACCCCTGCCGGGGCCTCGAAACCCGGACCCAGCCCGATCAGGGCGGCCACGACCGGGGTGCCACCACCGGCGCCCAGGACGGTCGCCGCGACGTCCGGCGCCGGAGGCTTCGAGACGAGGAGGATGACGTCGGTGCCCGGGTCGTCGCGCAGGGCCTCGAGCGCCTGGAGGGTGGTCCGCCCGGCGACCTCGCCGGACAGGTCGCGGCCGCCGACCCCGATCACCTGGCTGACACCGGCACCCCACCGGTCGAGCAGGGACATGACCTCCTGCGCGCCGGTGCCCGCAGCCGCCACCACCCCGACGCGCCCGGGCCTGACGACGTTGGCGAAGCCGAGCCCCACACCGCCCAGCATCGCCGTGCCGGCGCCGGGCCCCATGACCAGCAGGCCCCTGGACCGCGCGAGGTCCTTGAGCCGCACCTCCTCGTGCACCGGCACGTTGTCGCTGAACAGCAGCACGTGCAGGCCCGACGACAACGCCTCGAACGTGACGAGCGGGGCGTACTCCCCGGGAACCGAGACGACCGCCACGGTCGACCCCGGCTGGGCCTGCACCGCCTGCCGCACCGTCCTCGGCTCCGGCTCCGCGGCCCGCTCGCCGGAGGCCGGTCGTGCTGCAAACGCGGCCCGCTCCCCCGCATCCAGGGCCTGCTCGGCTGCGTCGTGCGTCGCGGCACGCACCGCCATCACGAAGTCGTTCGGGTCGGCTCCCTCCACGGATGAAGGGTCGACCTGCTGGTCGCGGAAGGTCTGCAGGTTGGCCGGGGTCCCCATCGCGGCGCTCGCCCACTCGACGCCCTCGGTCTGGCGCATGGCCCTCATGGCCTCGAGCTGGACGACCGAGTCCACGTAGGTGTCGGTGAACGTCCGGACCTCGACCGTCACGCCGGGGCCCCCTCCCGGTCGAGCGCGGCCACGATCCGGGTGCCGGCGGTGGGGTCGTCCCCCCGGGCGCGCAGGGTCGGCGCGGCCAGTGAGGCCGTGGTGATGACGGCCAGCCGTCCCCCGCCGCGCAGGAACCGCGTCGCCGCCCGCACCTTCGGGCCCATGCTCCCCTCGGGGAACTGCCCCGCTGAGAGGTGGCGCTCGGCATCCGCCACGTCGACGCGCCCCAGCCGGCGCTGGGTGGGCGTCCCGAAGTCGACCATCACGGCCTCGACCCCCGTGACCAGCACCAGGGCGTCGGCCCCGAGCTGGCGGGCGAGCTCGGCGGCGGCGTAGTCCTTGTCGATGACCGCGTCGACCCCGTCCCAGATGGTTCCGCGGCGGGCGACGGGGATGCCTCCTCCACCGTCGGCCACCACCACGTGCCCGGCGTCGAGCAGGCACCGCAGCGCCCGGATCTCCACGAAGCCGAGGGGCTGCGGTGAGGGGACGACGCGGCGGTACCCGCGGCCGCTGTCCTCGACGAGCACCCAGCCGCGGTCCGCGGCCAGCCCGGCCGCCTCGGCCTGGGTGTAGAACGGCCCGATCGGCTTGGAGGGATGGTCGAACGCGGGGTCGGCGAGGTCGACGATCACGTGGCTGAGGATGCCCACCACGGGGTGGCGCCCGCCGCAGGCCCGGTACACCGAGATGGCGATGAGGGAGCCCAGCTGGCCCTGCGTCATGGCGTCCAGGGCGAACAGCGGCATCTCCGGCACGGCGTCGCGCGCCCTCTCCTGCTGGATCGCGAGGTTGCCCACCTGCGGCCCGTTGCCGTGCACGATGACGACCCGCCACCCGTCGTCCAGCAGCTCACGGATGGATCGGGCCATCGCGTCGGCGTGCTCCCGCTGCTGCTCGTAGGTGCCCGCCTCACCCGCGGGGATGATGGCGTTACCGCCCAAGGCGACCACCGCGATACCCGTCACGGCGCCTCGATTCCTCAAGGGTGTCGGTCCTGGACCGGTCACGGCCAGGTGCGTACATCATACGATGTAGGCATGGCCGATGGTGTATGCAGCATGGGCGGACCAGGGGGCTGGCCGTGACGCAGCCCGGGTCCGGCACCCCCGCCGTCCCGCCGGAGGCGGCGGCCCGGTTCACCGCGGCCGAGTCCCGCCTCTATCCCCTGGCGCTGGTCGACCCGGCCGGGTACGAGCGGGCCGTCGCCGCCACCGGCAGGCTGCTGACCGGGCTGCGCTCCAGCTCCCCGGACATCGGGGCGGTGCTGGCACAGAGGGACCGCCTGGTCGAGTCCCTGACCGACACGTCCGGCGAGCGCTCGGCCGAGCTGGGCGGGCTCTCGCCCGAGACCGTGGTGGACGCGGCCTGCGCCGTCCGGTGCCGGGAGCTGTGGGCCCGGGACCGGGCCCGCCGGGCGCAGCAGCGAGTCGCGGCCGCCCGGGCGGCGGGGCAGGAGTGGCTGGTCGAGGAGCCGGACGCCGACGCCGTGATGACCGGGGAGTACCGCCGGGTCGAGCTCCACGTGCCGACCGGCACCATGCTCGTCGGCGTGGTGGAGTCCGGCGGCGCGGCCGACACGGCATACGAGGTGCAGGTGATCCCGGCCCCGACGGCCGACGGGATGTCGGCCCCGGAGGTGAGCGAGGCCTACGGCGACCGGGCCTCCTGGGTCGCGGCCCTGCAGCGTCACCGCGAGGCGCTGTCGGCGCGCCGGTGACCGTCCTTCGGCACCTTGACAGGCGCAGCGGCCGAAACGTTTGCTAAGGGATACGGTTCGTTTCGCTCAGTGAACGACTGGGGAGAGCCATGAGCGTCCACCCAGGACCCCCTGCCACCCCGCCGGACGCGGCCGCCGCCGGGATCGCCGCCCTGGTGGTGGACCTGCAGTCCCGCGGGCTGAGGGTGGAGGTGCCCCTCGAGCGGCGGCGCGGGGGCGCCGGCCCGACGGACTCCGGGATGCTCTGGGTCGGCGGCTACCCGGTCACCGTGCCGACGGACAACCAGGCCTCGGCCGGCTCGCCCTACGTCCTGCGGGCCGAGGACGAGGGGTATGCCGTGTTCCGCGACGGCGAGCGCCTGGCCGCGGCATCCACCCAGCGCCGTCCCCGCTTCTACGACCTGGCCACCGCCGACGGCGTCCCCTACTGGAAGATCGGCCTGCTCCACCTGGACTCGTTCGCGAGCACGGTCGTGCAGACCTGCGCCTACTGGGGCAACGAGAACCAGTGCCGCTTCTGCGGGATCGAGGTGTCGCTCGAGGCGGGGCGCACCATCGTCAAGAAGACCCCGGAGCAGCTCGCGGAGGTCGCGGTCGCGGCCAAGGAGCTCGACGGGGCGGTCGACGCCACGCTGACGACGGGCAGCTCCAACGGGGTCGACCGCGGGGCGCGCTACGTGGCCCGCTGCGCCGAGGCGGTCAAGAAGGCCTCCGGCCTGCCGGTCGAGATCCAGTTCGAGCCTCCGCGCGACCTCGACGTCATCGACGAGGTCGGCGAGATGGGGGTGGACTCCGTCGGCATCCACGTCGAGTCCTTCGACCCGGACGTGCTGGCCCGCGTCGCGCCGGCCAAGGCCCGCACCGGGATCGGGCGCTACGTCGAGGCCTGGACCCGCGCCGTCGAGGTCTTCGGCCGGGGGCAGGTCTCCACCTACGTCATCCTGGGCATGGGCGAGGACCCCGACCTGACCCTGGACGGCTGCCGGCGCGCGGTGGACCTGGGGGTGTTCCCGTTCGTCGTCCCGCTCCGGCCGGTCGCCGGGAGCCTGATGGAGGATGCCCTCCCCCCGGACGCGGCCTACACCGAGCGGATGTATCGCGCCGTCGCCGGCTACATGGCCGCCCGGGGCATGCACCCCGCCATCGCCAAGGCCGGCTGCGCGCGGTGCCAGGCGTGTTCCGGGCTCACCCCGGTCGCCTCGGCCCTGCGGTCCTCGCCGTTGCTGCAGATCGGCCGGCCGCCGCGGCCCCGGTGACCGCGAGGGCATGCCGTGACCGCCGCCGATGCCTCCGCCACCCGGCCGGGCCGGGCAGCCGACCTCCGCCCCGCCACAGTCGCGCCGTCGCCCGTCACGTGCCGGGAGGCGGGCTCGTCCGAGGAGCTGGTCGCGCACTTCGCGGTGCGGCACGAGGTCTTCGTCCTGGAGCAGGCGGTCTTCGCCGGCTCGGACCGGGACGAGCGCGACGCCCGGTCCTCGACGGTCCACGTCGTCGGGTGCTGCGACGGCGTCGTCGCGGGCAGCGTCCGGCTGTATGAGCTCGACGCCCTGGCGGGCCTGTGGCAGGGAGACCGGCTCGCCGTCCTGGCGCCGTTCCGGGTCCGGGGCCTGGGCGCGCCGCTGGTCCGCTGCGCGGTCGCCCTCGCCGGGGCCCGCGGGGGCCGCGCGATGGTGGCTCACATCCAGCTGCCCAACGTCACGTTCTTCACCCGGCTGGGCTGGGAGCCGGTGGGCGCGCCCGAGACGTACGTCGGCCTGCCCCACCAGCAGATGCGTATCGCGCTGCCCTCACCGGAGAGGGGCGCCTCCCTCGCGCGCGCCCTCGCCGAGGGGACCGGCGCCTGAGGTCGTGGTCCGCCGGGGGCAGGGTCAGCGCCGCAAGCCGGTCACCGGGGTGACCGCGAGGTCGAGCACCGTCGCCTGCCGGCCACCGGAGGCCAGCCGGAGCAGCCCGGTGTCGTCGATGACGCCCACGGCTGCGGCGTCCAGCCCGCGGGAGTGGAACGCCGCCGCGCACTCCTGCGCGCGGTCCGGCGGTGTGCAGAGCAGGAAGGCGTAGGCCGGGAAGCAGGTCAGCCACGCGGCCATCGGGACGCCGGTTGGCCGGGGCAGGCGGTCGAGGTCCACCGTGACGCCGAACCGGCCCCACTCCAGCAGCATGGCCAGCGAACCCACCAGGCCGGCCATGCTCACGTCCTTGGCCGCGACGGCGGCACCCGACCCGGCGATCCGGGCCAGCAGGCGCACGTCCCCGGCCAGCTCCGCGCCTCGCTCGTCGAAGGAGCGGAAGAAGGGGAAGTCCGCGCGCATCGTGCCATCGGTGCAGCACGCGACCACGAGCGCCTGTCCCGCCGCGACGTGGGTCAGGGACAGCACCGCACCGGCCGTCCCGACGCCGAAGGCGGAGACGGCAGGCGGCCCGTCGTGCAGGGTGAGGTGCCCACCCACGACCGGCACGTCGTACAGCCGGCTCGCCGCCTGCATGCCGCGCAGCGCCTCCCGGGCCAGGTCGACGGTGCCGACGATGGTGTCGACGATGGCGCGCGGCTCCGCCCCCATCGCGGCCAGGTCGTTGACGTTGGTCAGGACCGCTGCGAAGCCCGCGCCGTAGGGGTCCCGGGCCACGAAGGCGGGCAGCAGCGCCTCCCCGCAGGCGATCACCTGGCCGTCGGGGGACCCGGCCGCGCCTGTGGCGCCCATCCGGACCACCGCCCCGTCGTCCCCGGGGCCGTGGACCCAGCTCGCCGTGCCCATCACCTCGCTGACCAGGCCGATCTCCGCCTTGGCCCGCAGGGCCGCGTGCGTGCGCAGGTGGGCCGCCAGCTGCTCCAGGTCACCAAGCCCGTCGGGCCCGCCCGGGGTCGCGTCCATGGCCACCTCCCTCCGGCACCCTGTCGGAAAGTGTATGAGGCTTTTAACATAGAAGACGTGTCGCTGCCGACCTTTCTGAGTCTGCCGGAGCGAGGAAGCAAGCCGCGCGTCGCGGGACTGACCCACGTCCTCGACACGGGGGCCAGCGTCGCCGCGACCGAGGCGGTCCTGACGACCGGCGCAGCCCACCTCGACCTCTGGAAGCTCGGCTGGGGCATCGCCTACGTCGACCCCGGGCTCCCGGCCAAGCTGTCCCTGCTCGAGGCGGCCGACGTGCTGGCCTGCCTCGGCGGCACCCTGATGGAGATCGCCTGGTGCCAGGGCAAGGTCGGCGAGTGCCTGGACTGGGCGTTCGAGGCCGGACTCGCCTGCGTCGAGGTCTCCCGGGGTGTGGCGCCCATGCCGTTGGCGGACAAGCGCGACCTCATCCGGCGCGCGGCAGGCCGCTTCGTGGTGCTCTCCGAGGTGGGCAGCAAGGACCCGCAGGAGCACGCGAGCCCCGCGGAGTGGGCCGCGGAGGTCGCGGGTGACCTCGACGCCGGGGCGCGCTGGGTGATCGCGGAGGGCCGGGAGAGCGGCACCGTCGGCCTCTACCGCCCCGACGGCACCGTGCGGGAGGAGCTCGTGCAGGCCGCTCTTCGCGGCGGCGGTCTGGACCGGGTGTTCTTCGAGGCCCCCCGCAAGGAGCAGCAGGCCTGGTTCATCCGCGAGCACGGCCCCGAGGTGAACCTGGCCAACATCCCCCTCGCCGACGTCCTGGCCCTGGAGACGTTGCGGCTCGGGCTCCGGGCGGACACCTGCGCCGTCCACGCCCCCTGGGTGACGACGTGAGCCGGACGCCGGCGGCGCACCGACCCAACCTGGTGCCCGGTGCCTACCGGGGCGTGGCCGTCTCCGACGTCACCTGTGAGCTCGACGAGGGTTCGCTGGCGGCGCACTTCGTCGGCCTGGAGGCCTACCGGCGGACCCGGTTCATCGTGGTCCGGCGCGGTGCACAGACCGCGATCCTGTCGGTGCAGAAGGCGTCCGTCGAGGGCGGCGCGGACCCGCTGTTCGTGCCGATCACCGCGGTCAACCTCCTCGCCGGACCGCAGGAGTGCGCCTTCGTGGTCCGCCCCGACCTGGACGCGGCGGTGCCCTCGATGCTGGCGCGCGCGGCCCTGGAGGAGGCGCCCGGCAGGCGCGGAGTGGTCATGCAGGACGGTTACGGCCACATCAGCTTCATCGTGGACCCCGCGCCGCTGCGGCTCACGGTCCGTGAGGTCGTCCCGCCGCATCCCGCGAAGCTCTTCGACCAGACCCGACGGCTGCTCGACGTCGCCGAGCACCTGCCCCCCATCGAGCTGGTCGCCGAGGTCGTCGACCTCGCCGAGCTGGCACGCACCCACCCCGCGAAGGCCTACCTGCTGCCCTGCCGGGGCGGCGGGGTCACCGTCCAGGGCAGCACCACCTGGTACCTTGACCAGCGGCCGGAGCACCGGGCGTGGACCCTGCTCGGCTGTGAGCGCTCGCAGCAGATCCACGAGTGGTTCTACGGCGAGCGGGCCGAGCAGGTCGACACCTGCCCCCGGCGGGCCGGGCCGACCCCGGGCGCGGTGCTGACCCGGTGCTGCCTGCTGGAGCACGAGGTTCTCACCGAGCCCGGACAGGTCGTGGTGCCGTGGGGCGCCACCCTCGCCCAGGTCTCCGAGGCCCTGGAGCGGATCGTGCGCGAGTGGGAGCCCTCGTGGGCACCCGCCTGACCGACTCCCGGCAGTACGCCCACCTGTGGGGGACGGCCGAGCTCGGGTCGCTGTTCGAGGAACCGGCCCGGCTGCAGGCGTGGCTGGACGTGCTCGCCGCGCTGGCGACCACCCAGGCCCAGCTGGGGATGGTCCCGGCCGAAGCCGCCGCCGAGATCGCCACCCACGCGCGGGTCGACTCGCTCGACCTCGACCTGGTGGCCCAGCAGACCCGGATGACCTCGCACTCGATGCTCGGCCTGATCCGGGCGCTGCAGCACGTGCTCCCGGAGACCGCGCGGGAGCACGTCTACGCGGGCGCCACCGTGCAGGACGTCACCGACACGTGGTTCGCCCTCGCCATGCGCGAGGTCGGCGCGCTCATCTGGCGCGACCTGCGCGCGATCGAGGACGCCCTGCTCGGGCTCGCCGTCACTCACCGCGACACGGTCATGGCCGGGCGGACCCACGGCCAGCCGGGGGCGCCGATCACCTTCGGCTTCAAGGCGGCGTCCTGGGCCGACGAGGTTCGCCGCCACCTGGACCGGCTGCGGGAGGGACGGCCGCGCTGGCTGGTCGGACAGCTGGGTGGGGCCGTCGGGGTGCTCGGCTTCTTCGAGCCTCAGGGCCTGGCGCTGCGCGAGCAGTTCTGCGCGGAGCTGGGCCTGGGCGACCCGGGGATCTCGTGGCTGAGCTCGCGCGACCGGGTCGCCGAGTTCGGCGGCCTGCTGGCCATGGTGTGCGGCACGCTGGCGCGGATCGGGACCGAGGTGCTCGAGCTGCAGCGACCCGAGATCGGCGAGCTGCGCGAACCGAGCACGGCCGAGGCGGTCAGCAGCATCACGATGCCGCACAAGCGCAACCCCGAGGGCAGCGAGCACCTCGACACCCTGGCCCGGCTGGTGCGCGCCAACGCCGGCGTCCTCGTCGAGGGCATGGTCGCGGTCCACGAGCGCGACGGCCGCGGCTGGAAGGCCGAGTGGTCGGCCTTCCCCGAGGTCTGCCTGCTGACGGGGGTGGCGCTCCAGGTCGCCCGCCGCCTGGTCTCCGGCCTCGAGGTGGACGTCGAGGCGATGCGGGTCAACCTGGAGAGCCACGGCGACCGGATCGCGTCCGAGCGCCTGCTCGCCGGGCTGGCCGGGAAGGTCGGGAAGCACACGGCGCAGCGGCTGATGCACGAGGTGCTCAGCCCCGGGACCGCGGACGTCACCCACGTCGTCGACGCACTCGTGGCCGCGGGCGCCGCCACGGAGCAGGACTGCCGCCGTTGGCTGGCCGTGCCCGCGACCGGGGCCGCGGGCACGATGGTGGACATCGTGGTCAGCCGGGCCCGCGCGGCCCGCGACGCGGAGCCGGACCGATGGCCGTGACCCTGGCCCGGGCCTCGCTGGCGACCCTGCCCACCCCGTTCGTCCGGGCCCGCGGGCTGGAAGGAGCGTTGGCAGCCGGGCCGATCTACCTCAAGCGCGACGACCTGACCGGCTTCGGCGTCGCCGGCAACAAGGCTCGGGCCCTGGAGTTCCTCATCGGCGACGCGGTGGCGCGCCGGGCCGACGTGCTGGTCTCCGCAGGGAGCCCGTCCTCGAGCTTCTGCGCGGCGGCGGCGATGGCCGCCTCCACCGCCGGCCTGGCGTGCGAGCTGCTGTTCAGCGGGCCGGCCCCCACCACCCCCACGGTGAACCTCGCCCTGGCCCGCGCGGCCGGCGCGCGGTTGCACTTCGACGCCGCCCCGAGCCGCGAGCAGCTGGACGACGCCGTCGCGGAGCACGCGACGCGACTGACGGCCCGGGGCCACCGACCGTATGCCGTGCCCCGCGGCGGTGCCACCGGGGTCGGTGCCGCCGGGTACGCCTGCGCCGCAAGGGAGCTCGCCGAACAGTGTGCCGCGGCGGGGGTCTCGCCCTCGGTCGTCGTCGTCGCGACCGGTTCCGGGGGCACGCAAGGCGGCCTGGTGGCCGGGCAGGTGGGTTTCGAGCTGCCGTGGCGGGTGCTCGGCGCGTCGGTCAGCCGCGAGCCCGAGGAGGCCCACGCCCAGGTGCTGGGCATCGCCGGCGAGTGCGCGCGGCTGCTGGGCCTGACTCCCCCGGTCGGCACCGACGTCGAGCTCCACGACTGCCGCGGCCCCGGCTTCGGCGTGCCCTCGGAGGACGACCGGACCAGCGCGGCGATCGCCCTGCGCCACGAGGGGCTGCTCCTGGACCCCTACTACGGGGCCAAGGCGATGAGCCTGCTGCGCCGGGAGATCCGCGACGGCACACCGGCACCGGTCGTCTTCTGGCACACCGGGGGCGTCGCCGCTGCCCTGTCCGCCCTCGTCCAGGGAGCACAGCCATGAACGCTCGCCCACGACGCAGCGGTCCGCCCGTCGGCTCGGCAGCCCCGGAGCTGGTCGAGAGCGGCTTCACCCTCGAGAACGCCGACGCGCCGTTCCTGCACGACGGGCTCAACCTGGCCGACATCGCGCACGTGCTCGACCTGCGCCGGCGTGGCGTCATCCCGGAGGCGGCGGCGCGAGACCTGCAACGCGTCCTGCTGGAGGTCCACGGCACCGACGCCGCGCGCTTCCCCTACGACCCGGCGCTCGGCGAGCCGTACAACTCGCGGGAGCACTACTTCGTCGAGCGCCTGGGGGACGTGGCCGGCTGGCTGCACGCCGGACGGCCCAGGCGGGAGGCGGCGCGCATCGCGCTACGGCTCTACGTCCGGCGCCAGCTGCTCGACCTCGTCGACGAGGTGGCCGCGTTCGCCCGCGAGGCCACCGACCTGGCGGGCCGGCACGTCGCGACGTTGATGCCGGACCAGACGTACCTGCAGCAGGCGCAGCCGTCGACGTTCGGCCACTACGTCCTCTCCTTCGCCTACCCGGCACTGAGGGACGGCCAGCGGCTGCTGGACGCACTGGGGTGGGTCAACCGCAGCCCCGGCGGCGCCGGCTGCGTGAACGGCACCCGGTTGCTCGACGACCGGTCCTTCATCGCCGCCGCGTTGGGCTTCGACGACGTCATCGAGCACACGCGGGACGCGATGTGGCAGATCGACGGGCTCATCCACGTGCTGGCCACCGCCGCCAGCCTGCTCTCGACCTTGAGCAAGCTGGCCGAGGACCTGGAGATCTGGTCGAGCAGCGAGTTCGACTTCGTCGACCTCGACGACGGCTACACCCGCGCGAGCATCCTGATGCCGCAGAAGCGCAACCCCTACGCGCTCTCGATCGTGCGCGGCGCCTCCGGGGTGGTCATCGGCCGGCTCACCGGCTTCCTCGCGGTGGCCAAGAGCCCGTCTGCGCGCAGCGACAACCTGATCTTCGCCTACGGCGAGGTGCCGAGAGCCCTGGACCTGTCCACACGCGTGACGCGGCTGATGAGTGGCGTGGTCCGCACGCTGCACGTCAACGCCGCGCGCATGGCCCAGGAGCTCGACGCCGGCTACACCCAGGCGACGGACCTGTGCGAGCACATCGTCCAGACCTGCGGCGTCGACTACCGCAGCGCCTACGTGGTGGTGGGCCGGACCGTCCGCGAGGCCAGCCGTCGGGGCATCCCTGGGCGGGCCATCACCGGCGAGATGCTCGACGAGGTCGCCCGCGCCGAGACGGGACGCTCGTGGGGGCTGGCCGGGCGCGACCTGGCCGAGGTCCTCGACCCCGGGGCCATCGTGGCCTCCCGGACCGGGACCGGAGGGGCCGCACCCCCTGCCGTCCGGGCCATGGTGGCGCAGTGCCGGCAGGAGGCGGGCGACCTCGAGGGCACGGTCCGTGGTCGCCGGCAGGACCTCGACGAGGCCACCGCGCTGCTGCTGGAGCGGGCGCGTGAGCTGGCCGGGACGGGTGTGGCGTGATGACGACGCCCGAGCCGCGGGTCAGGCTGCCTGAGGACGTCGAGGTGGTCAACGTGGGGCTCACGCGGTTCGCCGACGCGGTGCGGGACCAGGCCGTGCCGGTGCAGCAGGTCGACTGGCGGATCCCGGCCGGCGGCGACCCGGCGATGGTCGACGCCCTGGAGCGCCTCCAGGGCGAGCGTGGCGAGGCGATCGACCGGGCCAACGCCGAGGTGGTGCGCCGCCTCGACCAGGGCGTGCCGCTGCTGGTCGGCTGCGAGCCGGCGGAGGCAGTCCTCCCGAATCTCTCGGGCCGGGTGCTCCTGCACTGCGGGCCGGCCCTCGCCTGGGCGGACGCGTGCGACCCGCTGCGCCGGTCCCTGCGTTCCGCCACGGTCGCCGAGGGCTGGGCACGGGACGTGCCCGGCGCCGACCGCCTGCTGGAGGCGGGCGGGGTAGCCCTGGAACCGGCATACCGGCATGACGTCGTCCTGCCGATGGCCACGGCCATCGGCCCCACGCAGCCGCTGTTCGCGGTGGACAACCCAAACGGTGGCACCCGCGCGTTCGCGCCGCTGAACCAGGGCTCGGGCGACACGGCCTGGTTCGGGCGGGACACGCCCGGCGCGGTCGAGCGGCTGGTCTTCCTCAAGGACGTCGCCGGGCCCCTGCTGCGCGAGGTGCTCCAGCACTCCGGGCCGCTGGACCTGTTCGCCCTTGCGTCCCAGGGGCTCCAGATGGGCGACGACGTCCACCTGCGCACCCAGGCCTCCACCAACCTGCTGATCCGCACCCTGCTGCCCCACCTCGTGGCGCTGCCCGGCGACGGGCGGGTCGAGCTGGCCCGCTTCCTGTCCGGCAACCACCTGTTCTTCCTCAACCTGGCGATGGCGGCGGCCAAGGCCGTCGCGCTGTGGGCCGAGCAGATCGAGGGGTCGAGTGTCGTCACCATGATGTGCCGCAACGGGACGTCGTTCGGCATCCGGCTCGCCGGCTCGGCGGAGGTGCACCTGGCGCCCGCGCCACCGGTGGCCGAGGCCCTGTACTACCCCGGTCACGGCCCGGAGGACAGCGCGCCGGACATCGGCGACAGCGCCGTGCTCGAGCTCGTCGGCCTCGGGGCCGCGGCCGCCGCGGGCTCGCCTGCGGTCGCCGGGTTCCTCGGCGGCACCATGTCCGCCGCGGCGGCGCTGACCCGGCAGATGCAGGCCGTCTGCGTCACCCAGAGCACCCGCTTCAAGCTCCCGACATGGCACAACGCGGGGACCCCGCTCGGCGTGGACGTCCGCTCCGTCGTGGAGCTCGACACAACGCCCCGGGTCACCACCGGCATCCTGGACGCCACCTCCGGGACCGGACAGGTGGGTGCCGGGGTCGCGTCGGCTCCCCTGGCCTGCTTCCGCGCCGCCGTCACCGCCCTGGCGCAGCAGTGAGCGGGTCGCAGCGGTCCGTGGCCGCCCGGTGGGACGGCGGCCTGCGGGCGGTGGTCCGGGCCGGGGACTTCGACCTCGTCGTCGACGAGCCGCCGACGGCCGGCGGCAGCGGCACCGGCCCGCAGCCCACCGACCTCTTCCTCGCCTCCGTCGCCTCGTGCTTCCTGCTCGCCCTCCTCTATGCGGCGGGCAAGGCGGGGATCGAGCTGCCGGGTCTGGAGGTCCGGGCGACAGGGACGTATGCCGGCCTGTCGTTCGCCCGGATCGACCTCGCCGTCTCCTCCGCGATCCCCGCCAAGCTGCTCGAACCGCTCGTCCCCGTCGCCGAACGCGTCTGCTACGTGACCAACACGCTGCGGGAGGTGCCCTCACTCGGCATACAGGTGGCTGGTCCGGACGAGCCGCCGCTGCTCTGACGGACCACCCCGGACCTCGTCCCGACGGCTCTTCCGCTTTGCGGGGGCTGACACTATCGTGACCAGAAGTTGCCGATACTAAACGGCATCCATCCTCCGGACGTCTGGCCGAGGGGAGCGCTCGTGCCACACAGGATCCTGGTCATCGGAGGCGGGGCCGCGGGGATCGGCGCCGCCGGTGGGGTCAAGGCCGCAGACCCGCGCAACGAGGTCACCGTCTACACCGAGTTCGAGGACGTGGGCTACAGCCCGTGCGGGATCCCCTACGTCCACGGCAAGGAGATCGACAGCTTCGAGCGCCTCTTCCTGGCCCAGAAGGAGGCCTACGTCCAGGCCGGGATCGACGTGCACTACGAGACCTGGGTCAGCTCGATCGACCTGCACCGCAAGGTGATCGACGTCGTCGGCGAGGGCGAGGTCCCCTGGGACCGCCTCGTGGTCGCGACCGGCTTCGAGTACTCCGACCCGGGCGTGCCCGGCGGGCGGCTCGACGGCCTCTACTACGTCAAGAACATCCGGCGGGCCATGGAGTGGGACAAGGTCCTGGACACCGTCCGCTCGGCTGTCGTGGTGCACGCCACGCCGCTGGGTCTGGAGATGACCACGGCACTCGCCCACCGGGGGATCGACACCCACCTCGTCGACCCGCAGCCCTGGGCGCTGGCCGACGTGGTGGACCCGGACATCATCGCGCCGGTGCAGGACTCCTGGCAGGAGATGGGCGTGCACCTGCACTTCAACACCACGCTCACCTCCTTCAACGGCACCCAGAGACTCCAGTCGGTCGGCACGACGGGCGGTGAGATCCCGGCAGACCTCGCCGTCCTCAGCACCCACAAGCAACCCAACGTGACCCTCGCCGCCCGGGCCGGCCTGAGGACCGGGCCGACGGGCGGCCTGGTCGTCAACGAGCGCATGGCCACGTCGGCGCCCGACGTCTACGCCGCCGGGGACTGCGCCGAGCTGCCGCACGGCGTGACCCGGGTGGGCGTGACCGGGCTGACCGGCAGCCACGCCTACGCGCAGGGCAAGGTGGCGGGGTTCAACGCCGGCGGCGGGACGAAGCGCTACCAGCCGGTCTACGTGCCGTGGGGAACGCCGGCGGGCAAGTGGGTCATCGGTGGCGCCTCCTTCGGCGAGACGCTGGCCACCGCGCTCGGCCTTCCCTTCGTCGTGGGCCGCGCGGAGGGGATCTCCCGGGCCCGCTACTACCCGGGCGTGCGGCCCGTCAGGGTCAAGCTGCTCGCGGAGCCCGAGCAGCTGCGCCTCATCGGGGCGCAGATGGTCGGCCAGGAAGGCATCAAGGAACGCGCCGACTTCCTCGCCACGGCGGTGAAGTTCGGGCTGACGCTGCGCGACCTCGCGGCCATGGAGAACGTCTACTCCCCCGCCATCGGCGCCCTCAACGAGCCCATCGTGCTGGCGGCGCAGAACGGCCTGGACACCCTCGCCGGTGGAGGGTGACGTGCCCGTCTCCCAGTGGCTGCGCCACCACGCCGAGCACCAGCTGCTCGTCTTCGCCCAGGACCAGGTGGGGCGGCAGTACGGCGGGGCCCGGCCTCGCCCTCCCCACCGGCCGGGCGAGCTGTTCTGGCAACGGGTCTTCGCTCCCGCCTACCACCTCGTGCCCTGGTCGATCCGGAGGAGGGTGCTGTGGGCGATGCCCGGCAGCCACCGCCAGCAGTGGACCTCCTGGGCGCACCCTCCGGGCCGCCGGCCGCCGGGGGTCTAG
This sequence comes from Oryzihumus sp., assembly GCF_036391795.1. Lineage (GTDB taxonomy): Bacteria > Actinomycetota > Actinomycetes > Actinomycetales > Dermatophilaceae > Oryzihumus. Next base: position 37,664 of record NZ_DASVZH010000186.1, read on the forward strand.
CCCGTCGCCGGCGCCCGCCGCCCACGAAGGCCACACGCACCACCGCAAGAATGGAGAACCGCCATGGCACAGATCGTCGGAGAACGGGTCAAGATCGGTGACGCCATCGTCGACTACGAGGACAAGGTCTTCGAGGACATCCAGGCCGAACCGGGCGAGCAGGCCTGGATCATGATGCACACGGTGCCGTTCGAGGGCTCGGTCGGGCTGGTGAACATGCTCACGGCGACGCGAATCCGCCGCAAGGGCTTCGACACCCACCTGGTGCTCTACGGGCCCGGCTCCCTCATGGCCGCCGCCACGCGTGGGTACCCCAGGGTCGGCGACGAGGCGTTCCCCGGGGAGCAGCAGTACAACAAGCAGCTGCGCACGTTCATGGACGAGGGTGGCCACGTGTACGCGTGCCGGTTCTCTGCGGCAGCCCTCTACGGGATGCGCGAGATCGACATGATGGAAGGCGTACGGCCGATCAACCCGCTGGACGTCCTCGACGCCGTGCTCACCGCCCGCCGGGCGGGTGCGCTGCTCATGCAGACCTGGACCGTGTGACCGGTCGCAGGGTTTCCCGGCAGGCGGGCTGGGGCCGCCTGCCCACCACCTGTCTCGACCTGAGCCGGCGAGCGGAGCCGGCCGGTTGAGCCGTACGGAAGGGGCGGACGATGGCCTCTGCTGATCGGGTCACGCGCCGCGTGATCGACGCGCACAGCCACATCGGGGAGCTGGCGGCGTGGAAGTTCTACAACCTGCCCACCCCCGTGAAGCCCACGGTGTACGACTTCGCGGGCCCGGACGACTACCTCAAGAACCACCTGGACCTCCGGGGGCTCGAACGCGGCCTGGTCCTGCCCAACTACGGCATCCCCGTCCAGGAGCAGCCGTTCTCGCTCAACGGCGTGGTGCTGGAGGCCGTGTCCCGGGACGAGCGGCTCAGCGGAGGCCTGTGGGTCTCGTTCCTGCCCGGCAACCGGGAGCTGACGATGCGGGCCCTGGAGAGGGCCGGCGAGGCGCGCATCGTGGCGCTGAAGACGACCTTCCTCCTGGGCGGCAACCCGAACCCGGAGACCTGGGACGCCGGGACGCGCGAGGTCGCGGAGGCCTGCTTCGCGGCAGCGGAGCAGCACGACCTCGTGTTCCACTTCCACACCAGCGCGGGCGGCGCCTCGGACATCAACAACTTCATCCCGATGATCGAGGAGTTCGGCAAACGGGTGAAGATCCACATCGTGCACTTCGGAGGCGGGGTCAGCGGTCACATCAAGCTGGTCCCCCAGTTCCTGGACTGGGTGGAGCAGGGCTACAAGGTGTACACCGACACGACCTGGGCGATCGGGTTCGGTCCCCGCTGGCTGATGACCGAGATCGAGCGGCGCGGTGTCGGGCAGGACCGGGTGCTCTTCGCATCGGACGAGCCGTGGAGCGACTTCTGGGGCGAGTACTACAAGATCGCAGGTGCGGACGTGAGCGAGGAGCTCAAGGAGCGCATCCTCCACGAGAACTTCGAGGCGCTGTACGGGACGGCGTAGGGCATCGCCCCGCCTCCCGCGGTGTGGTCACGTCGTGGCGTGCTGCAGGGTGGCGTAGATGCCGTAGACGGCGAACGCGCAGGCGCCCAGCGCGAGCGCGGTGCTGAGGACCCGGTTGCCGCCCCGGCGCGCTGCGAAGCGTGGGTAGACCGCGAAGACGACCAGCTGGCTGAGCCACAGGGCCACGAGGGAGGGCTTGAGCAGGGCGTTGTAGAAGGCCTCGGGGTTGATGAGGCTGATCGGCCCTGCGGCGACCAGCGGCACGGCGAGGGCGGCGGTCACGGTCCCGGTGGGCCGGTTGGTGACCACGTGCAGCAGCCGGCTCAGGGCCAGGAACTCCACGAGCATCACCCCGGCGATGCTGGCGGCCACGCCGAGGCCCACGGCGACGGCCAGCCCGGGCCCACCGAAGACACGGGCCACCGCCACGCCGGGGATCGGCGCGCGGGTGAAGGCGGGGTTGGCGGCCAGCGGTGCCACGGTCGCGACGACCCCGGCCGCGGCCAGGACGTAGCCCCAGACCAGCCCCCGCCGCATGGTCCTGGTGGGGGCTGCGAGCTCCCCGCCGAGGAACAGCGGAAGGCTGCCACAGACATACAGGAGGGCAGTCTGCGCAGTGGCGGTGCGGACGGCACCGACCGGCGCCTGCAGGGTGAACGACCCGGCAGCCGCGCCGTGCCCCAACGTCACGGCGGCCAGGGCCGCGACGAGGGCCATCTGGACGACCGCCAGGAGGCCGGTGACAGCCAGGGTGGCGGCACGGCCCGCGAGCATGACGGCCGCGAGGACGAGCGGGAGCGCGACCTCGACCAGCGGGCGGTAGGGCTGGATGCCGGGCAGCACCACGGGCAACGTGTCATAGGCGATCGAGGCGGTCGTGTAGAGCAGGTACAGCACGTAGCTCGCGGTCCACAGACCGGCCTGGACCAGTGCCACCCGCCGGCCGGCGGCGGCCTCGACGAACGCGTAGAGGCCGCCGGAGCCGGCCACGTGGCGGGAGTAGCGCAGCCACACCAGCAGCGGGACGGCGAAGACGACGGCAGCGCTGACGGTCACCAGTCCCGCCGAGGCGCCGGCGTCGGCCACGATCGTGGGTGCGTACAGGGCCGCCAGGGCCAGCGGGCCGCCGAACGAGACCAGGACGACGCCCAGGAAGGCCGGGGACCTGATCGGCTCGGCGGGTTGGGCTCGCCGCTGGTAGCCGGGGGGTCTGGCCCCCGGGACGCCCGGAGCCGTGCGGTCGACCGGGGCCGTCGAGGTCATGCCCAGCCGCCACCGGACTTCTTCGTCGAGGACGGGGACGAGCCGCCGGCCCCGGCCATCATGGTGATCGACGCACCAGCCGGTGACACCACCCACCACTTGGCGCCGAACCCGTTGGTGCCCTGCCCCTTCAGGTCACCCGCGGCGGCGTCGCCGGCGAAGTAGTACAACGGGTGGCCGCTGTAGGTCACCTGCTTCGAGCCGTCCGCCCGCGTGATCGTGGAGAGCATGGCGGTCTTCGCCGTGCCGGCGGCGGTCGGGGACCCCGTGGTCGTCAGCGGCGGCCAGTACTTCGCGCACGCAGCGGAGCAGGCGGACTTGCCCCCGCTGTCGGCGACGAACAGGTAGAGCGTGCGCCCCGAGCTGTCGGTCAGGTAGGTGCCGACCGGCCCGCTGTGGGTCTCGACCGTCACCTTGGCGGCCGCCGCGCTGCTCGGGCTGCCGGCAGCCTGTGAGCTCGAGCCACCGCTGGAGCTGGACGAGGACGTGCCGCAGGCGGCGAGCAGCAGCGCCGGCACCGCGACCGCGACGCCCAGCCGTGCGGCGTTCCGCGTCATGGCAGGAAGGGTCGTCATGGATGCTCATCTCCTTCGTGGACCGGTTCCCGGGGTGGGCACCGGCTCCGAGCTGTGGGTTCAGTCCACACACGACAGCCGACGCTCCCCCGGTTCACTCCCGGCGACGAAGGGTTGCGCTCAGGCCTGTCCCTCCTGCCACGAGCGCAGCGCTGCGGCTGACTGCTCGTCAGTGGGGTAGAACGTCTCGATCGCCAGCTCGGAGACCGTCACGTCCAGCGGTGTGCCGAAGACCGTGGTGGTGCTGAACATCGAGATCTCCTGCCCGCGCACGCGACACCGCATCGGGACCACCAGGGCATCGCGGTACTGGTGGCCGTCGTCATCTCCGGGCAGCTCCCGCAGCTCGTCCAGCAGCGTGGAGAGGACGGCGTCGCCGGTCGAGTGCGCCTGCCGTTCGAGCCGGCCGAGCAGGTGCGCACGCCACGCGGCGAGGTTGACGATCCGGGGCGCGAGCCCGTCGGGGTGGAGGCTGAGCCGCAGGACGTTCGCCGGCGGCTCCAGCAGGTGCGCCGCCGCGTCCTCCATGAGGATGCCCGCCGCGCGGTTGGCCGCGACCAGCTCCCAGTGACGGTCGACGACGACGGCGGGGTACGGGTCGTGCGCGTCGAGGATCCGGTTGACCGCGTCGCTGATCGCCGACATCGGGGCGTCGCTCAGCCGGTGCTCGGGGTACGCCGGCGCGAAGCCCCCGGCGAGGAGCAGCTCGTTGCGTTGGCGCAGCGGGACGTCCAGGCTCTCCGACAGGTGCAGGATCATCTCGCGGGTCGGCTTGGCGCGGCCGGTCTCCACGAAGCTGAGGTGCCGTGTGGACACCCGTGAGCTGCTGGCCAGGTCGAGCTGGGTCAGGTGCCGGCGTTGTCGCCAGGCCCGGATGAGGTGCCCGACGGTCGGGTGCGGCGCGGTGGCGATCGTCATGGCGGCATTCCATCGTCTTGACCCGCGGCCGTGCCATGACCTTTGAGGTAATCGACTGGCTACGGGCCTGCCCCGAGGATCGTCCCCGTGACCCGACGCAGCCCGCGCTGGACCGGACCGAGGACGAGACGATGACCGACTTCACCCAGCTGGCCCAGCACTACGTCGAGGCGTGGAACGAGACGGACGCCACCGCTCGCCGGGAGGCGGTCCAGCGCCTGTGGGCCCCGACGGGGCGCTACGTCGACCCGGTCGTCGACGTCCAGGGGCACGAGCAGATCGCCGCGGCCATCGGCGCGGTCCAGGAGCAGTTCCCGGGGATGGTCTTCGAGCTGCTCGGCGAGGTCGACTCCCACCACGCCCAGGCCCGTTTCCAGTGGGGGCTCGGCCCGGCGGGCCGGGAGCCGCTCGTCGTGGGGTTCGACGTGGTGGAGGTCGGGCAGGACGGCCGGGTCGCGAGCGTGCTCGGCTTCCTCGACCGCGTCCCGGCGCAGGTGTGACCACGGTGCCCACGCCCAGCTATGCCGTCGGGATCCTCACCCGGGTCGACCTGAACGACGAGGTCGTGGAGTACCTGCGTCGCATCGACGAGACCCTCGCCCCGTTCGGCGGCCGGTTCCTGGTCCACGGGGCCCGGGCGCAGGAGAAGGAGGGCGCCTGGCCCGGCGCCCTGATCGTCATCGAGTTCCCCGGGGCCGAGGGCGCGGCCGCCTGGTATGCCTCGGACGCCTACCAGGCGATCATCCCGCTGCGGGCGGACAACGCGGACGGGTGGATCGCGCTCTTCGACGGGCTCGTCCAGCCCCACCGCGGCGTCGACGTCCTGCAGGGAGCCCACGCCTGACGCCGCGGCGTGCTGTGCGAGGAAGGCCCCACCGTGTGGGGCCTTCCTCGTGCGCGGATCGCGCGTCTCACCAGTCGTGCACGGTGCCGTCGGTGAGCCGGTTCACCGGGAGGTAGGCGGGGCTGTAGGGGAAGGCTCGTGAGGCCTGCTCGTCGACCTCGACCCCGAGGCCCGGCGTACTCCCGGGGTGGAGCAGCCCGTCAACGAACGTGTAGCTCGTCCGGAACACCTCCAGGGTGGCCGGGGAGTGGCGCATGTACTCCTGGATGCCGAAGTTGTGCAGCGCGATGTCGAGGTGCAGCGCGGCAGCCATGCCGACCGGGGAGATGTCGGTCGGCCCGTGGAAGCCGGACCTGATCTGGTAGACCGCCGCGAAGTCCATGATTTTCCGCAGCGCCGTGATCCCGCCGGTGTGCGTCACGGCGGACCTGACGTAGTCGATCAGCTGCTCGGTGATCAGCGTCTGGTAGTCGAAGACGCTGTTGAACACCTCGCCGACAGCCAGCGGGGTGGTCGTCTGCGAGCGCACCCGGCGCAGCGCCTCCGGGTTCTCGGCAGGGGTGCAGTCCTCCAGCCAGAAGAGGTCGTAGGGCTCCAGCGCCCGGCCCAGCGCGGCCGCCTGGTTGGGTGTCATGCGGTGGTGCCCGTCGTGCAGGAGGGGCAGCTCGGGGCCGAACTCGTGGCGCACCGCCTCGAAGACGGTCGGCACGTGCCGCAGGTAGGCCCGCGTGTCCCAGACCTCCTCCAGCGCCACGGCCGACCGGCGGGCCGGTTCGTAGTCGTAGCGGTCCCCGTCGCCGCCGGCCACGCCGTAGATCTGGCCCAGTCCGGGAACTCCCGTCTGGATGCGCACCGCGCGGTAGCCGAGGTCGAGGTGCTCCCGGATCGAGTCGAACAGCTGGGGCAGGTCGTTGCCCGAGGCGTGTCCGTACGCCAGGGCCCCGCGGCGTGACTCCCCGCCGAGCAGCTCGTACAGGGGCATGCCGGCGGCCTTGGCCTTGAGGTCCCACAGAGCCACGTCGACGGCCGCGATCGCCGCCATCGTGACCGGGCCGCGTCGCCAGTACGCGCCGCGATAGAGGTACTGCCACGTGTCCTCGATGGCGTGGGCGTTGCGGCCGGTCAGCAGCGGGAGGACGTGCTCCTCGAGGTACGCCACGACCGCCAGCTCGCGGCCGTTGAGCGTCCCGTCGCCGTAGCCGACCAGGCCGTCCTCGGTGACCAGCTTCAGGGTGACGAAGTTGCGGCCGGGGCTGGTGACCAGCACCTCGGCGTGGGCGATCTTCATGGCGGCCTCTCCTCGGGGCTCGGAAATGGTTCAGGGGGTCAGCCCGGCGGCGGCGTCGAGCGTCGCCCGCACGAGCGTGTCGTCGGCCGCGAGGTCGGGCCCCCAGCGGGCGAGCACCCCTCGCACGGTTGCCTCGAGCGGTCCGCTCACGAGGCGCGCCAGCTCCTCGGCGTGCACGTCGACCACCGGGGGTCCGGCACCTCGCAGGTGCAGCACCCAGGCCGCCAACAGCGGGGCGACCGCCCCGGGGCCCCGGGCCGCCTCGCGTTCGGCCCGCAGGACCGGCAGGACCCGCAACGGCAGCTTCACGGACCCGTCCACGGCGATCTGGGCCAGCTCGTGCCGGATCCGCGGGTTGGCGAAACGGCCGCGCAGCGCACTCCGGTATGCCGCGACCTCCTCCCGCCCGAAGGCCAGGTGGGGCTCCACCTGGTCCCACCACTGCTCGACCTCACGCAGGCAGCGGGGGTCGGCGACCGCCTCGGCGACCGTCCGGTGTCCGCGGACGCCGCCCGCGTAGGCCAGCATCGAGTGCGCACCGTTGAGCAGCCACAGCTTGCGCTGCTCGAACGGCCTCAGATCGGCCACGAACCTGGCACCAGAGGTCTCCCACCTGGGCCGGTCCGACGCGAAGTCGCCGTGCAGGACCCACTCGCTGAACGGCTCGGTCACCACCGGCGCGTCGTCACGCCACCCGATGGTGGCGGCGACCGACTCGCGGTCTCCCTCGGTGGCCCGCGGGGTGATCCGGTCGACCATGGTGCTGACGAACTCGACCCGGTCCACGACGGCGGGCAGGGCGGGTGAGACCTCGGCCGCGAGGTCGCGCACGACCCGCGCGATGACCGCGCCGTTGTCCGGGAGGTTGTCGCAGGACATGACCGCGACGGGAGGCAGCCCGGCCTCGTGGCGGGCCAGCACACCGGCCAGCACCCGCGCCGGGATCGTGGTGACCGGGGCCGTCGGGTCAGTGCGCAGCGCCCGGACGTCGGCGCGCACGTCCTCTCGCGCGAGGGCGAGCCCTCCCCCGGCACCCAGGCAGTACCCGGCCTCGGTGACGGTGAGGCTGACCACCGCGACGGCGGGGTCCCGCAGGTAGCCCAGGAAGGCCTCGTGGTCGGTGCTCGCATGGACGGCCGCGAGGGATCTCACGATCTCGGCGGTGTCGCCGTCGGCCCCGCGTGTGAGGAGCGTGTAGAGGCCGTCCTGGGCTGCGAGCACGCGGGCGGCGGCATCACTGCGACCGGTGAACGCCGCGATCCCCCACTGCCCGGCGTCGGAGGCTCCTTGCGTGTACCAGGCCAGGTGGGCCCGGAAGAACGCGCCGAGGCCGAGGTGGACGATGCGCACCGGGGGCGCGGGCTCGGTCCGGCTGAGCCGGCGCGAGGGCGTCACCTGGCCGGACGGCACACGGGTGGGGCTCACAGCCGGAAGGCCCGGCGCGGGTTGACGCTGACCAGCTCCGTGATCGTCTCGAGCGCCTCGTCCTCGGCCAGGCGGTGGTCCGCCACGAGCCGCGCGAGCCAGCCGCTGTCGAGACGCCGGGACATGTCGTGCCGGACCGGGATGGAGCAGAACGCCCGTGTGTCGTCGATGAAACCGGACGTCCGGGTGAACCCGGCGGTCTCGGTGACGGCCGAGCGGAAGCGGTGGATCGCCTCCGGGGCGTCCAGGAACCACCACGGCGCGCCGACGAAGACCGAGGGGTAGAAGCCGGCCAGCGGCGCCAGCTCGCGGGAGTAGACGGACTCGTCGGTGGTGAACAGCACCAGCTGCAGGTTCGGGTGCGTGCCGTAGCGCTCCAGCAGGGGCTGCAGGGCGCGGGTGAACTCGGCCCGGACCGGGATGTCGTGGCCGGTGTCGCTGCCGAACCGTGCCGAGGTCGGGGCATGGTGGTTGCGCCGGACCGCCGGGTGCAGCGTCATCACCAGCCCGTCCTCGACCGACATGCGGGCCATCTCCATGGTCATGTGCCGGCGGAAGGCGGTCGCCTCGGCCGGCGTGGCGGTGCCTGCCAGGGCTGCTGCGTACAGGCGCGCCGCCTCTCGTGTCCCGAGGGACTCGGCACGCACGTCCAGGTGGCTGTGGTCGGACGAGGTGGCGCCGTGCTCGATGAAGTGGGCCCGTCGGGCCTCGAGCGCGGCGAGGTACCCGGCGTAGTCACCGGTGTCGATCCCGGCCGCCTCACCAAGCTCCGTGACCGCCTGACCCCACCCCGGCCGGGCCGGCTCCAGGTGTCGGTCCGGCCGGAACGTCGGGATGACGCGTCCGCCCCACTGCGGGTCGGCCTCCAGCGTCGCGTGCGCGCCGAGGTCCGCACACGGGTCGTCGGTCGTCGCGAGCACCTCGATCCCGAACTGCCCGAACAGCGCCCGGGGACGGAACGTGTCCTCGGCCAGGCGGGCAGCGACGATGTCGTAGATGTCGTCGGCCGTCTCCGCAGACGGTCGCGTGGTGACGCCGAAGATCTCGTGCAGCTGGCACTCCAGCCAGTAGCGCGCCGCGGTCCCCCGGAAGGCGGCCCAGTGGGTGCACAGGTGACGCCAGGCCCGGCGTGCCTGCTGCTCGTCGAGCCGGCCGGCCCCGACGCCGAGCTCGGACAGCGGCACGCCCTGCGCGTGCAGGAGCCGGGTGACGTAGTGGTCGGGGCTGACCAGGAGCGAGGCAGGGTCATCGAAGGGCAGGTCGTCCGCGAGGACGGCGGCGTCGACGTGCCCGTGCGGCGAGATGATCGGCAGGTGACGCACCGCGTCATACAACCGGCGCGCGATGTCACGCAGGTGGGGCTCGGGTGGCAGGAGGCGGTCCGGGTGCACGTGCAGGGTGGGTGGGGCCGTCGGCATGGGGCCCAGCGTCGTGTGGTGGGGCAGGGCTGACAATCGATTGCCACGAGTTGCCATCCCTGACCGCAACCTGCTCAGCGACCGGGAGCCGGGCCGGTGGAGCTGCGCACGACGAGCCTGGTCGGCAGCACCACCGGGGCGGTGGCCCGGCTGCGGGCCCCCCGGGCCATGGCGATGACGTTGTGCACCGCGGTCTCCCCCAGCGCCCGGAGCGGGGCCGCGACGGTGGTCAGGCCCGGGGTGACGAGCTCGGCGGCGAAGATGTCGTCGCACCCGACGATGCTCAGGTCCTCAGGCACCCTGATCCCGGCCGCGACGGCACCACGAAGCACCCCGATCGCGAGCAGGTCGTTGTAGGCGACCACGGCTGTGCAGTCCCCCCGCGCGGTGACGGCGCCGACCGCAGCCTCGCCGGCCGCGACGGTGGGGGCACACGGCCCGACCCGCCGTGCGCGCAGCCCGAGCTCGGCGCACGCGTGCC
>NZ_DASVZH010000187.1:0-10519 GCF_036391795.1 Oryzihumus sp.
TCAGGTGGAGCCCTTCGAGGACGAACTCGACGGCGCCGGCAGCCTGGGCGGGGGAGGGTGCGTCGTCGATCCCGAGCCGGCGCAGCACCTGGCCGAGCCCCGCCACCGCGCCGATCTGCCGCAGCAGGTCCTGGGAGGGCACCGCGTCGCCGGTGGTCACCCCGTGCCCGGACTCGACCAGCCGCAGGAAGCCGGAGAGGTCCAGGCCGCCCATCCGGGACCGCCAGGTCTCCGCGACACTGCGGCGCAGCAGGTGGTCGAGGACCTCGATCTCGCGGCCCTCGCCGTCCGCCTCGTACTCGACCTTGCCGCGCAGCGTCGCCGTGACGGTCTCGGCGTCCCCGACCCGGGCCACCGCGACCTCCTCGCGCAGCAGGGCGGACCGGCGCAGGGCGGCGGCGGCCACCGTCTCGGCGGCGGCGATCGCGAACCGGGCGGACACCCCGGAGCGGCTGTCCACCGCCGGCGACTCCCGCACCGCGCGGGTGAACCGGGCCAGCACCTCCAGCAGGTGCTCCGGGACCTCCGCGACGAGCCGGGACTCCTGGCGCATCAGGCTGATCTCGAGGTCCACGTCGAGCGGGTAGTGGGTGCGGATCTCCGCCCCGAACCGGTCCTTCAGCGGCGTGATGATCCGGCCCCGGTTGGTGTAGTCCTCGGGGTTGGCCGTGGCCACCAGCAGCAGGTCCAGCGGCAGGCGCAGCGAGTAGCCGCGGACCTGGATGTCGCGCTCCTCCAGCACGTTGAACAGCGCCACCTGGATCCGCTCGGCCAGGTCGGGCAGCTCGTTGAGGCCGAACACCCCGCGGTTGGTGCGCGGCACCAGCCCGTAGTGCACCGTCTCGGGGTCGCCGAGCGTGCGGCCCTCGGCCACCTTGACCGGGTCGACGTCACCGATCAGGTCGCCGACCGAGGTGTCCGGCGTGGCGAGCTTCTCGGCATACCGGGTGTCGCGGTGGCGCCACACGACCGGCAGCTCGTCGCCGACCTCGGCCAGCAGCCGCTGGCAGCGCACGCACACCGGGTCGGTGGGGTCGTCGTTGATCTCGCAGCCCTGCACCACCGGGGACCACTCGTCGAGCAGGCCGGCCAGGGTGCGCATGAGGCGGGTCTTGCCCTGCCCGCGCTCGCCCAGGAGAACCAGGTCGTGCCCGGCCAGCAACGCGGTCTCGAGCTCGGGCAGCACGGTGTCGTCGAAGCCGACGATGCCGGGGAACGCCGGCTCACCCGAACGCAGCCGCGCCAGCAGGTTGGCCCGGATCTCCTCCTTGACCGTTCGCGGCTCCCAGCCGGAGGCGCGGAGCTCGGCCAGGGTGGTGGGCAGCGCGGAGAGCGTCATGCCTTCGACACTACGTCGCGGCGTCAACCCCCTTGTGGCTCACGCCAGTCCGGCGGTGGCCCCGGCGCTAGCTCGGGGTCTTCGGCGTCGAAGGTCCGCACGGGTCCAGGCCCGGTCCGCGGTCCCTCGAAGCGCACCGTCACCAGCGAGCGCCCCGACCCCCACACCCAGCCCGCGCCGCGGCTGGCGTGCAGGACGTCCTGGCCCGGCCGCCATACCTGCGGTGCCGCCGCGGCGGGCTCCTGCTCCTCGGGCGCCTGCTCCGGGGCGGCCTCGTCCTCCGGGGTGCCGAACAGGTCGTCCTGGACGAAGTCGGACAGGCCCGAGACACCCACCCCCAGCAGGCGCACGCCGTCGGCGACGTCGACCTCGGCGAGCAGGCGGTATGCCGTGTGGGCCAGCGCGCGCCCGTCGTCCGTGGCCTGGGTGAGGGTCAGCGACCGTGTGAGGGTGCTGAAGTCGTAGCGGCGCAGCTTGAGGGTGACTGTGCGGCCGGCGGTGTTGGCGCCGCGCAGGCGGGCGCCCACCCGGGCGGTGAGCAGGTCGATCTCGCGGCGCAGGGCGGCCGGGTCGGTGATGTCGCGGGCGAAGGTCTCCTCGGCCGAGACGCTCTTGGCCTCGCGCTCGGCCACGAGCGAACGGTCGTCCTGGGCCCGGGCCAGCCGGTGCAGCGAGGTGCCGTGTGCCTGCCCGAAGAGGCTGAGCAGGTCGGCCAGCTCCAGCCGGGCGAGGTCGCCGACGGTCTCCACGCCCAGCGGGCGCAGCCGCTCGGCGGTGGCCGGGCCCACCCCGCCGATCGAGCGGACCGGCAGCGGGTGCAGCACCTCGAGCTCCTCGCCGGCGTCGACCACGGTGAGGCCGTCGGGCTTGCGCAGCTCAGAGGCCACCTTGGCCATCATCTTGGAGGTGCCGACCCCCACCGAGGCGGTGAGCCCGCCGGTGAGGTCGCGGATGCGGGCGCGCAGGTCCTCGGCGAGCGCGGTCACCGCCTCGACGTCCGGGGCGAAGCCGGGGATCTCGGCGAGGTCGACGTAGGCCTCGTCGATGGAGACCTGCTCCACCAGCGGGGAGCAGTCGCGCAGCACGTCCATGACGACCCGCGAGGAGAGCCGGTAGGCGTCGAACCGCCCGGCCAGGAACGCCGTGCCGGCCGGCCCCCGGCGTCTGGCCTCGGCGGTCGGCATGGCCGAGCGGATGCCGTAGCGACGTGCCTCGTAGGACGCCGTGGCGACCACCCCGCGGCCGCCGACCCCGCCGACCACGACCGGCTTGCCGCGCAGCGAGGGCTTGTCGCGCTGCTCCACCGCGCTGAAGAAGGCGTCGAGGTCGAGGTGCATGACGCTGGGCTGCGACCGCATCGGCACCTCACCTCCTGGCTCGTGGGACTCGCGGTGCCTCCATTCTCGGGGTCGCCCCCGACGGCCGGTGATAGACATCGACCCATGACCACCTCGACCCTGACCCTGCCCGACGGCCGTGTGCTGGAGTACGTCGAGGGCGGCGACCCCGCCGGCGTGCCCACCGTGGTCCACCACGGCACCCCCGGAGGCCCGGTGCTCGACCCGGGCTGGGAGTCCAGCGCCCGCGAGCACGGCCTGCGCCTGGTCCTCGCGGCCCGCCCGGGTTATGCCGGGTCGACGCGCCACCCGGGGCGGTGCGTGGCCGACGTCGTGGCCGACACCGTCGCGCTCGCCGACCACCTCGGCGTCGACCGCTTCCTCACCTGGGGCTGGTCCGGCGGCGGACCGCACGCGCTGGCGTGTGGTGCCCTGCTGCCCGAGCGAGTGGTGGCGGTGGCCACGCTGGCCGGCGTCGCGCCGTACGACGCGGACGGGCTGGACTTCATGGAGGGCATGGGCGAGGGCAACATCGAGGAGTTCGGCCTGGCCCTGAAGGGCGAGGACGCGCTCCGGCCGCTGGCGCAGGAGCAGGGCGCGGCGATGGCCGACGTGACGCCTGCGGAGCTGGCCGAGGCCATGGCCCCGCACCTGACCCCCGTCGACGCCGCCGAGATCACCGGTCCCGGCACCATCGGGGCGACGCTGGCCGCGCAGACGCGGACCGGCTTCGCCACCGGGGTCGACGGCTGGGTGGACGACGACCTGATGTTCACCCGGCCCTGGGGCTGCGGCCCGGCCGACGTCCGGGTCCCGGTGCTGCTGCTGCAGGGCCGGCAGGACGCGATGGTGCCGTTCAGCCACGGCGAGTGGCTGGCCTCGCAGCTCGAGGGCGTCGTCGACGCCCGGCTGACCGAGGAGGACGGCCACCTGACGCTGGTGACGCGGCGCCTGCCCGAGGTGTTCGCCTGGTTGCGCGAGCGGTGGGACACCACCGGCGGGTGAGGCCGTCTGCCGGGTCTCCCGTTCCCCGCGCCGATGGGGCGGCCTCGGCGTAGCGTCAGCCTGGCCGGAGCCCCGGAACGTCACAGACCCCTGGAGCGTGCCATGAGCCTGTCCCCGAGCGAGACCGCCGTCGTCCTCATCGAGTACCAGAACGACTTCACCTCCGAGGGCGGGGCGCTGCACGGCGCCGTCGCCGACGTGATGAAGCAGACCGACATGCTGGCCAACACGAGGGCAGCGGTCGAGGCCGCCCGGGCCGCCGGCGCGACCGTCATCCACGCGCCGATCAGCTTCGCCGAGGGCTACGGGGAGATCACCGCCCAGCCCTACGGCATCCTCGCCGGGGTCGTGGAGAACAACGCCTTCGTCAAGGGCTCCTGGGGCGCCGAGATCGTCGAGGACGTCGCCCCGCAGCCGGGCGACATCGTCATCGAGGGCAAGCGCGGGCTGGACACCTTCGCCAGCACCAACCTCGACTTCATCCTGCGCAGCAAGGGGATCCGCAACGTCGCCCTCGGCGGCTTCCTCACCAACTGCTGCGTCGAGTCCACGATGCGCTCAGCCTACGAGCGGGGGTTCAACGTCTTCACGCTGACCGACTGCGTCGCGGCCACCTCGGCCGAGGAGCACGAGAACGCCATCGCCAAGGACTACCCGATGTTCAGCCACCCGGTGACGTCCACCGAGTTCCTGTCCTCCCTGGACGGTGAGGCCGCGCTGGCCGACTCGAGCCGCGGATACAGCTGACCCGCCGGCGGCCGTGCCCGCCGGATCACGGCGGTCACGGTGGCGGCGCTAGGTTCTGTGCATGGCCCGCCCCCATGCCGCCGCCATCGTCGAGGATGCCGTCCACCGCCGCGTCGAGACCCGGCTGCGCCGGCGAGGCTGGGGCACGCGCACGATCACCTACACCGGCTACGGCTCAACGGATTTCGTCCGGGTGATGGCTCGGGTCGTGCTCGGCCGGATCGGCGAGGACGAGCCGGGATCGGCTGACGCGGACGCCACCGCCGGCGAGCTGCGCCGGGCCGAGGAGGTGCGCCGCGGCTGGCGCGCGTTCCTCACCGCGCCGGCCATGGACGTGCCGGTCACGGTGTGCGTGAACGGCCGGTCGGTGACGACGCGCACCGACCGCGGCGGCTACATCGATGCCCGCGTGCCCGAGCCCGGCCTCGCGCCCGGCTGGCACGAGGCCACCATCGAGGCCGAGGGGGCCGCGCCCGCGAACGCCTCGGTTCAGGTCATCGGGCCGGAGGTGACGTTCGGCCTGGTCAGCGACATCGATGACACGGTCATGGTCACCGCCCTGCCCCGGCCGATGATCGCCGCGTGGAACACCTTCGTGCGCCATGAGCAGGCGCGCCGGGTGGTGCCGGGCATGGCCCCGATGTATCGCGCGCTGCTGGACGAGGCGCCCGGGTCACCGATCTTCTACCTGTCCACCGGGGCCTGGAACACCGCGCCGACCCTGACCCGCTTCCTGGAGCGCTGCGGCTACCCCGCGGGGCCGCTGCTGCTCACCGACTGGGGCCCGACCAACACCGGTTGGTTCCGCAGCGGGCAGGAGCACAAGCGTGCCGCCCTGCGCCGACTGGCCCGCGAGTTCCCGCAGATCCGGTGGATCCTCATCGGCGACGACGGCCAGCACGACCCCAAGATCTACGGCGACTTCGCCTCCGAGCGGCCCGAACGCGTCGAGGCGATCGCCATCCGCGAGCTGACGCCGGCCGAGCAGGTCCTGTCGCACGGCATACCGGTGTCCAACGAGGAGTTCGCGCCGCGGACCCGGGGCAGTGTGCCCGTGTGCCGGGCCCCCGACGGCTACGGGCTGCTCCGGTTGCTGCGCGCCGCGCGTTCCTGAGGCCCGCGTCCCGGGGCTTCCCGAGGCGGACCGCCGCGCCCGTCAGCCGCGGTGCGCCGGCTCGGCCGGGGTCTCGTGAGGGGTGGGGATGAGGTCGGCGGGCACCAGGGACCAGACGGTGAGGTCGACCCGGCCCTCGTGGATGACCCCGGCGTTGCGGGCGATGCCCTCGCGCTGGAACCCGGCCTTCTCGGCGACCCGCTCCGAACCGGTGTTGCCCATGGCGGTGAGCAGCTCGACCCTCTCGAAGCCCTGGTCGGTCAGCGCCCAGCTGGCCAGCAGCCGCACGGCGGTGGTGGTCACGCCACGGCCGCGCACCCACGGCGCCGCCCAGTAGCCGGTCTCGGTGGTGCGGGCGGTCCAGTCGGTCTTCTTCAGGTCGATGGCACCGGCCAGCCGGCCCTCGACCTCGATGGCGCGCACCAGCCCGGCGCCGCTGTCGCGCTGCGTGACCGAGAAGGTCTCGACGAACCAGCGGGCGTCGTCCCGGCTGTAGGGCCGGGGCAGCGGCAGCCAGCGCTGCGTCTCCTCGTCCGCGCAGGCCTCCGTGATGGCGTCGAGGTCGGCCTCGGTGAAGGGGCGCAGGCTCAGGCCCTCGCCTTCGAGCGTGACGTCGTCGAACTGCGTGGTCTGGGTCGCGGCGGGCATGCCCGAATCCTGCCGGATGCCAACGCCTTCCGTGTAACCCATTTGCCGCCGGTCCCGCTCAGAACGGTGGTGGACCGGCGTCGACCAGCCCGACGGGGTGGTCGGCGGCCCGGGTCGTGCCGTTGCCGCCCCCGCGCGGGTGATCGAGCGTGCGTGAAGCGTCGCTCAGGTCGTTGGCGCTCAGGGGACCATCGATGAGGTCGTCGGCGGTCAGGGGATCATCGCTCAGGTCGTCGGCGGTCAGGGGAACATCGAGCGGATCGTCGTAGACCCAGGGGTGGGTGACATAGGTGCGTCCGGCGACGGAGCGCCAGTGCACGCGCCCGTCGCGCGTCATCGTCGAGCTCCACCAGCCGTGGCTCTTGAGGTTGTGGTGCCGCCGGTGCTTGGCCGCCAGGTTGGTCGGGTGCGTCGGCCCGAGGGGCCAGGCGATCTCGTGGTCGAGGTCGCAGCGGCGTGCCTCCTGCTCACACCCGGGACCGCGACAGACCCCGTCGCGGCGGACGACCAGCTCGCGGATCCGGGGCGTGGGCACGTAGCGCTGGGTGCCGAGGTCGAGCATCTCGCCGGTGACCGGGTCGGTGACCAGCCGGCGCCAGACCGACCCGGCCGCGGTGGCGATCTCGCGGACGTGGTGGGCCTGCACGAAGCCGTGGCCGGGGATCTCACCCGTGCCCTCGGTGACACCCAGCAGGGTTGCAAGGGAGACCGTGACGGTCACGTGGGCGGCCGGCGGGCGTCCGAGCAAGCGGTAGGGCTCGTCGTCGGTGACCCAGCCGTAGAGCAGCAGGTCGAGCGCCACGTCGGAGCAGATCGCCTCGTGGGCGCGCTGGTCGGCCATGCCCTCGGCCTTGAGCCGGCGCGCGATCGCCTCGATCCGCTCGCGCGCCGCGCCGACCCGCTCGCCTTCTTCGGTGATGTCCAGCCACCCGGTCCCGTTGGGCCGCAGGTCCGAGCGGACCCGGCGGCGGGACACGGCGTCGGCGCGGGCGCGCCGCGGGTAGTCGCTGTCGTGCAGGACCAGCTGCCGCCGCAGGCGCCGGCGCAGACGCTGGTGGGACATCGGCTCGCCGAGTTCCTCGCCCAGCACCCTCCCGGCGATGCCGTCGGCCACGCACGGTGGACAGTGCCGGGTCTCCTCGAAGAGCAGCCGCGCCCGGTAGGCGGACAGGCATCCGGCGTGCATGCGCTCCCGGACGGTCGTGGTGCGCTCCTCCTCGGCGAGGGCGAACGACACCCGGGCGCGGCACTCGGTGTAGCCCATGCCGGTGGCCGCCTCGATCTCCGACGCTGCGGCCTGGGCGGCCTCCTCACGGACCCGGTCCCACTCGTCATCGGTCCGCGGCCGCCTCTCGGCAGACGCGCACAGGTCGTCGTGGGCCTCGAACACCCGCCCCGCCAGCGCCCGGGTGCAGTCAAGGGAGACCGCGTCGACCCATGCCTTGACCGCCTCGCCGGCCTCGATCACCCGCAGCGCCGCGTCCGCGGTGAACCACTGCGCCTCGGCGGGGGCGTCGGCCCGCATCACCCGCACGAAGGCGTCGAGCACCTCGCGCGGCAACGCCGACCTGCGGTCGAGCTCCCCCATCTGCGGCACCCCCAGCGCCAGACTTCGAACGTGTGTTCTATTCTAGGCGCGCGATCCGATCCTGGTCAAGAGCCTGGACAAGTGGGTCGCGAGGAGGTCCGCGAGCCGGCCTGGCCGCACGGCGTGGCCGGCCTGCGTGCGCCCCGTGCCCGGCCTGCGACCGCCCGGCAGAGGCGCGAAACTGGACCGCATCGTTGACGCCGCGGAACGGACCCACCGGGCTGCCGCCCAGGGAGGCCGCCATGCAAGCCGATCGCCGCCCGGCTAGTTGTACTGACCACAGAGGTTAGGAACGCGGGACGCGGGCGGCTGGCCGCCGAGTGCGGTGTGGTGCCGGTGATGGTTGTAGATGTGCAGCCACTGGGGCAAGGCCGCGGCGCGGGCTGACTCGTTGAGGTAGAGCCTGGCGTAGGCCCACTCGGTGAGCAGGGTGCGGTTGAACCGCTCGATGCTCCTATGTTCGTCAAGTCGCCGCTGACGTCGCTGTCGTTTGTGTGGCCGTGCCGGTCTGCGGGCGCGGGAGGTTGGCGTAGATCTCGCGGGCGATGTAGCGCTTGAGGCAGCGGATGATCTCGCGTTTGCTCAGTCCCTCGGCAGTGCGACGTTCGACGTAGTCGCGGGTGGGTTGGTGGTGGCGCATGCGGACGATGGTGACGATGTAGAGCGCGCTGTTGGCGGCGCGGTCACCGCTGCGGCTGAGGCGGTGACGACCGGTCGTGCGGCCGCTGCTGGCGGGTTGGGGTGCGACGCCGCAGAGCTTGGCGAAGGCGGCCTCGTTGCGGATCCGGTCGGCGTTGTCGCCGGCGGTAACCATGAACTGTCCGGCGATCTCGACACCGACGCCGTGCAGTTCGACGAGTTCGGGGGCGGCGGCGCGGACCAGGGCCTCGATCTGACGGTTGAGGTTCTTGATCTCCTCATCGAGGCTCTTCCAGCGGCGGGCCAGGTCGCGTAGTGAGGTCTTGACCGCGGCCAGGAGCAGTCTGTCATCGTCAGCGGTCAGGCTGAGGAGGTCGTCGGTTTCGGGTCGTAGCCGCAGGCAGCGGTTGACCAGGGTGCGCTTGGTCAGGACGACCAGCTCGTCGCGAAGCGGGGATGGTGCGCCGATCATGACGCCCCAGAGCGTGTTGAACGCCTGGGTGCGGGCCTTGACCGCGCTGGCGCGGGTGACCCGCAGGGTGCGGATCACCTCGACCGGGCCGGACTTGGCCTTCGGGACCGCTGTGGAAACCCGCCCGAGAACGGCTCGGGCGATCTGCTCGGCGTCGAGCCGGTCGGACTTGCCGTCCATGCGTCGGGCCAGTCGGTTGGGCCGGTTCACCTCGATGACGCGTTCGCCGGCCTTGGTCAGAGCCCGGGTGAGGGTTGCCCCGAACGAGCCGGTGCTCTCGACTCCGATTGCCCGAAGATCGCCGTGGCCGCGCAGCCAGTCCAGCAGCGCCTGATAGCCGCGGTCGGTCGCCGGGAACTCTTGGTGGCCGAGGAACCGGCCGTGGTCGTCGATGGCGGCCGCGTAGTGGGTGTGCTTGTGCGTGTCGACGCCGCCTATGACGGCGGTCGCTGAGGTTGTCATGCTGGACTCGCTCCTTCCGTTAGGGCTGATCTGACGGATGGGGCGAACCGGCCGGACGGGCGACAGGTCTGTGATGGGGCTTCTAGTCCAAGCTCCTATCAGGTCAGATCCGTCTGGCCGGTGCGCGCCGTGGCGCTGCACCGGAGCCGGTCGACAAATCGAACGCAGGACACCGTGGTCACACCTTGGCCGGGGTCAGACCGGACCGGTGCAGCACCGGGGGCAAGTCTTCACACACCTTGCCGTTGGTCTGGGGCCGGTAGGGCCGGGTGCGGCGGTGCCGGACGTGCTGGCCGGCCAGCAGGTCGGTGAAGGCCCGGGAGCGGTAGCAGGCCCCGTTGTCGGTCAGCACCGCCCGGACCCCGATGCCGCAGGCGGCGAACCAGGCGTGGGCGCGGGCCCAGAACGCGGCCGCGGTGGGGCCCTGTTCGTCGGGCAGGATCTCGCTGTAGGCCAGCCGGGAGTGGTCATCGATCGCGGTGTGGATGAACGCATAGCCCAGGTTGGGGCGGCCGCCGACCTTGCGCGGGCGGGTCGGGTCGCGGTGGGCCTGGCTGTTGGCATCCCCTGCCTGGCGGCCCAGGACCTTCCAGCCGCCGCCGTCGGGGATCCGGCCCAGCTTCTTGATGTCGACGTGGACCAGTCGCCGGGGTGGGCGTGCTCATACCGCGCCACCTGGCGGCGCAGCTCCTGTCGGGTGGCCAGGTCGACGTCGACCAGCCGGGGCAGGCCGGCCCGGCGCAGGACCTTGCCGACCGTGGAGGGCGCCATCCCCAGCCGGGGGCCGATCCGGGCCGGGCCCCAGCCGCGGCGGGTACGCAGGCGCACGATCCGCTTCTCCATCCGGGCGCTGGTCCGGGCCGGGCTGCGGTGCGGGCGGCTGGAGCGGTCGCCCATCCCGGCCGGGCCGTGCAGGCGGTAGCGGGCCGACCACCGGGCCGCGGTCGTCACCGAGACCTGGAACCGTTCCGCGGCCCGGCGCAGCGGCCACCCGTCCTCGACGACGCAGCGGGCCAGGCGCAGCCTGCCCAGCTCGGTCAGCGGGGCATTAGCGTGGGGCATGAAGACCTCCGGGTCGGTGGGAACCTCGACAGCTCCACACCTCACCCGGAGGTCTTCCTCATGTCCAGACCCTGCCGGTCTGTCACCAACGTCCGTGGTCAGTACA
>NZ_DASVZH010000188.1:0-6031 GCF_036391795.1 Oryzihumus sp.
CGCAGCCCTGGCTGCCCGCGGATACACGGGGTCCGGCAGCCTCGTCCTGCAGGTGGAGGACCCGTTCTGCCCCGACCTGTCCGGCACCTTCGCCCTCGACGTCGAGGGCGGCGAGGCCAAGTGCGCCCGCGTGGAGGACGCCGCGCCCGACCTGCGGCTGGACGTCGCCGACCTCGGCTCGGCCTACCTCGGTGGGGTCCCGTTCACCGGGCTCGTGCTCGGCGGGCGCGTCACCGAGTGCACCCCCGGAGCCGCGGCGCTCGCCGACCGGCTGTTCACGACGAGCACGGCGCCGCTGTGCGTGCACTGGTTCTAGGAGGCATCCACAGTGACCCACAACGCTTCTGCGACAACGATTTTCGAGACCGAGCGGCTGGTCGTGCGGCCGTGGACCCACGACGACGCCGAGGACATCCTCGACACCTACTCGCGCATGGAGGTGGCCCGCTGGCTCGGGGCGACCCCGCGGCCGCTGGAGAACCTCGACGAGGCGCACCTCGTGGTCGACCAGTGGGGCGCCCGCAGCGAGCCGGACCCGACCTACGGCGTGTGGTGCGTGGTCGAGCGCGCCAGTGACCGGCCGGTGGGCACGGTGCTGCTGGTGCCGCTGCGTGGTGGCACCGACGGCGAGGTCGAGGTCGGCTGGCACCTGCACCCCGACCACTGGGGCAGGGGCTACGCCACCGAGGCCGCACGGGCAGCGGTCGAGCGCGGCTTCGCGGCCGGGCTGGAGGAGGTGCTGGCGGTCGTCAACCCCGACAACGACAGGTCGCAGGCGGTGTGCCGGCGCCTGGGCATGGAGCACCTCGGCCTCTCGGAGCAGTACTACGGGATCCCGCTCGAGGTCTTCCGCAGCACCACGGGCTGAGGCGACGCGTCCGGTTCGGGCGGAAATGCGTAGACTCGCGGCGTTCGGCAGGGGCGACCGGCCGCTGCCCCGTCGAAGGCAGGTGTGACGTGGGAGCCGGAGTCTTCCTGGCGGTGCTGGGCGCGATCCTGACGTTCGCGGTTCGCGTGGACGCGCCGGGCATCAACCTCAAGGTCGTCGGCGTGATCCTCATGGTCGCCGGCGGCGCGATCATCGCCTACGCGCGCCGCGGCAGCCGGCACGAGCGGGTGATCACCCGGGTCGAGCAGCCGGACGACCCGACCGCCCCGCCGCACACCGTCCAGCACGTGATCCGCGACGTCGACGTCGAGTGACCGCGCCGGTATGCCGTGTGGCTGGGACCCAGCCACACGGCATACCTGGTCTCAGGCCTGCGGGACCGAGGCGTTGACCAGCCAGCTGATGCCGAACTTGTCGACGCACATGCCGAAGATGTCGCCCCAGGGGGCCTTGTCCATCGGCATGGTCACCGTGCCGCCGTCGGCGAGCTTGTCGAACCAGCCGCGCAGGGTGGGCTCGTCGTCGCCGCTGAGCGACATGTTGAAGGTGTTGCCCGGCGTGTAGTCCATGCGCGCGGGCGTGTCGGACGCCATGAAGGTGATGCCGTTGTCGCCCTCGAGCTGGGCGTGCATCACCAGGTCGTCCTCGGCCGGGTCCTGGGAGGCGTGGAACTCCTTGAACGTCGAGATGTTCAGCGTGCCGCCGAAGACCGACTGGTAGAACTCCATCGCCGCGCGGGCGTTGTCCTTGAAACCGAGGTACGGGTTGAGCTGGACCGCCATGACTTCTCCCCATCGTGTGGCGTCGGTAGCTGCCGGGGTGCCGGCGGCTCCAGCCTCGTCCTGTCCCCGGCGCACGACAAGGGCAATTGCCGCAGCCGTCCTGGTCCGGATGGCGCAGCCGCTCCCGCCCGCGTGGCCGCCCTCAGAGCTCGTCGGGCGGCAGCACGGTGAGGACGCGCGCGATGAAGGAGCTGAACTGCTCCAGGTAGTCGCGCAGGAACGTCTCGGTGCTCGCGTCGGTGACCTCGCCGTCAGGGGTGAACAGGCCCGGCTTGAACTGGATGTAGGCCTCGACGGCGTTCATCTGGGGTGAGTTGCAGAAGCTGAGGATGCTCTTGAGGTGCTGCTGGGCGACGGCCGTCCCGATCGCGCCGGGGGAGGTGCCGATGACTGCGGACGGCTTGCGGGCGAACGAGTTCTGGCCCCAGGGGCGGCTGGCCCAGTCGATGGCGTTCTTCAGCGCGCCCGGGATGGAGCGGTTGTACTCCGGCGTCACGAAGAGCACCGCCTGCACGCCGGCGATCGCGTCCTTGAGCGCGGTGGCCTCCGCGGGGAACGTGCCGTCGAGGTCGCGGTTGTAGAGCGGGAGGTCCCGGATCGGGATCTCGGTCAGGCGCAGATGCGGTGGGGCGAGCCGGACGAGCGCCTTCGACAGGATGCGGTTGATCGACTCCTCCGACAGGCTCCCGACGAAGTAGCCCACCTCGTGCGTGGTCATGGATGGCCTCCCTTGCGTGGATGGTCCATCCAGTCTCCGACCATGGCGGCCCGGAGGCTCGCCGACGGCTGAGCCACCCTCGGGTATGCCGTGTGGCTGGGTCCCAGCCACACGGCATACGCCTCAGGCGCTGCTGCGCTCGGCGAGCCACTCCTCGAGCAGCGCCCGGAAGTCCTCGGGGCGTTCGAGGGAGGGCAGGTGGGCGGTGTCCGGCCAGACCTCGTGGCGGGCGCCGGGGACCAAGTCGGCGACGTCGCGGGCGGCGACGCCGATGGTCGGGATGTCCAGCCCGCCCTCGAGCACCAGGGTCGGCACGGTCAGCTCGCCGAGCCGCTCGGCGGCCGGCGGGTCGAGCTCGACCTCCTCGACGTCGTCCCAGTCCGCGGTGACCTCGAAGGCCCGGCGCTGCATCGTCGCGACGAGGTCGCGCGCCTCGGACCGGGTGGCGTCGGCGCCGCGCTGCGGCCCGTCGACCCACCAGTCGAGGTTGGCCTGCACGGCCGCGTCGAGGTCGCCGCGGTCCATGGCCTCGCGCTCGGCGTCGAAGAACTGGCGCAGCTCCGGGCTCATCTCGGTCATCAGCGCGCCGCCGGGGGCGGCGAGCAGGAGGGAGGCCACCAGGCCCGGGTGCTCCAGCGCGGTCTCGACGGCGACGCCGGCGCCGAAGGAGCAGCCGACGACGTGGGCGCGCTCGACGCCCAGCGCGGCCAGGGTGGCGGCCACGTCGTCGTGGTGGGCGAAGGGGGCGGCGGGGCGTGACACCGACTCGCCGAAGCCGCGCAGGTCCAGCCGGACCACGTCGTGCCGGCGGGTCAGGGCGGTCCACTGCGGCTCCCACATCCGCCGGTCCGCGACACCGGCGTGGACCAGGAGGACGGGGGTCTCACCGGTCGGGCCGGCGCGGTCGTAGGCGATGTCGGTGTCGGGGCAGACGGGCAAGGAGGCTCCTGGACAAGGGGATCGGTGCGCCCAGTCAACTGCTCTGGCCCGAGGCGGCTCAACCGGGTTTCGGCCCGCGGGTCGGGTTGCCGCGCTCGTTCAGGTCTTTGTCAGGTCCGCCGTGGCAGGGTCGAGGCATGACCGGGCGGCAGGTGGCAGCGCGAGGAGGACGCCAGGCGCCCGCGGCACGGTCCCGGGCCGCACGAAGCAGGGTGCGCGGAATGACGGACGTCGGACAGGAACAGCGGTGATACTCGCTCGCATGGAGACCTGCCGGGTGCTGCTCGTCGAGGACGACGACTCCCTGCGCCACACCGTGGCCCGCGGTCTGCGGCGCCACCACTTCCGTGTGACCACGGCGCGGGACGGCCGCTCGGCCCTGGCGCACCTGGAGGGTGACGGGGCGGACCTCATCGTCCTCGACATCGGGCTGCCCGACGCCGACGGGCGTGACGTCTGCCAGGCGTTGCGCGCCAAGGGCGACAACACACCGGTGCTCTTCATGACCGCGCGGGGGCAGGTCGCCGACGTGCTGTCCGGCTTCTCCGTGGGCGGTGACGACTACGTGTCCAAGCCGTTCGAGCTGGCCGAGCTCGTCGCCCGGGTGACCGCGCTGCTGCGCCGGATCGAGTGGTCCCCGCCCGAGGACCCGCTCGCCCAGACCCACCTGGACCCGGCGGCGCACGCGATCGTGTCGGCCACCGGCTCGACGGTCCCGCTCTCGCCGACGGAGTTCCGGATCCTCGCGGCCCTGATGGGCGCGCCGGGCACGGCGGTCCGCCGGCACCTGCTGTTCGCCGCGGCGTGGCCCGACGGCGCCAAGGTCAGCGACAACGCGCTGGACCAGTACATCGCCCGGCTGCGCCGCAAGCTGGCCGCGGCCGACCCCGAACGCCAGATCAAGACGATTCACGGCGTGGGCTACCGCTACTCATGAGACGACCGTGGAGCCTGCGCGCCAGGGTCTCGCTCGCGGCCACGCTGGCGCTGGCGGTGTGGGTGCTCCTGGCGACGGTGACCCTCAACGTGGTGCTCGACCAGCGGGGACGGGCGCAGGCCAACGCCGAGCTGCAGGACCGCGCGGACTCTGCGATGGCCACGGTGAACGTCGACGCGGCCGGGCGGCCCACGGTCAGCGACCCGAGCAACGACGCCCTCCTCGACACCGGGACGTGGATCATCGCCGGTGGGCGCGTCCTGCAGGGGCCGACCGGGAACCCGTCGCTGGTCCGCTCCGTCGAGGACGTCGCCGTGACCCCGGGGCGGTACCTCGACGTGCCGGGGGACAAGCCGTTGCGGTTGTACTCGGAGGCGATGACCGCCAACGGACGGCAGGTCGCCACGGTGGTGACCTCGCTGGCCCTCGAGCCGTACCAGCAGTCGGCCCGCGCGGTGCTGGTCGGGAGCACGGTCCTGGCGGTCCTGCTCGTGGGCGGGGCCTACCTCGTGGTCCGGGCGAGCGTGACCAGCGCGTTGCGCCCGGTGCATGAGATGACCACCCAGGCGCGGGAGTGGGGTGACGTGGACGTCGACCGGCGCTTCGGCCCCGGCCCCCGGCCGCGGGAGCTCGCCCTGCTGGCGGCCACCCTCGACGGGTGGCTGGCCAGGCTGTCGGCGATGCTGCGCTACGAGAAGCAGCTCGTCGCCGAGATCTCGCACGAGCTGCGCACCCCGTTGTCCCGCATCCTCGTCGAGGCCGACCTCGCCGAGGAGGCCACGCTGTCGTCGGCGGCGGCGACGGGGGAGTCCCTGGAGGCGGCCCAGGCCCTGGCCGCGATCGCTGACACGGCCCGCGAGATGGAGGCGATCCTCGGGACCCTGCTGGCGACGGCCCGGACCGAGTCGGGGGCGCTGGCCGGGCGCTGCGACGCCGGGCAGGTGGTCGAGGAGGCGGCTCACCGGGCGGGTGCGGGCGCCCGGGTCCGCGTGGTCGTCCAGCCGCCGGCGCCGTCGGTCCCGCCAGCCGGGCTGGACGCCCTCGTCCTCGAGCGCGCCGTCGCGCCGGTGCTCGAGAACGCGGTGCGCCATGCCGCGACGGAGGTCCGCATCCAGGTCACGCACGACGACCGGCAGGTCTTCGTCGACGTCTCCGACGACGGCCCCGGGGTGCCGGAGGCGGTGCGGGACCACGTCTTCGAGCCGGGTCGGCGCGCGGACGTCGGCGACGGCCACGACGGCGCCGGGCTGGGGCTGGCGCTGGCGCGGCGGCTGACGACCGCGGCCGGCGGCACGATCAGCCTGCTGGACTCCGCTCAGGGAGCGACGTTCCGCCTCGCGCTGCCGCGGGGCTGACGCTCGTCGAGGACCTCGACGGTCAGGTGCGGCCAGTCCGCAAGCCGGCCCGGCTCGGCTGGCGCCGGGAGGGGTGCCAGGGCGGCGCTGGGCAGGAAGTGGACCGTCGTGCCCGTGGTCGGTTGCGCCGGGATCGGCGCCAGGCCGGTCACCGGTATGCCGTGCTCGTAGCGCTGCGTCCACGACCCGTTCGCGCGGTGGTTGGTGTGGACCAGCCAGGTGCTGAGGGCGGCCACCACCGAGATGCCTCGACGCGGGTGGCCGTCGGGAAGGGTCTGCGCGGTGGGTGCGTCGAAGAACCGCAGGTCCCGCGTCGCCATGACCGGCTTGCGCACCGGGGCGCCCTGACCGTCGCGGCGCGTGTCGGTCCCTCGCCCGTTGTCCGCCACGCTCACCGACCCGTCGGCGTGG
>NZ_DASVZH010000189.1:0-32710 GCF_036391795.1 Oryzihumus sp.
CGACCGTCCTCGACGGTCGGGGCCTTCCTGGGAATGCGGAGGGCAGCGGTGGGATCAGTACCCGCCGGTCAGCTTCTCCCGCAGGGCGGCGAGGGCCTCGTCGGAGGCCAGGGTGCCCTCGCCGGCCGAGGGGGCCGACTCGGAGGAGGAGGACGAGGAGCTGGAGGACGAGCCGCCCGAGGAGTAGGTGGTCGGCACGTCGGCGTTGGTGGCAGCCTCCGCGTCGGCCTTGGCAGCGGCCTCGACCTGCTGCTTGTGGGCCTCCCAGCGGGCGTGCGCCTCGGCGTACTGCTTCTCCCACTTCTCGCGAGCCTCCTCGTGGCCCTCGAGCCACTCGTTGGTCTCGGGGTCGAAGCCCTCGGGGTACTTGTAGTTGCCCTGCTCGTCGTACTCGGCGGCCATGCCGTACAGCGTCGGGTCGAACTCCTCGATCTGACCGCTGGTGTCGTTGGCCTGCTTGAGCGAGAGCGAGATGCGGCGACGCTCGAGGTCGATGTCGATGACCTTGACGAAGATGTCGTCGCCGACCTGCACGACCTGCTCCGGGACCTCGACGTGGCGCTCGGCCAGCTCGGAGATGTGGACCAGGCCCTCGATGCCGTCGTCCACGCGGACGAACGCACCGAACGGCACCAGCTTGGTGACCTTGCCCGGCACGACCTGGCCGATGGCGTGGGTGCGGGCGAAGTGCTGCCACGGGTCCTCCTGCGTCGCCTTCAGCGACAGGGAGACACGCTCGCGGTCCATGTCCACGTCGAGCACCTCGACGGTGACCTCCTGGCCCACCTCGACGACCTCGGACGGGTGGTCGATGTGCTTCCAGGACAGCTCGGAGACGTGCACCAGGCCGTCGACGCCACCGAGGTCGACGAACGCACCGAAGTTGACGATGCTGCTGACGACGCCGGAGCGGACCTGACCCTTCTGGAGCTCCTTGAGGAACGTGGTGCGCACCTCGGACTGGGTCTGCTCGAGCCACGCACGGCGGGACAGGACCACGTTGTTGCGGTTCTTGTCCAGCTCGATGATCTTGGCCTCGATCTCCTTGCCGACGTAGGGCTGGAGGTCGCGGACACGACGCATCTCGACGAGGGAGGCCGGCAGGAAGCCGCGCAGGCCGATGTCGAGGATGAGGCCACCCTTGACGACCTCGATGACGGTGCCGGTGACGACGCCGTCCTCCTCCTTGACCTTCTCGATCGTGCCCCAGGCGCGCTCGTACTGCGCCCGCTTCTTGGACAGGATCAGGCGGCCTTCCTTGTCCTCCTTCTGGAGGACCAGGGCCTCGACCTCATCGCCCACGGAAACGACCTCGGCCGGGTCGACGTCGTGCTTGATGGAGAGCTCGCGGGAGGGGATGACACCCTCGGTCTTGTAGCCGATGTCGAGCAGGACCTCGTCCCGGTCGACCTTGACGATGACACCCTCGACGATGTCGCCGTCGTTGAAGTGCTTGATCGTCGCGTCGATGGCGGCGAGCAGCTCCTCCTCAGACCCGATGTCGTTGATCGCGATCTGCGGGGTGGCCTTCTCAGCCGTGGTGGCAGTCATGTAGTGGGAACTCCGATGGTGGACAGATATCGATGGGAATGCACGTCCGGCCGCCGCCGTGACGTGACCGGACGCACACAGATGTGCTTGTCCACCTTACCGATGCCGTCTCGCACAGGTCAAAGCAGGGCAGGATAGCGCCGTGACCGATGATCTCGAGGCGTTTGAGCAGGTCGGCCGGCGTGCCGCGGACCAGGAGGAGACGGTCCGGGCCAACCGGTCGTGGTGGGACGGCGAGGCGGTCGGGTACTACGCCGAGCACGGCGCGTTCCTCGGCGACACGGACTTCGTCTGGGGCCCCGAGGGTGCGCGCGAGGAGGAGCTGCACCTGCTCGGCGACGTCCGTGGGAAGCGGGTCCTGGAGATCGGCGCCGGGGCCGCCCAGTGCTCGCGCTACCTCGCCGGGCTGGGGGCGCAGGTCGTGGCCAGTGACCTGTCCGGGGGCATGCTGCGCCAGGGCCGCGCGATCGACGCGCCGTCGTCCCCGGCGCCGGGAACGACGGCACCTGGGACGACGGCACCTGGGACGACTGGGACGATGGCACCGGGAACGGCGACAGCGAGGACGACGGCGGTCCGGACCCCCGTCCCGCTGGTGCAGTGCGACGCGGCCGCGCTCCCCTTCGGTGACGCCGCGTTCGACACCGTCTTCACGGCATACGGCGTCGTGCCCTTCGTCGCGGACTCCGCCCTGGTGATGCAGGAGTGCGCCCGGGTGCTGCGCCCCGGGGGGCGCCTGGTCTTCTCGACCACGCACCCGATCCGCTGGGCGTTCGCCGACGACCCGGGCCCGGAGGGGCTGGTGGCCCGGCTTCCGTACTTCGACCGCACCCCCTACGTCGAGGCCGACGCGTCGGGGCGGGCGACCTACGTCGAGCACCACCGCACCCTCGGGGACCGCGTGCGCGAGCTGACCGCCGCGGGGCTGCGGCTGGTCGACCTGGTCGAGCCGGAGTGGCCCGAGACCAACGGCCAGGAGTGGGGCGGCTGGAGCCCGCTGCGGGGCGCGATCATCCCGGGCACGGCGATCTTCGTGGCCGAGAAGCCCGCACGGGCGGCCGAAACGGCCTGCTGACGGCGGGTGCGCTGCCACACTCGGGGCGTGGAGTCACCCGATCGGGTCGCGTCGTCCCCCGGTGGTCGGGCGGCGCTGGGCTGGGCCTGCGCAGTGGGCGTGACCGGTGCCCTCGGCCTCGTCGGCGTCGCCCTGCTCAACTGGGCGGCTGCAGCCCTGGGCCTGTTCTTCGTCCGCGCCTTTCTGCCGGACACGGCGGCCAGCCTGGACGGGGGCCGCAGCGTGGTGCTGCCGACCGTGGCCGCGATCGTCGTCTGCCTCACGACCGCAGTCGTTGGCGGCTGGCGACTCTCACCGTCGGACGCCCCCCTGCCGCCCGCGCTCACCGGCGCCCTCTGGGGGCTGGCCGGGACGGCCGTGGGGTATGCGGTCCTGTGGGCGGGGTTCGGCTTCAACCCCCTCGGCTGAGCGACCCGCGCACCGCGTGACAGCCGGGCGACGCAGAAGGGGTGGCCGGGAGATCCCGACCACCCCTCCCCCGCGCCTCACGCGCGGCGCTCAGCTCAGAGCCAGCGGCGACGCAGCACCGTCAGGCCGGCACCGAGGCCGAACACCGCCACCGCACCGAGGCCGCGGCCGACGTTGCGGCTGCCCTCACCGCTCATGCCGGCCAGTTCCAGGCTGTATGCCGTGGCGCCGCTCGCACCGGCCGGCGCGCCGTAGGCCATGCCCTCGGCCTTGGCGCGCTGGGCGCCGGCCTCGATGAGGGCGTACTTCAGGCCGTAGTCCGCAGCGGTGCCCTTGCCGGCGTCGACCAGCTTGGTCGTGCCCTCGGCGGAGAGGCGGCTCGCGCCGTCCTCCAGCGCCGGGGCCTTACCCGCGGCGGTGTCGAGGCCGTCGGCCAGCTTGCCGCTGCCGGTCGCGGCGTCGCCGAGCCCGGAGGAGAGCTGGTCGGCGCCGCTCTTGAGCTGCCCCGCACCGGTGTCGAGCTGCCCGGCACCGCTGCTGAGCTGCCCCAGGCCGGAGTCGAGCTTCTTCGCGCCACCGGCGACCTGGCTCGCACCGCCGGCGACCTGGTCGGCACCATCGGCGGCTGCGGCCGCACCGTCCGCGAGCTGGTCGACGCCGAACACGGCTGCACTGATGCCGTCAGTCAGGTCGTCCACACCGGGCAGCACCAGGTGCTGCACCGCGTCCCGGGCGTTCCCAGCGCCAGTCGTGAGCCGAGTGACACCCGCCTGCAGGGAGGTGATCCCCGGGAGGAGTCGACCATCGATTCCCGTCAGCACCTGCCCCAGGCCGTCACCAGCTGCCTTGGTCTGGGCAACGACGCCTCCGGGGTCGGAGGCGCTCAGCAGACCAGAAGGGAGCTGGATGCCATAGACGACGTTCGACAACTCGACACAGGTGTTGTTCGCCGGCAAGCTCAGCGGGCTGGCCGTGAGGACGGATGGCGGCACCACCGGCGGGAGCGGCACAGCATTGCTCGTCGGGCACGGCACCGACGGCGCCATCACCGAGTGCGCATAGGCATCCTTAGCGGCATCACCCAACTTCGCGATGGACCCGTTCGCGTCTCCCGCAGCCGCCAGCTCACTCTGGATGTAGCCCACGACCTCCTTGACGCCACACGGGTTCGTGGCATTGGTCGGATCAGCAAGGCTGCACGCGGGGTTGGAGACGCCGGCCCGAACGGACGCCAAGCCTTCGGTCACCCCGCACGGGTTCTGCGGGTTCGTCGGGTTGGCGGGGCTGCACCCAGGGTTCGAAAGCCCACCGGCGATCTGCTGGAGGCCCTGCAGCAGCCCTCCGGGGTCGGAAGCACCTGTTGCCCCCACCGGATGGTCCAAACCGGCACGCAGGTCCTTGAGCCCCTGCAGCGCTGCCGGGAGCCCCTGCACGCCGGCCAGTTGGTCGAGTCCACCGGAGATCTGGCCTACGCCGTCGGCGAGGTCGTTGGCCCCCGAGGCCAGGTCCGTCGAGCCGGAGGACAGCTGGGTGGCGCCGGCCTTGGCGGCCCGGGCACCCGTGGCCAGCTTGCCGGTGCCGGACTTCAGCGCGCCGGCACCGGAGGCCAGCTTGGCCGCGCCGGGGGCCGCCTTGCCGGCCAGGCCGGCGTTGAGGTCCTTCGCACCGTCACGCAGCTTGATCAGCCCGGCCAGCAGCTGGGCCGCACCGTCGCGCAGCTTCAGCACGTTGCTGTCGATCTGCGTCGCGCCCGAGGTCAGCTCCACTCCCGTGTCCGCGCCGCCCTTGTAGCTGGCCGCGCCGCCCTTGAACGACGGGCTGTCCAGCGGCGAGACCGGCAACGCCGAGACGGTGGCGGCGGGGACGACCCCGTCGGTGACCTTCGCGGCATACCCGAACTCCGCCCGGGGCGAGCCGATCGGGCCGAACAGGGTCATCGTGAAGGTCATCTTCGTGCCGCCGTGGCCGTCGCCGGCGATGGCCGCCTCGTCGGAGCGGACATCGGTGAACGTCGACGGCAGGACCGTCGTCAGCGAGCCGACCATCGGGATGACGACCTTCTCGGTCCGGGTGACCTTGGTGCCGGTGCCGTCGTCGAACGACACCTCCTGATCCCGCCCGGTGACGTTCTCCACCACGTAGTGCACCTCGAGCAGGCCGGAGCGGCCGACGACGTCGCCGGGCTCGACCTTCTTGCCGTCGAGGGTGTAGGTCGCGGTGACCTTCAGCGGCAGCTCCTTGGTGAAGTCGGAGACCGCGCGCAGACGCCGCTCCCCGTCGACGGAGACGTTCGCGACCAGGTCACCGCCCTTGACGTCGAAACCGCCGAAGCCGTCGAGGTTGCGCAGGTTCTTGGTCGACACGGGGTCGGAGACGGTCACCGTGCCGTGGCCCTGCAGGGCCAGCTGCTCGTAGACGCGCGCGTCGCGGACATGGCCGGAGGCGTCCAGGTGCGCCTGCACGGTCTCGGTGTTGCTCACCGACACGCTGTCCGCCGCCAGGGCGGGGCCGCCGGCCAGGACGATGACCGCGGGGGCGACGACGAAGGCCGCGCCGATCCGGGCCGGGCTCAGCACGTTCTTCACTGGGGCTCCCCTGCAAGGACGGAGTCGAGGGTGGAGGTGGGGGTGTCCTGCTCGAGGTCCCAGCCGGCGTCGGCGGCCGGCTCGCGGCGCTCGTGCCGGCCGGCCGCGAGGGACTCGGCGAAGGCGCTGGTGGCCAGGAAGCCCAGGGCCGCGGCGAACAGGATCGTCGTGGCCGCGGTCGGCGACTCGTCGAGGAACTGGGACGGGGCGTTGGTGTAGGTCGACTCGTACGCGCCGACGATCGCGGCGGCGCCGACGAGGGCGCTCCACACCGGGACCCGCCCGGCGCTGACCGCGCAGGCCAGCGCGATCGCCAGGATCACCAGGAACGCCGCAACGGCCCGGCCACCGGCTGTGTCGGGCAGCACGGCCGCGCGCAGGGCGAAGCCGATCCAGGCCAGGACGAAGCCGGTCGCAAAGCCGGCGAGCCGGCCCCAGGCCGGCTGGTGCGGCACCAGGCCGACCACGCCACCGAGGGCGGCGCCGAGCAGGGCGACGTGCTGCAGGTCGTCGCCGAAGAACCCGCCTAGCAGGACGATCACGGCCGCGGCCACGGCCAGGAGCGCGCCCGAGAGCAGGGCTTTACGCATGGTCACCTCACGGAAATGGGCTGCTGGCGGCACGGCTCGGCCACCTCTGGCAGCGAAGAGTTACCGGACAGTAACGGGGCGCCCAGCCCGTCCGCAGGCAAATCGGCGAAGTTCCTCCCCGGATGCGGCGAAGGCGCCGGACGTCCCTTTCGGGACCTCCGGCGCCTCCTGCGACACCACGCGGGTGGGCCCCCCGGCCCGCAGCCGGGGGCGCCCCGGGTCAGTGCCCGGCGTCCTGCCAGGTGCGACCCACGCCGACGCTCACCTCGAGCGGCACGCTGAGGTCGACCGCGGCGCCCATCTCCTTGCGTACCAACGCTTCCACGGCCTCATGCTCCCCCGGCGCGATCTCGAGCACGAGCTCGTCGTGGACCTGCAGCAGCGTGCGCGACGCGGCCCCCGACTCGCGCAGCGCCGCGTCGACGCGCAGCATCGCGAGCTTGATGATGTCGGCCGCCGACCCCTGGATCGGCGCGTTGAGCGCCATCCGCTCGGCGCCCTCGCGGCGCTGGCGGTTGTCGGAGGTGAGGTCGGGCAGGTAGCGGCGGCGACCGAGCATCGTCTCGGTGTAGCCGGTGCGCCGGGCCTCCTCGACGACGTCGCGCAGGTAGTCGCGCACCCCGCCGAACCGCGCGAAGTACTCGTCCATCAGGCCCTTGGCCTCGTCGGTGCCGATCGCGAGCTGCTTGGACAGCCCGAATGCGGACAGCCCGTAGGCCAGGCCGTAGGACATCGCCTTGACCTTGGCCCGCATCTCGGCGGTGACCTCCTCCGGCGCCACGGCGAAGACCCGCGAGCCGACGAACCGGTGCAGGTCCTCGCCGGTGCGGAACGCCTCGATCAGGCCCTCGTCCCCCGAGAGGTGGGCCATGATCCGCATCTCGATCTGGCTGTAGTCGGCCGACATGAGCGACTCGTAGCCCTCGCCGACGACGAACACCGACCGGATCCGGCGGCCCTCCTCGGTGCGGATCGGGATGTTCTGCAGGTTGGGGTCGGTCGAGGACAGCCGCCCCGTCGCCGCGATGGTCTGCTGGTAGGTCGTGTGGATCCGGCCGTCGTCGGCCACCGACTTGATCAGCCCCTCCACGGTGACCCGCAGCCGGGTGGAGTCGCGGTGGCGCAGGAGCGCCTCGAGGAACGGGTGCTCGGTCTTGGCGTAGAGGTCGGTCAGCGCGTCGGCGTCGGTGGTGTAGCCGGTCTTGGTGCGCTTGGTCTTGGGCATGCCGAGCTGGTCGAAGAGGACCACCTGCAGCTGCTTGGGCGAGCCGAGGTTGATCTGCTGGCCGCCGATGGCCTCGTAGGCGTCCTCCTGCGCCTCGCGCACCTTGGCCGCGAAGTCGGCCTCGAGGTCGGTGAGCGCGGCGACGTCGGCGGCGATGCCGACCCGCTCCATGCGGGCGAGCACGTCGACCAGCGGCAGCTCGATCTGCTCGATGAGGGAGGCGCCCCCGGTGGCCTGCAGCTGGGTGTCCAGGGCCGCCGCCAGGTCGAGCACCGCCCGCGCGCGGACCATGGCCTCATCGGCCTCGGCGGCGCCGTCCGTGGCGAAGTCGAGCAGCCCCTGCCCGCCGGTGTCGGCCTCGGCCCGCAGCTCGCGGTTGAGGTTGCGCAGGACCAGGTCGGCCAGGTCGTAGGAGCGCTGGTCGGGGCGCACGAGGTAGGCCGCGAGCGCGGTGTCGCTGGTGACCCCGGCCAGGGTCAGCCCACGGGCGGCCAGCGCCTGGATCGGGCCCTTGGCGTCGTGCAGCGCCTTGGGCCGGCCCGGGTCGGCCAGCCAGGCGGCGAGCGCCTGCTCGGCCGCCTCGTCGAGCGTGGTCAGGTCGAGGTATGCCGCGTGGTCGCCGGCCGTGGCGATGGCCAGGGCCTCCACGTCGCCGGTGCCGCGGGCCCAGCGCCCGACGACGTGCACCCCGACCCGGGCACCCGGCCCGGCGTGCTCCTCCAGCCAGCCCGGGACCTCGGCGGGGGCCAGCACCACGCCGTCGACCTCGAAGCCGGAGTCGGCCTCCTCCTCGACCGCCTCCAGGGTCGCGAACAGCCGGTCGCGCAGGACCCGGAACTCCAGGCCGTCGAAGACCTGGTGGACCTTCTCGCGGTCCCACGGCCTGCGGACGAGGTCATCGACGGTCACGCCGAGGTCGAGGTCACCGACGAGCTGGTTGAGCCGGCGGTTGCGCAGCACGCCGTCGAGGTGCTCGCGCAGCGACTCCCCCGCCTTGCCCTTGATCTCGTCGACGTGGGCCACGACGCCGGTCAGGTCGCCGTAGAGGCCGATCCACTTGGCGGCGGTCTTGGGTCCGACCCCGGGCACGCCGGGCAGGTTGTCGGAGGACTCCCCCACCAGCGCCGCGAGGTCGCTGTAGCGCTCGGGCGGCACGCCGTACTTGGCCTCGACGGCGGCCGGGGTCATGCGGGCCAGGTCGGAGACGCCCTTGACCGGGTAGAGGACGGTGACGTCGTCGCGCACCAGCTGCAGCGCGTCGCGGTCACCGGAGCAGATGAGCACCTCCATGCCCTCGGCCCGCGCCTGCCCGGTGAGCGTGGCGATGACGTCGTCGGCCTCGAAGCCCTCGACCTCGACGTAGGGGATGTGCAGGGCGTCGAGCACCTCGTGCAGCAGGGACACCTGCCCCTTGAACTCCGACGGCGTCGCCGAGCGGCCCGCCTTGTACTCGGCGTACTCCTCCGTGCGGAAGGTCTGCCGGGACACGTCGAAGGCGACCGCGACGTGCGTGGGCTGCTCGTCGCGCAGCACGTTGATGAGCATCGACGTGAAGCCGTAGACCGCGTTGGTGCTCTGGCCGGTCGAGGTCGAGAAGTTCTCGACGGGCAGGGCGAAGAAGGCGCGGTAGGCCAGCGAGTGACCGTCGAGGAGCAGGAGTCGGTTCACGCATGGCAGCCTATTGCCACCGACGGACACACAGACGGGCAGGCACACCACCATGGACCACGCAGCACCGCAGGACCACGTCGTCGCCGGGCTCAACGCGATGAACGCCGGCACGCTCGGCGAGCGGATGGAGATCGAGTTCCTCGAGGCCTCCCCCGAGCGGGTCGTCGCCCGCATGCCGGTCAAGGGCAACACCCAGCCCTACGGCCTGCTCCACGGCGGCGCCAGCGTCGTGCTCGCCGAGACGGTCGGCTCGATCGGCGCCGCGCTGCACGCCGGGGAGGACCGCATCGCCGTGGGGCTCGACATCAACGCCACCCACCACCGGGCGGCCCGCGACGGCTACGTCACGGGCATCGCCACCGCGCTGTCGCTGGGCAACACCCTGGCGTCCTACGACGTCACCATCACCGACGAGGACGGCCGGCGCGTGTGCACTTCGCGGATCACCTGCCTGATCCGCCCCAAGGCGCCGGGCGCCTGAGCCTCGCCGCAGCGCCCGCACACCAGCAGGGATGACGAGGGGGTCCGTCCCGGCCGGGACGGACCCCCTCGTCGTGGGTGCGGTGACGTGACCGCGGTCAGCCGACCAGCTGACGGTCAGCCACCCGACCGGCCCGCGCCCGCAGGGAGCGGCGGCGCTGCTGGAGCACGAGCTCCAGCCCGCCGCGATGCTCCTCCCCCTGCAGCTTGCGGCGCAGGCCAGCCGTGGTGGTGACCCGCTTGACGACGTACGAGG
The DNA here is from genome assembly GCF_036391795.1 of Oryzihumus sp. Taxonomy (GTDB): domain Bacteria; phylum Actinomycetota; class Actinomycetes; order Actinomycetales; family Dermatophilaceae; genus Oryzihumus. Next base: position 9,842 of record NZ_DASVZH010000189.1, read on the forward strand.
AGAAGCCCAGCCGAGCGAAGAAGCGGTTGGCGTCGCGCCCCTGGGAGGGCACGCAGGTGGCGATCTGGTCGGCACCGAAGCGCTCGGCATACGTCGCCGCGGCGGTGAGCAGCGCCCGGGCAGCGCCCTGGCGGCGCGCGGTCTCGGCGACGTAGAGCTGGTCGATGCACACGCAGGGGGTGTCCGTCAGGCCGGACAGCGGGCTGTGGGTCAGGACCATGTAGCCGACCGCCTGGCCGTCGTGGAAGGCCAGGTAGGCGCGGACGTCCTCGCGGGCCAGCGCCGCGGCCACGCGACCCTCGCTGGCGGCCCGTGTGGCCGACTCCAGGCTGCCGCCGGCCTCGACCCGCGCGGCCAGCCACAGCTGCGTGAACAGCTCGTTCTGGGAGGGTGACACCGGGCGCACGCTGACCTGGGGACGCGACACAGATCCTCCATCGTTGCTGGAAACACGTTGCGGCAGTGGGTCCCCCAACCCGAGGCCCGGGCGGAGACCTTCCGGGCCGAGGCAGACTCTAGAGCCAAGAGTCCCACCGGGAGAAGAGCTGGCGGAGAATTCTCCCGGCTGGCCTAGGGTTGGCGACGTGAGTGGCGCCTTCCCCGGTCTCGGCACGGTCATCAACGTGGTCGCGGTCCTGCTCGGCGCCGGCCTGGGCATGGCCGTGGGGCACCGGTTGCCCGAGCGCACCCGGTCGGTCGTGACCGATGTCCTCGGCCTGACGACGCTGCTCATGGCCGGCCTGTCCGCGGTCAGCGTGACCGACCGGGCGTTCACCAGCGCGGTGCCGACCGGGGCCCCCGTGCTCATCGTGCTCGGCAGCCTGCTGCTCGGCGGCATCGCGGGCTCGCTGCTGCGGATCGAGGAACGTCTCGAGGGCCTCGCGGGCACGATCCAGGCCCGGCTGGCCCGCCGGCCCCGGCTGCTCGGGCTCCAGGAGGCCGGGCAGGGGCACCAGGCCCGGGAGCGCTTCATCGAGGGCTGGCTCGGGGCCTCCCTGCTGTTCTGCGTCGGCCCGCTGACCATCCTGGGCTCGCTGTCCGACGGCCTCGGCCGCGGCATCGAGCAGCTCGCGCTGAAGTCGGTGCTCGACGGCTTCGCCGCGATGGCGTTCGCGTCGTCCTTCGGCGTGGGCGTGCTGCTGTCCGCGGCCTCCGTGGCCGTCGTCCAAGGCACGCTGACGCTGCTCGGGGTGCTGCTCGGCTCGGTGCTGCCGGAGGCGCACATCGCCGCACTGAGCGCGACCGGCGGGCTCATGCTCGTCGGGATCGCGTTGCGGCTGCTGCGCATCCGGGAGGTGCCGGTGGGCGACCTGCTGCCCGCGCTGCTCGTCGCTCCCCTGCTCACCCAGCTGGTCATCGCCTTCAGCTGACCAGCGGGCGCGGGCCGGAGGGGAGCGGTATGCCGGGTGGCGAGCCACCCGGCACACCGTCGCCTCGTGCGCCGCGGCTAGATGTCGCCCCCGAGGTAGGCGGCCTTGACCGCGTCGTCGGCGGCGAGCGCGGCGCCGGTGCCCTCCCGCACGATCTCCCCGGTCTCCAGGATGTAGGCCCGGTTGGCGCGCTTGAGCGCCTGGGCGGCGTTCTGCTCGACCAGCAGGACCGTGGTGCCCTGGTTGTTGATCTCGGTGACGATGTCGAAGATCTGCTGGATCAGCTTGGGCGCCAGGCCCATCGACGGCTCGTCCAGCAGCAGCAGCCGCGGCCGGGCCATGAGCGCGCGCCCCATGGCCAGCATCTGCTGCTCACCGCCGGACATGGTGCCGGCGGTCTGGTTCATCCGCTCCTTGAGGCGGGGGAACAGCGAGAACACGCGGTCGCGGTCCTCGGCCACCGCCTTGGTCTTGCGGTCCTTGCGGGCGTAGGCGCCCATGTCGAGGTTCTCGTTGACCGTCATGCCCGGGAAGCAGCCCCGCCCTTCCGGGCTCTGGGCGATGCCCAGCACCGGCCGCTGGTGCGGCGGCATGTGGGTGATGTCCTGGCCGTCGAACCGGACCGAGCCGGCCCGCACCGGGCGCAGACCCGAGATGGTCTTCATCGTCGTCGTCTTGCCGGCACCGTTGGCCCCGATCAGCGTGACGACCTCACCCTCCTCGACGGTGAAGGTGATGTCGCGGATCGCCTCGATGCGCCCGTAGTTGACGCACAGGCCGTTGACCTCAAGAAGCATTCTCGTCGACTCCCAGGTAGGCGGCGATGACGGCGGGGTTGTCACGGATCTCGGCGGGCAGACCCTCGGCGATCTTGCGGCCGAACTCCAGCACCACGATCCGGTCGGTCACGCCCATGACCAGCCGCATGTCGTGCTCGATGAGCAGCACGGTGTAGCCCTGGTCGCGGATGGTGCGGATCAGCTCCATCAGGCGGGCCTTCTCGGCCGGGTTGAAGCCCGCGGCGGGCTCGTCCAGGCACAGCAGCGTGGGGTTGGTGGCGAGCGCCCGGGCGATCTCGAGCCGGCGCTGGTCACCGTAGGAGAGGTTGCGGGCGAGCTCGTTGGCCCGCTTGCTCAGCCCCATGAACTTGAGCAGCTCGCGGGCGCGCTCGTAGCCCTCCTTCTCCTCCCGACGGTGCTTGGGCAGGCGCAGGATGGCCGACCCGACCCCGGTGGAGTGGTGGGCGTCGGCGCCGACGAGGACGTTCTCCAGCGCGGTCATGGTGCCGAACAACCGGATGTTCTGGAAGGTGCGCGCGATGCCGAGCCTGGTGATCTCGTACTTCTTGCGCCGGCCGAGCGGCTCCCCCTTGAAGCGGACCCCGCCCGAGGTCGGCTGGTAGACGCCGGTCATGACGTTGAAGCACGTCGTCTTGCCGGCGCCGTTGGGGCCGATGAGGCCGAGGATCTCGCCCTCGTTGATGTGGAACGAGACCTCGTTCAGCGCCACGACGCCGCCGAAGCGCAGGGTCACGTCGTCGACCTCCAGCAGCCGGCGGGCGGACGTGCCGCCGTCGGCCGCGGGGCCGGTCGAGTCGACCTGGGTGTCGGTCGCGGGAGTGGTGTCAGGCATGTGCGGTCCCCTCCTCCAGGGCCTCGATCTCCTCTTCGGACTCGATCGCCCGGACGGCACGGCGTGGCGGCAGCAGACCCTGCGGCCGGAAGATCGCCAGCGCCATGAGCGCCAGGCCGAAGAGCAGGTAGCGCTCCTCGGACAGGAACCGGAACTTCTCGGGCAGCCAGGTCAGCAGGAACGCCGCCGAGATGACGCCCCAGCGGTTGCCCTGGCCGCCGACGACGACCATCGACACGAACAGCACCGAGTAGAGGATCGTGAAGTTGTCGGGGTTGAGGAACCCCTGGCGGGCGGCGAACAGCGAGCCGGACAGTCCACCGATGCAGGCGCCGATCGCGAAGGCGAGCAGCTTGAACCGGAACGTGGGCACGCCCATGAGCTCGGCGGCGTCCTCGTCCTCCCGGGTGGCCTCCCAGGCACGGCCGACGCGCGAGTTCTGCATCAGCCGGTCGATGAAGATCACGATGATGACGATGGTCAGCGCCAGCCAGTAGTACGGCGTGGCGTCTCGCACGCCGAACTGCAGGAACGTCGACGTCGTCGACAGGTCGACCACCGGCGCCCCGCCCGACCAGTCCAGGTGCGGGATGTCGAAGAGCGCCACCCCCGACGGGGACGGCACGTTGCTGATGCCGGCGGCACCGCCGAGCCAGGCGGAGTTGAGCAGGACCAGGCGGATGATCTCGCCGAAGCCCAGGGTCACGATGGCCAGGTAGTCGCCGCGGACCCGCAGTGTCGGGGCTCCCAGCAGGACGCCCGAGATCATGGCGGCGATGATCGCCAGCGGGACGCACAGCAGCCAGGGGAACGACCCGTGCTCGGAGCCGAGCACCGCGACCGTGAAGGCTCCGACGGCGAAGAAGCCGACGTAGCCCAGGTCCAGGAGCCCGGCGTAGCCGATGACGACGTTGAGGCCGAGGGCGACCAGGGCGTAGACCGCGCAGCTGAACAGCACGCTTGCGAAGTCGGAGTCCGTGGTCGTGATGAACGGCGGGTTGATGATCGGCAGCAGGTAGACCAGCAGGGCGGCGACGACCAGCAGGACGATCCTGACCGGCTTGGGCAGGCCGGCCACGCGGTCGCGGAAGCCGTGGAAGCGGTCGGTGAAAGCAGTCATGCGCGGGCCCTTCCGAGCGACTCGCCCAACAGGCCGGTCGGGCGGAACAACAGGATGACGACCAGCAGGAGGAACGCGACGACGTCCTTCCACTGCGTGCCGACCAGCGCCGAGCCGTAGTTCTCGGCGACGCCGAGGACGAAGCCGCCGAGCAGGGCGCCGCGGACGTTGCCGATGCCGCCGAGGACCGCAGCGGTGAAGGCCTTGACGCCCAGGAGGAACCCGGCGTTGTAGCGGGTGACGCCGATCTTGAGCAGGTAGAGCATCGCCGCCCCGCCGGCCATCACCCCGCCCACCAGGAAGGTGACCCGGATGATGCGGTCGCGGTTGATGCCCATCAGCGCGGCGGCCTCGGGGTCCTGGGCCACCGCTCGGATGCCGCGCCCCAGTCGGGTGCGGCTGACGAACTGGTCGAGCACCACCATCATCACGAGCGCAGAGACGAAGACGATGATGTCGATGTTCTTGACGCCGTAGTCGCCGATCTGGAAGACGGTGTGGCTGTCCACGAGGCTGGGCATGACGGCGTTCTCGCGCGGCCGGCCGACGTAGTCCTGCAGCGTGGTGCCCAGTCCGAACCACCCCGCGACCTTGTCGCGCAGACCCATGAGCTCGGACAGCACGAACGAGGCACCGATCGCGGAGATCAGCGCGATCAGCGGCGGGGAGTTGCGCTTGCGCAGCGGCCGGTAGGCGACGTACTCCAGGCCGAGGGCCACCAGGGCCGAGACGATCATCGCCGCGGCGAAGCCGATGACGAGGTAGCCGAACACCCCGGCACCGCTGGCGTTGCCGGCGCCGAGGGCGGTCAGCGCCCAGACGGCAGCGAACGTGCCGTACATGAAGACCTCGGAGTGGGCGAAGTTGATCAGGCGCAGCACGCCGTAGACGAGCGTGTAGCCGAGGGCGACGAGCGCGTAGACCGCGCCCAGGGTCAGACCGGTGATGGTCAGCTCGAAGAAGTGGTGGATCAGCAGGTCCATGCGAGTCCTGTCTGGATGGCGGTGTCGGGCACCGGAAGCGACAGCCGTGGGGGGACTCTAGGCCAGGTTGGCGCCCGGCAGAAGGAGGTCAGCCCCGGGACATGCGTGGCGGCCGGAGGTTCTGCCCCCGGCCGCCACGTCGAGCATCGGGACCGGGCGAGGACGAGGGTGGGTCGAGCCGGTCCCCTCGTCAGCGCCCGGTCAGCGTCACTGGATCTGCTCCACCGGCACGATCTTGCCGCCGGAGACCTTGTAGGCCCAGACGGTGACTGCCGACGGCTCACCGTGAGCGTCGAACTTGATCTGCTTGGTCACGCCCTGCCCGCTGTAGCTCTTGACGAAGCTGAGCACGTCGGCCGGGGTGGTCTTGCCCGCGGCGATGGCCGCGAGGAACACGTTGGCGGAGTCGTAGCCCTCGGCCGAGTAGGTGGCCGGGTCGGAGCCGTAGGCCGCCTTGAACGCCGTCTGGAACTCCGGCGCCTTCTCCGGGGGCAGGCAGGGGCAGGTCAGGATGGCGCCCTCGGCGGCCGCACCCGCGGCCTTGATGAAGCCGTCGTCCTTGACGCCGTCGCCGGCCACGAAGGTGCCCTTCCAGCCCTGCTGGCGCAGCTGCTTGACCATGATCGCGGCCTCGGCGTAGTAGCCGCCGTAGAACATGGCGTCCGCGTTGGACGCGGTGACCTTGGTGACGGTCGCCGAGAAGTCCGTCTGCTTCTGCTGCACCGAGTCGTTGCCGACGACCATCGAGGCGAGGTCCTTGCGGACGATGTCCGCCAGGCCCTTGCCGTACTCGGAGGAGTCATCGGCCACGAAGACCTTCTTGGCCTTGAGGACGTCCTTGATGTACTTCGCGGCCGCCGGGGCCTGGCTGGCGTCGTTGCCGAGCATGCGGAAGAAGGTGGGCCAGCCCTGCTGCGACAGGGTCGGGTTGGTCGCCGACGGCGTGATCGTCGTCAGGCCCGCCTTGGCGAAGATCGGGTCGGCCGCCTTGGACTCACCGGAGAAGGCGGGGCCCACGATGCCGATGACCTTCTTGTCGCTCACGGCCTTCTGCGCCAGCGCCGGCGCCTGCGCCGGGTCGCCCTGGCTGTCGAAGGTCGTCAGGGTCACCTTGCAGTTGGCGTGCTTCTCGTTGTACTGCTTCACCGCGAGGTCGGCGCCGTTCTTGATGTTGATGCCGAGGTTGGCGGCGTCGCCCGTGAGGGCGCCGAAGAAGCCGATCTTGAGGTCACAGGCCGTGCCGCCACCGGAAGCGGTCGTCCCGCCCTTGGTCCCGCAGCCGGTCAGCACGAGCGCGGCTGCCAGCACCGGCGCGCCGAACTTGATGAGAGAACGCACGAACTCCTCCTGATGCCACGTATGGCGAAGCGCTCAGCGCAACGCTGTGGACCCCCCTCTGCGGGAGGTTTGACGGAACCCTAGACCCCGTCAGGGCATCGGGGGCACTGTCTGCACCCGAACGGTGACCGTGTCGTGACCTTGCGTCTACTCGCCTGCGGACGAACCCGGCATACCGCTGATGACGGCCTCGGCGACCTCGCGCATCCCGAGCCGCCGGTCCATCGCGGTCTTCTGGATCCAGCGGAACGCGTCGGCCTCGGTGACCTTGAGCCGGTTCATCAGGACGCCCTTGGCGCGGTCGACGAGCTTGCGGGTCTCCAGCCGCTCGCCGAGGTCGGCCACCTCCTGCTCGAGGGCGTGCAGCTCGCTCCAGCGGGACCGGGCGATGTCGATGGCCGGCCCGAGGTCTCCGGCGGTGAACGGCTTGACGACGTAGCCCATGACCCCGGCGTCACGGGCGCGCTCGACGAGCTCCTTCTGGCTGAACGCCGTGAGCATGACCACCGGGGCGATCCGCTCGGCGCCGATCCGCTCCGCCGCGCTGATGCCGTCCAGGACCGGCATCTTGACGTCCATGATGACCAGGTCCGGGCGCAGCTCGCGGGTCAGGTCGACCGCCTGCTCGCCGTTGGAGGCCTGGCCGACGACGTCGTAGCCGGACTCCCCCAGCATCTCGGCGAGGTCCATACGGATCAGCGCCTCGTCCTCCGCGACGACGATGCGCAGCCGCGGCTGCTCCCCCGGGTATGCCGTGTGCTCGGCTGCGGGGGCGGGTGTGGGGTCCGGCGTGGTGGCGTCGTCGTTCACGTCGGCCAGCCTAGCCAGCCGGGCGGGGGCCCCTGGACGGGACGAGTGCCGAGGGCGGGACTTGAACCCGCACGCCCTTTCGGGCAAAGCATTTTGAGTGCTCCGTGTCTGCCATTCCACCACCCCGGCAGGGTGCGGCGTCAGCATAGCGTCCGGGCCCCCTCGACCCGGACGAGGTGGGCTGCGTCATCTGCAGGTGCGCCCGCCGGGGGCCGCGCCGGACGATGAGGCATGGACGGAGTCCCCACGTCTGAGTCCAACAAGGCCCTCGTCCGGCGCCACTTCGAGGAGACCTTCAACCAGCGCCACCTCGCCTCGTGCGACGTGCTGTTCGCCCGCGACTTCATCGAGCACGCCGTCGCGCCGTTCGGGGCGGCCGCGCCCGGGCTGGTCGACGGGCCCGCGCACATGCGCCAGACCGTGGAGTGGCTCATCGCGCAGTACCCCGACCTGCACCTGCGCATCGAGCAGGTCGTGGCCGAGGGCGACCTGGTCGTGGCCCGGGTCCGCAGCACCGGGACGAACCTCGGGCCGCTCAACGGGGTCATCCCCGCGACCGGGCGCCGGTTCGACTCCTATGCCTGCCACTGGTTCCGCGTGGTCGACGGCCTGCTCGCCGAGCACTGGGCGGTCCGGGACGACCTCACCTCGATGGTGCAGATCGGGGTCGTCACCGCGCCCCGGCCGCCGGATGGGGAGACCTCGGGGTCGACCGGTGCCGGGGCGCCGGTGGCCCGTCGAGCGTGGCGCCCGCAGGCGCCTCCCACCCCGCTGGCGTGAGCCCGCGGCGGCGAGCCGACGAAGGGTCGCCCTAGAGGTCGAGGTCCTGGTAGGCGGGGGCGACCCGGTTGACCGCGTTGCCCATGCGGTGGACCCGCAGGGCGTTGGTCGAGCCGGGGATGCCGGGCGGGGAGCCCGCGACGATGACCACGAGGTCGCCCTCGACGGCCCGGCCGGACTGCAGCAGGGACACGTCAACCTGCAGGGCCATCTGGTCGGTGTGCTTGGCCATCGGCACGAGGAAGGTCTCGATCCCCCACGTCAGCGCGAGCTGCGAGCGGGTCGCCTGGTTGGGGGTGAAGGCCAGCATGGGCAGCTTGGAGCGGATGCGCGAGAGCCGCTTGGCCGAGTCGCCGGTGGTCGTGAACGTGACGAGGAACTTCGCGCCGACGAGCTCGCCGATCTCGGCGGCCGCCCGGGTCACCGCACCGCCGGTCGTGTGGGGCTTGGTGCCCAGCGGCGCGACCCGGTCCAGGCCGTGCTCCTCGGTGTTCTCGATGATCTTGGCCATCGTCTTGACCGTCTCGATCGGCCACGCGCCGACGCTGGTCTCGCCCGAGAGCATCAGGGCGTCGGCACCGTCCAGGACCGCGTTGGCGGCGTCGCTGGCCTCGGCGCGGGTCGGACGGGAGTTCTCGATCATCGACTCCAGCACCTGGGTGGCGACGATGACCGGCTTGGCGTTGCGGCGGGCGATCTCGATCGCGCGCTTCTGCACCAGCGGGACCTGCTCCAGCGGCAGCTCGACGCCGAGGTCGCCGCGGGCGACCATGACCCCGTCGAAGGCCTCGATGATGTCGGCGAGGTTGTCGACGGCCTGCGGCTTCTCGATCTTGGCGATGACCGGGAGGCGCACGCCCTCCTCGTCCATGATCCGGTGCACGTCCTCGATGTCCTTGGACGAACGCACGAAGGACAGGGCGATCATGTCGGCCCGCAGGTGCAGGGCCCAGCGCAGGTCGGCCTCGTCCTTGTCGGACAGCGCGGGAACGCTCACCGCGACGCCGGGCAGGTTGATGCCCTTGTTGTTGGAGACCGTGCCGCCCTCGATGACGACCGTGACGACCTCGGTGTCGGTGACCTCGACGGCCTCCAGCGCGACCTTGCCGTCGTCGATGAGCAGCCGGTCGCCGGGGTTCACGTCCCCCGGGAGGCCCTTGTAGGTCGTCGAGACGCGGTCCTGGTCGCCCAGGATGTCGTCGGTGGTGATGGTGAAGCGGGCGCCGTTCTCGAGCTGGACCGGGCCGTCCGCGAAGCGGCCGGTGCGGATCTTCGGCCCCTGCAGGTCGACCAGGACACCCACCGCGCGGCCGGACTCGTCACTGGCGCGGCGCACCTCGAGGTAGACCTTCTCGTGGTCCTCGTAGGCGCCGTGGGAGAGGTTGAGCCGGGCCACGTCCATGCCCGCGGCGACCAGCTCCTGGAGCCGCTCCGCGGAGGAGGTGGCTGGTCCCAACGTGCAGACGATCTTGGCGCGGCGCATGGTCAAACCCTATGGGTTACCGGCCCGTAGCACGGAACCGGCCACCCCCTGGGGGCGGCCGGTCCCGACAGGCGGACACACGTCACACGGTGAGCGGACGATCCGTGGGGTTGATCGGCCTCGGCAGGGCCGAGGAGCCCGTGAGGAACGCGTCGACGCCGTGCGCGGCGGCCCGGCCCTCGGCGATGGCCCAGACGATCAGCGACTGCCCGCGTCCGGCGTCGCCGGCCACGAAGACACCCGGCACGGACGTCTGGAAGTCCTTGCCCCGCTTGATGTTCGACCGCTCGTCGAGCTCGACGCCGAGCTGCTCGACCACGCCGGTGCCCTGCGGGCCGAGGAAGCCCATGGCCAGCAGCACCAGCTGGGCCGGGATCTCCCGCTCGGAGCCCTCGACCTCGGCGAAGCCCTTCTCGCCCAGCTCGACCTCGACCACCCGCAGCGCGCGCACGTTGCCGTCCTCGTCGCCGAGGACCTCCTTGGTGCTGGCCGCGTAGACCCGGTCGCCGCCCTCCTCGTGGGCAGAGGCCACCCGGAAGAGCATCGGGTAGGTCGGCCACGGCTGCCCGGCGGGGCGGTCCTGCGGCGGGCGGGGCAGGATCTCCAGCTGGGTGATCGACCGGGCGCCCTGCCGGATCGCGGTGCCGAGGCAGTCCGCGCCGGTGTCGCCGCCGCCGATGATGATGACGTCCTTGCCGGTTGCCACCACCTGGTCCTGCACCTGCTCCCCCAGCGCGACGCGGTTCGCCGGCGGGAGGAAGTCCATGGCCTGGACGATCCCGCGCAGCTCGCGCCCGGGCACCGGCAGGTCGCGCGGCACGGTGGCGCCGACGGCCAGGACCACCGCGTCGTAGCGCTGGCGCAGCTGCTGGCCGGTGAGGTCAGCACCGACGTCGACGCCGCTGCGGAAGCGGGTGCCCTCGGCCTTCATCTGCTCCAGGCGCCGGTCCAGGACGGACTTCTCCATCTTGAACTCGGGGATGCCGTAGCGCAGCAGCCCGCCGGGCTGGTCGTCGCGCTCGAACACCGCGACGGTGTGGCCCGCCCGGGTCAGCTGCTGGGCGGCGGCCAGACCGGCCGGGCCCGAGCCCACGACGGCGACGGTCTTGCCGGAGAGCCGCTCCGGCGGCTGCGGCGTGACCGTCCCGGACGCGAAGGCCCGCTCGATCGTGGTCACCTCGACCTGCTTGATCGTCACCGCGGGCTGGTTGATGCCCAGCACGCAGGCGGTCTCGCACGGCGCCGGGCAGAGCCGGCCGGTGAACTCCGGGAAGTTGTTCGTGGCGTGCAGGCGCTCGATCGCCTCGCGCCAGTCGCCCTTCCAGGCCAGGTCGTTCCACTCCGGGATGAGGTTGCCCAGCGGGCAGCCGTTGTGGCAGAAGGGGATGCCGCAGTCCATGCAGCGCCCGGCCTGGCGCTGCAGCTGCGCGACCTCCTGCTCCTCGTAGACCTCGCGCCAGTCCTTGATCCGGACCGGCACCGGCCGGCGAGTCGGCAGCTCCCGCTCGCGCGTCGTCAGGAAACCCTGAGGGTCAGCCACGAGAAGCCTCCATGATCCGCTCCCACACCTGGGTGCCGTTGGGGTCGAGTCCCTCGGACTCGGCCGCAGCCCGCACGTCGAGCACGCGTTGGTAGTCGCGTGGCAGCACGAGCGTGAAGCGGCTCTTGACGTTGTCCCAGTCCGCCAGCAGGCGTGCCGCCACGGCGGAGTCGGTCCACTCCCGGTGCCGCGTGAGCAGCTCGTGGACCGCCTTCTCGTCGCTCTCCCGCAGCGGGGTGAGGTCGACGAGCTCGGGGTTGACCCGCTCCGGGCGCAGGTCGAGGACGTAGGCCAGGCCACCCGACATACCGGCGGCGAAGTTGCGACCGGTCGGGCCGAGCACGAGGACGGTGCCACCGGTCATGTACTCGCAGCCGTGGTCACCCACGCCCTCCACGACGGCGGTCGCGCCGGAGTTGCGCACGCAGAACCGCTCGCCGACCTGACCCCGCAGGAACAGCTCACCGGTCGTCGCGCCGTAGCCGATGACGTTGCCGGCGATGACGTTGTGCTCGGCGGTCAGCGAGGCGCCGCGCTCGGGGCGCACCACCACCCGGCCGCCGGACAGGCCCTTGCCGACGTAGTCGTTGGCGTCGCCGAACAGGCGGATGGTCACGCCGGCCGGCAGGAACGCGCCGAGGCTCTGGCCGGCCGAGCCGTTGAGGGAGACGTCGATGGTGCCGTCGGGCAGCCCCTCGGGGTGGGCCTTGGTCACCTCGTGCCCGAGCATCGTGCCGACGGTGCGGTTGACGTTGCGCACCGGCAGCTCGACGCGCACCGGCTCACCGCGCTGCAGCGCGTCCTGGCTGAGCTGGATGAGGGTGTGGTCGAGCGCCTTCTCGAGGCCGTGGTCCTGCCCGGCGGTGTTGTGGCGTGCGGCGCCGTCCATGGGGACGACCTCGGTGAGGATCGGGGTCAGGTCCAGGCCGCTGGCCTTCCAGTGCTGCACCGCCCGGTCCGTGTCGAGCAGGGAGACCTGGCCGACCGCCTCGTCGATGCTGCGGAAGCCCAGGGCGGCGAGGTGCTCGCGGACCTCCTCGGCGATGTACTCGAAGAAGGTCTCGACGAACTCGGGCTTGCCGGAGAAGCGGGCCCGCAGCTCGGGGTTCTGGGTGGCGATGCCGACCGGGCAGGTGTCGAGGTGGCAGACGCGCATCATGATGCAGCCGCTGACCACCAGCGGGGCGGTGGCGAAGCCGAACTCCTCGGCGCCGAGCAGCGCGGCGATGACCACGTCGCGGCCCGTCTTGAGCTGGCCGTCGACCTGCACCACGATCCGGTCGCGCAGGCCGTTGAGCACCAGCGTCTGCTGGGTCTCGGCCAGGCCGAGCTCCCACGGGGCGCCGGCGTGCTTGAGCGAGGTCAGCGGGGAGGCACCCGTGCCGCCGTCGTGGCCGGAGATCAGCACCACGTCGGCGTGCGCCTTGGAGACCCCCGCCGCGACCGTGCCGACGCCGACCTCGGAGACGAGCTTGACGTGCACGCGCGCCTGCGGGTTGGCGTTCTTGAGGTCGTGGATCAGCTGGGCCAGGTCCTCGATCGAGTAGATGTCGTGGTGCGGCGGCGGTGAGATCAGGCCGACGCCGGGCGTCGAGTGCCGAGTCCTGGCCACCCACGGATAGACCTTGTGGCCGGGCAGCTGGCCGCCCTCCCCGGGCTTGGCGCCCTGGGCCATCTTGATCTGGATGTCGTCGGACTGGGTCAGGTAGAGGCTGGTGACGCCGAACCGCCCCGAGGCGACCTGCTTGATCCGCGAGCGCCGGGCCGGGTCGAGCAGGCGGTCGACGTCCTCGCCGCCCTCGCCGGTGTTGGAGCGACCGCCGAGGTTGTTCATCGCCACGGCGAGGGTCTCGTGCGCCTCCTGGCTGATCGAGCCGTAGCTCATCGCGCCGGTGTTGAAGCGCTTGACGATCTCGCTGACCGGCTCGACCTCCTCCAGCGGCACGGGGGTGCGCCCCTCGGCGGCCAGCTCGAACAGGCCGCGCAGGGTCATCAGCCGCTCGGACTGCTCGTCGACGCGGGCGGTGTACTGCCGGAAGACGTCGAAGCGCCGGGCCCGGGTGGAGTGCTGCAGCCGGAAGACCGTCTCGGGGTCGAACAGGTGCGGCTCGCCCTCACGGCGCCACTGGTACTCCCCGCCGACGTCGAGCTTGCGGTGCGGCAGCCGCACGCCGTCCGGCGGGTAGGCCCGGGCGTGGCGGGCTGCGGCCTCGGCGGCGAGCACCTCGAGGTCGACGCCGCCGAGCTGGGTCACGGTGCCGGTGAAGTAGCGCTGCACCAGCTCCGGGGACAGACCGATCGCCTCGAAGACCTGCGCGCCGCGGTAGGACGCCACGGTGGAGATGCCCATCTTGGACATCACCTTCAGCACGCCCTTCCCCAGCGCCTTGATGAGGTTGGCCACGGCCTTCTCGGCGGTGACGTCGGTCAGCTGGCCGGAGCGGACGAGGTCCTCGACGGTCTCCATGGCCAGGTAGGGGTTGACCGCGGCGGCGCCGTAGCCGATGAGCAGGGCGACGTGGTGCACCTCGCGCACGTCGCCGGCCTCGACGATCAGGCCGACCTGGGTGCGGGTCTTCTCCCGGATCAGGTGGTGGTGGACCGCGGAGGTCAGGAGCAGGGACGGGATCGGCGCCAGGTCACGGCCGGAGTCGCGGTCGGAGAGCACCACGAAGCGCGCTCCCCCGGCGATGGCCTCGGAGACCTCGGCGAAGATCTCCTCCAGGCGGGCCTGCATGGCGGCCGCGCCGGCGGACACGTCGTACAGGCCCTTGACCACGTGGGTGGCGTAGCCGGGCAGGTCGCCGTCGGCATTGATGTGGACGATCTTGGCCAGGTCGTCGTTGTCGATGACCGGGAACGGCAGCACCACCTGCCGGGCGTGGGCCGGGGTCGCGGTCAGCGCGTTGCCCTCGGGGCCGATGACGGTGCCCAGGGAGGTGACCAGCTCCTCGCGGATGGCGTCCAGCGGCGGGTTGGTGACCTGGGCGAACAGCTGGGTGAAGTAGTCGAACAGCAGCCGCGGGCGGTCCGAGAGCACCGCGATCGGGGTGTCGGTGCCCATCGACCCCAGCGGCTCGCCGCCGGTCCTCGCCATCGGCGAGAGCAGGATCTTGAGCTCCTCCTGGGTGTAGCCGAACGTCTGCTGGCGCCGGGCCACCGACGCCGCGGTGTGCACGATGTGCTCGCGCTCGGGCAGGTCGGCGAGGTGGATCAGGCCGGCGTGCAGCCACTCGTCGTAGGGGTTCTCCGCGGCCAGGGAGGCCTTGACCTCGTCGTCGCTGACGATCCGGCCATGCTCGGTGTCGACGAGGAACATCCGCCCCGGCTGCAGCCGTCCGCGGCGCACGACCCGCTCCGGCTCCAGCTCGAGCACCCCGGCCTCGGAGGCGAGGACCACCAGGCCGTCGTCGGTGACCCAGTAGCGGCCCGGGCGCAGGCCGTTGCGGTCGAGCACGGCGCCGATGACGGTGCCGTCGGTGAACGTCACGCAGGCCGGGCCGTCCCAGGGCTCCATGAAGGTGGAGTGGAACTCGTAGAACGCCCGCCGGGCGGGGTCCATGTCCTCGTGGTTCTCCCACGCCTCCGGGATCATCATGAGCACGGCGTGCGGCAGCGAGCGGCCGCCGAGGTGCAGCAGCTCCAGGGCCTCGTCGAAGCTGGCCGAGTCCGACGCCTCCGGGGTGCAGATCGGGAAGAGCCGCTCGAGGTCGCCGGGGATGATGTCGCTGGCCAGCTGGCTCTCGCGGGCGCGCATCCAGTTGCGGTTGCCCTTGACCGTGTTGATCTCGCCGTTGTGGGCGATCAGCCGGTAGGGATGGGCCAGCGGCCAGGACGGGAAGGTGTTGGTCGAGAAGCGGGAGTGGACCAGCGCGAGCTCGGTGGCGAACCGGCGGTCGGACAGGTCGGGGAAGAACGGTTCGAGCTGGCCCGTGGTGAGCATGCCCTTGTAGACGAGGGTGCGGCACGACAGCGAGGGGAAGTAGACCTCGGCCTCGCGCTCGGCGCGCTTGCGCAGGCAGAACGCCATGCGCTCCAGGCCCAGTCCCACGACCCGGCCGCCGGCGGCGGTGACGAACAGCTGGCGGAACACCGGCATGCACGCCCGCGCGGTCTCCCCCACCAGGTCGGCGTCGACCGGCACGTCGCGCCAGCCCAGGACGCGCAGGCCCTCCTGCGCGGCCAGGTCCTCGATCGTCGCGACGGTCTGTGCCTGCTCCTGCGGCTCGACCGGCAGGAAGGCGATGCCCACGGCATACGCGCCCTGGGCGGGCAGCTCGAAGTCGACCACCTCGCGCAGGAAGGCGTCGGGGACCTGGGTGAGGATGCCGGCGCCGTCGCCGACCTCCGGGTCGGCGCCGGTCGCGCCACGGTGCTCGAGGTTGCGCAGCGCCGTCAGCGCATGGTCGACGATGTCGTGCCCGGCACTGCCCCGCATCGTGGCGACGAGCGCCACGCCGCAGGCGTCGTGCTCGTTCGCGGAGCTGTACAGCCCCTGGTTCGCGGGCTGCGCGGAGAAGCGCGAGAAGGCAGACATGGCTGCGAAGTCACCGTCCTTGAAACTGTCGCGAGGAGCACTCGGGCACCGGCTGGACGGCGTTGGCCAGCGTGGTCCGAGCAGGATAGCCGACAGTGGCGATGTCCTGACAGCTGGGACAGATCAGTCCGGATCGTGAGACGAACCCCGGTCCGCAGCACGCGCCGCCGCGTCTGGGGTATGCCGGGTCCCCGGTCCCGCGGGCACGGTCGCCTCCCCCGCGCTGACCTCGGGGTCCTCGGCCGCGGCCCGCTCCGGGCTCGCCTCCGTGGCGCCGGTCCCGGTCGCCTCTGCGGTGGCCGCAGCCCGCCGGCCGAAGCGCCACCACAGCGCCACGCCGAAGAGGAACACGATCACGGAGGTCCACACGTTGAGACGCAGGCCGAGGATGTGGTTGGCCTCGTCGGTGCGCATCAGCTCGATGACCAGCCGTCCGGCGGTGTAGAGCATGACGTAGAGCGCGAAGACCCGGCCCGGGGCGAGCGGGCGGCCGGCGGCGCGCAGCCGGCGCTCGACGAGCACGATCGCCAGGGCCAGCAGCAGGCACCACAGCGACTCGTAGAGGAAGGTCGGCTGGAACGTGCCGAGGACGACGGGCTTGCCGGAGGCGTCGACGACCGCCTTGCCGGCCGCCTGGTCCCACTGGTGGATCTCCAGGCCCCACGGCAGCGAGGTGCGCCCGCCGTAGAGCTCGTTGTTGAACCAGTTGCCCCAGCGGCCGAACGCCTGCGCGACGGCCACCGCCGGCGCTGCGGCGTCGATGTAGTCGACGAACCGGATCTGCTGGCGCCGGCACCCGATCCACACCCCGACCGCGCCGAGCGCGACCGCGCCCCAGATGCCGAGGCCACCGTTCCAGACCTTGAACGCGTCCATCGGGTGGCCGCCCGGTCCGAAGTAGGGCTGCCACGAGGTCGCCAGGTGGTAGAGCCGGCCGCCCACGATGCCGAACGGCACCGCCCAGGCCGCGACGTCCAGCGCCTGGCCGGGCTTGCCACCGCGGTCCTCCAGACGGCGCTGGGTGATCCAGACGGCGACGACGATGCCGGCCAGGATGCACATCGCGTAGGCGCGGATCGGGAAGAACCCGAGGTACCACACGCCCTGCGTCGGGCTGGGGATGCTCGCTGCCAGGGCGGTGGTCACTTCGTGGCTGCCTTGACCTGGTCGGTGAGGTACTGCTGCGAGAGCTGCTGCAGCGGCAGGTCCTTGCCGTTGAGCTTCAGCGTGGGCGTGGAGAAGACGCCGGCCTTCTCGGCCGCGGTCTCGACGTCCTTGGCGTAGCCCATGTGGGTCTTGGCGTCGAAGCACTTCGTCCACGAGGTCAACGCCGAGCCGCTGATGCCCGCCTTGCTGGCGAAGCCCATGAGGTCGGCATCGGTGTAGCCGGCACCCTCCTGGGCGGGCTGGTTGGCGTAGACCACGCCGTGGTAGTCGAGGAACTTGCCCTGGTCGGCGGCGCACGCCGCCGCGGCGGCCGCGCGCACCGAGGAGTCGTTGCCGAGCTTGGCGTCGAGGAAGCTCATCATGTGCACGACCAGCTTGATGTCGCCGGCCTTGGCCATCGAGGCGATCTGCTGGCCGAAGACCTGCTCGAGCTTGCCGCACACAGGGCACTGGAAGTCCTCGTAGAGGTCCAGGGTCGGGGCGCCCGCCTTGGCGGTCGAGGCGTTGGCGACGATGCCGCCGCCGGTGCCGGTGGCGCCCTGGGGCAACGCCGAGGCGCTGCTGGCCCCACCCGAGCCGCCGCTGCTGCTCCCGAGGATCACGGCGAGCACGATGCCGAGGATCGCGACGGCGGCGACGACGCCCCCGATGAGGATGCGGTTGGGGCCCTGCTTCGGCGCGGCGGCCTTGAGCTTGGCCGAGGCGTCGGGTCGCGAGGTCATGCGTGCTCCTGTCCGAACAGACGGTGGTCGAGGCCGTACGCGGTGCGTGGCCGGACGGTCAGCCACGCGGCGCAGAGCAGCAGCCCGGCGTCGCGGAGGACTTCCGAGAGGTAGTGCGTCTGGGAGGCTGCGATGGTTCCCCCGCCGCCGAAGCAGCCGCAGTCGATGGACAGGCCGCGGGCCCACGCCGAGATGATGCCGATCTCGAACGCGACCATGAGCAGCCCGCCGAGCACCGCAGCGACCCGGGTGAACAGCCCGGCCAGCAGCAGCAGCCCGAGGATGATCTCGAACACCGGCAGGCCGTGCCCGATGAGTCCGGCGAGGTCGTAGGGCAGCAGCTGGTAGGCCCGCACCGCCATCGCCGACTGGGCCGGCGCGGCAACCTTGAGGCCGCCGGCGACCACCAGCACGCCACCGAGGGCGAGCCGGGCCACGAGGCCCACCAGGTCGGCCCGCCGCTCCCCCCGCCGGGACGCCACGGCCTCAGCGACCCTTGCGGACACCGGCGGCCAGCTCTGCAGCGAGGTCACGCAGGGCGGCGATGCCGCCGGCCCGGTCGCCGGAGGCCTCGGCGTCGGACAGGGCGCGCACCAGGGCGGACCCGACGATGACGCCGTCGGCGAAGGCGCCGACCTCGGCCGCCTGGGCTCCGGTGGAGACGCCGAGCCCGACGCAGACCGGCATGTCGGTCGCGGCCCGGGCGCGGGTGACGAGCTCCTCGGCGGCGTCACCGACCGCCGCCCGGGCGCCGGTGACCCCCATGACCGCGGTGGCGTAGACGAAGCCGCGGCAGGCCGCCGCGGTGCTGCGCAGGCGCTCGTCGGTGGAGCTCGGCGCGACGAGGAAGACCCGGTCGAGGTCGTGCCGCGTCGAGGCGTCGATCCACTCCTGGCCCTCGTCGGGGATGAGGTCGGGGGTGATGAGCCCGGCGCCGCCGGCCGCCGCGAGGTCCGCGGCGAACCGGTCCACGCCGTAGCGCAGCACCGGGTTCCAGTAGGTCATGACCAGCGCCGGGGCCCCGGCGTCGGCCACCGCCCGGACGGCGGTGAACACGTCGGCCAGGCGGGTGCCGCCCTTGAGTGCGGCGTCCACCGCGTGCTGGATGACCGGGCCGTCCATGAGCGGGTCGGTGTAGGGCACGCCGATCTCGACGATGTCCACCCCGGCCTCGACCATGGCGACCATGGCCTCGATCGAGCCCGGCACGTCCGGGTAGCCGACCGGCAGGTAGCCGACCAGGGCCGCACGCCCCTCGGCCCGGGTCCGCTCCAGGACCTGCGCGACGCTGCTCACCAGCCACTCCCCTCGGCCTGCTCGACCGGTTCCTCCGCCTTGAGCTGCTCCGCCTCGACCAGCTCCTCCTCGCTGATGAGCCCGAACCAGCGCGCGGCGGTGTCGACGTCCTTGTCCCCCCGGCCGGAGAGGTTGACCAGCACGATGCCGTCGGGCCCGAGCTCCCGGCCGATCCTGAGGGCACCGGCGAGGGCGTGGGCGCTCTCGATCGCCGGGATGATCCCCTCGGTGCGGCACAGCAGCGCGAACGCGTCCATCGCCTCGCTGTCGGTCACCGGGTAGTACTCGGCGCGCCCGGAGTCCTTGAGGAACGAGTGCTCCGGTCCGACGCTGGGGTAGTCCAGCCCGGCCGAGACCGAGTGCGACTCCAGCGTCTGGCCGTCCTCGTCCTGGAGGACGTAGGTGTAGGCGCCGTGCAGCACGCCCGGCACCCCGGTGCTGAACCGCGCGGCGTGGTGGCCGGTGTCGACGCCCTCGCCGCCGGCCTCGAGCCCGACCAGACGCACGGAGGCGTCGTCGATGAAGCGGTGGAAGATGCCCATCGCGTTGGAGCCGCCGCCGACGCAGGCGCAGACCGCGTCGGGCAGCCGCCCGACGAGGTCGAGCACCTGGGCCCGGGCCTCGACGCCGATGATCCGGTGGAAGTCGCGCACCATCTCGGGGAACGGGTGCGGCCCGGTGACAGTGCCGATGAGGTAGTGCGTGTCGGCGACGTTGGTCACCCAGTCGCGCATGGCCTCGTTGATCGCGTCCTTGAGCGTGGCGCTGCCGGTCGAGACGGGCACCACCTCGGCGCCGAGGAGTCGCATGCGGGCGACGTTCAGCGCCTGCCGCCTGGTGTCCTTCTCGCCCATGTAGACGGTGCAGGACAACCCGAGCAGCGCCGCTGCGGTCGCGCTGGCGACGCCGTGCTGGCCGGCACCGGTCTCGGCGATGATCCGGCTCTTGCCCATCCGCTTGGTCAGCAGCGCCTGGCCGAGCACGTTGTTGATCTTGTGCGAGCCGGTGTGGTTGAGGTCCTCGCGCTTGAGCAGGATGCGTGCACCGCCGGCGTGCTCGGCGAACCGCGGCACCTCCGTGATGAGGCTCGGCCGGCCGGTGTAGGTCCGGTGCAGGCGCTCGAGCTCCCCCTGGAAGGCGGGGTCGACCGCGGCCTTCTTCCGCGCCTCGTCGAGCTGCTCGAGCGCAGCCACGAGGGCCTCGGGGACGAAGCGACCGCCATACGCGCCGAAGCGCCCCTCGCGGTGCGAGGGCTGGGACTGGCTCATCACACTCCTTGCTTGCGCAGGGCCGGGTGGGCCCCTGCGGCGATCAGGTCGGCCACGGCCTCGCGCGGGTGGCCGCCGGTCACGAGGCTCTCCCCCACGAGCACGGCGCCGGCGCCCGAGCGGGCGTACTCCAGGACGTCGTGCGGGCCGCGGACGCCGGACTCGGCGACCTTGACGATGCCGGCGGGGATCGTCGGGGCGATCCGCGCAAAGGTCGACCGGTCGACCTCGAGGGTCTTGAGGTTGCGGGCGTTGACGCCGATGACGCGCGCGCCGGCGGCGACCGCGCGCTCGGTCTCCTCCTCGTCGTGGACCTCCACGAGAGCGGTCATGCCGAGGGACTCGGCCCGCTCCCGCAGGCCGACGAGGGTGTCCTGGTCGAGGGCGGCGACGATCAGCAGGATGACGTCGGCCCCCCAGGCCCGCGCCTCCCACAGCTGGTAGGAGGAGACCATGAAGTCCTTGCGCAGCACCGGGACGTCGACCGCGGCGCGCACCGCCGCGAGGTCCTCGAGGCTGCCGCCGAAGCGGCGCTGCTCGGTCAGCACGCTGATCACGCTCGCGCCACCGGCGGCGTAGTCGGCGGCCAGGCCGGCCGGGTCCGCGATCATCGCCAGCGCGCCCTTGCTCGGGCTGGAGCGCTTGACCTCGGCGATCACCTTGACTCCCCCGGCGGCGCTCAGCGCCGCGAACCCGTCCTTGGGCGGGTCCACCCGGGCGACCCGGGCCTTGAGCTCGTCCAGGGACGTGCGCGCCTGCCGGACCGCGAGGTCCTCCCGGACACCGTCGATGATCTCGTCAAGAACGCTGGGCACCCGTCAAGGCTAGCCGCGCCATCCCGTCCGTCCGAATCGACCCCGCGCGGGCCAGCTCGCAACGGCGAGGCTCAGGCCGGGGAGAGCGCGGTCCAGCCCGGCACGTTGCGCAGGACCCAGAACGCCACGATGCCCCCCAGCAGCAGCCAGATCGACCAGCCCGGGGCCACCCGGCGCGGCACCCGCCCGGTCACGGTGCGCTCCACCCACAGCACCCACGACATCAGCAGGTAGGGCACCACCAGGACCGCGAACGGGTTGCGGGCCAGCGCACCGGCGAGGTCGAGGTGGGCCAGGTCGTGGATCGCCCGCAGCGCCCCGCACCCGGGGCAGTACCAGCCCGTGACCGCCAGGAAGGGGCAGGTCGGGTAGTGCCCGGGCTGGTTCGGGTCGACCGCCGCCAGGTATGCCGTGGCCGCCGCCCCGGCCGCGCCAACGGCCAACGGCAGGAAGAGCCCGCGCCACGACCGCGGTACGGCAGGTGTGGTCACGGGCTCTTCCTCCGGCTCCGTCGCCACCGGGCGACGGTGGCGGTGCTAGTGGGTGGCCATGCCGTTCCTGGCGGCGTTCATCTGGAACGGAATGTAGACGGCGGCGGCGATGATGCCCACCACGGCCGTGACGATGCTCCACGTCTTCGCGCGCTGCGAGGCCTGCTGGGCGCCGGCGTAGTCACCGGCCTGCCACTTGGTGTTGACCTGCGTGGCGAAGACGATCGCGACGATGCCCAAGGGTATGCAGCACAGGACACAGGCGAGGATCGACTGCACCAGGTAGTTCTTCGGCGGTGCCCCGAAGGGGCCCTGCCCGGGCATCCCCTGGGCGGGCGGCGGCGGAGGGGGCGGCGGCTGGCCGTAGTCGGACATGGAGGTGGTCCCCTGTTCGTCGGTGCGCCCCGGTCTGGCGCATCTGCGCGAGACCCTAGTCGCACAGGCGGTGCACAGGTCCGCCAGACACGCGGGGTTTCGGACAGCGGCACGCAAGGACGGCTGGGGCGCGGGAACGGCGGCACGCACGGACGGCGGACGCGGGGACCACAGGAGGCCGGACGACAGGACGCCCGGACCGTGGTGCGGTCCGGGCGTCCGGTCAGGTCGTTCAGGCGGTGGCGTCAGCGGATCGCGGTCGTGCCCTCCGCGGTCTCCGGCTTGTGCTGGCCGAAGCCGGCCATCGCGAGCACCTTGCCGGCGATGACACCGACGAGGACGAGGACACCACCGGCGACGAACATCCACACGGACGCGAGGACGACGGCCAGGGACATGATCGCCGACGCGACCAGCAGGATGGTGACGGCGGTCCAGGCAGCGACGCTGTGTCCGTGTCCGTGCTCGGCCATGAGGGTTCTTCTCCTTGTGCAGGTCTGACGTTGGGGGACATTGTGTCAGCGTCGAGAGCCCGACCGCACAGCGGGCGGGCGGCGCCGGGGCTCACTGCCGCCGACTCACGCTCACTCCTGGGTGGGGTCCTCGCCCCGGGAGATCCGCTCCCAGGCGGACACCTCGCGCTGCGGGCGCCGGGGGGCCGGCGACGCGCCGGCATCGGAGCCACCGGCATCGGAGCCATCGGCCTCCGCGCTGCCTGCATCGGGGCCACCGACCTCGGGGCCCGTGCCGGCAGGCGAACCGGGAGCGGCGGGCGACGGCGCGTCGTACCGGCTGGACAGGCCGGCCCAGTGCCGGCCACCGACCAGGGCGGCCAGCCCGCCCAGGGCCACGGCCAGTGCGGCGAACCCGGCGACCCACACCCACACGGTCAGCGTGCCGTGGGCGGGGACCGAGCCGGTGCGGCCGGTGCTCGAGGCTGCGAGGCGGCCGAGCGCGGCCCCGGGGTCGGCGACCACGATCCCGATGACCACGAGGGCGAGCACGCCGGCGAGCAGCGCCGCGACGCTCGCGACCACCCGCACCACCCGCCCGGCGGTGGCCGCCGCGACGGCCGAGGCCGCGCCGACGAGGGCCGCCGCCAGGACTCCGGGCGCCACCTGCGAGCCGGTGCCGTGGACCAT
>NZ_DASVZH010000190.1:0-21516 GCF_036391795.1 Oryzihumus sp.
CTGGACCCTCGCCGCGGCCGAGGCGGCCCTCGCCGGGCCGCTGCAGGTCGCCGTCGTCGGTGAGGACGACCACGCCGCAACGCTGCTGGACGTGGCCCGGCGCTCGCCCTCCCCCGGGCTCGTCCTCGCCGCGGGCGCGCCGGACGCACCCGGCATACCGCTGCTGGCGGACCGGCCGCTCGTGGCGGGCGTGTCGGCCGCCTACGTGTGCCGCGGGTTCGTCTGCGACGCGCCGGTCACCGACGCCGCCGCGCTGCGGGCGGCCCTGGCACGCGGCTGACCCGACCGGGGTGCCGAACCGCCCCTCCCGCGGGACCATGAGGCATGACGCGTGCCCCCGAGAGCGTCCACAGCATCGCCGCCGCGACGCTGGGCGACCTGCCCGACGACCGGCTCGAGCTGTTCCGCGTGCGGCTCGACCGGTGGTGGGCCGACCTGTGGCACGGGCTGCGCGGGGTCTACTCCCCCGCCGCGACCGAGGACGTCGCCAAGCGGCTGGTCGCCCTGGCCGCCGCGGCCTACCGCGAGCGCGATCCAGAGCTGCACCGGCTGGACCTGGAGCGCACGCTGCAGCCGGACTGGTTCCAGTGCGAGCAGGTGCTGGGCTATGCGGCCTACACCGAGCGGTTCGCCGGCGACCTCGACGGGGTGCGCAAGAAGATCCCCTACCTGGAGGAGCTGGGGGTCACCTACCTGCACCTCATGCCGCTGCTGCTGCCCCGCGAGGGCGACAGCGACGGCGGCTACGCCGTGGCCGACTACCGCAGGGTGCGACCGGACCTCGGCTCGGTCGCGGACCTGCGCGAGCTGGCCTCGGCGTTGCGCCGGTCCGGGATCAGCCTGTGCCTGGACCTGGTGCTCAACCACGTCGCGCGCGAGCACGACTGGGCGGTGCAGGCGCGCGCCGGCAGTGAGAAGCACCGGGCCTACTTCCACCTCTTCCCCGACCGGCGCGAGCCGGACGCCTACGAGCAGACCCTGCCGGAGGTGTTCCCCGACTTCGCCCCGGGCAGCTTCACCTGGGACGACGAGGTCGGCGCCTGGGTGTGGACCACGTTCAACGCCTGGCAGTGGGACCTCAACTGGGCCAACCCGGACGTCCTCGCCGAGTTCGCCGACATCATGCTGTTCCTGGCCAACCTCGGCGTGGAGGTGCTGCGGCTCGACGCGATCGCGTTCCTGTGGAAGCGGCTCGGCACGACCTGCCAGAACCAGCCCGAGGTCCACCACCTCACCCAGGCACTGCGCGCGGTGATGCGGATCGCTTGTCCCGCAACGGTTTTCAAGGCCGAAGCGATCGTGAGCCCCCGTGACCTGCTGCAGTACCTCGGGCAGGGCAGCCACCACGGCAAGGTCAGCGACCTCGCCTACCACAACGCGCTCATGGTGCAGCTGTGGTCGATGCTGGCGGCGAAGGACGTCCGCCTGGCCGCGCACACCCTGGGCTCGCTGCCCCCGGCACCCACGACGTCGGCGTGGATCACCTACGTGCGCTGCCATGACGACATCGGCTGGGCCGTGGACGACCGGGACGCCGCGGCGGTGGGGCTGTCCGGCCACGCCCACCGGGCGTTCCTGTCCGACTGGTACACGGGCGACTTCCCCGGCTCCCCGGCGCGGGGGCTGACGTTCCAGCACAACCCGGCGACCGGCGACCGGCGGGTCAGTGGCACGACCGCGAGCCTCGTCGGCCTCGAGGCCGCCCTCGAGCTGGCCCACGCCCCGAGTGCCCTGACCCGGCGCGACCCGGCCGACCCGGCACCGGACACCGCCGACGTGCGCGCCGCCCTGGCCCGCGTCCGGCTGGTTCACGCGATCGTCATGGGCTGGGGCGGGGTCCCCGTGATCTGGAGCGGGGACGAGCTCGGCCAGCCCAACGACCCGCACTGGGCCGACGAGCCCGGGCACGCCGACGACAACCGCTGGGCGCACCGCCCGCGGCTGGACCGGGAGCGCGCCCACGCCCGGCACGACCCGGGAACCGTCCCCGGCGCGGTGTTCGAGTCCCTGGCCCACCTCGCGGCGGTGCGCAGCGGCCTGCCGCACCTGCACGCCGCCGTCCCGACACAGGTGCTGCCGGTGGCCGACCCCGGAGTGCTCGGCACGGTGCGCCGGCACCCGCTCGGCGCGCTCGTGGCGCTCTACAACGTCACCGACACCTGGCGGGCCTGGCCGGCGGACTGGGTGGCTGACGAGGGGGTCGACGACCCGTACGACGCGATCGGCGGCCACCGGGTGCAGCCCGGCGAGGACGGCAACCTCTGGCTGCCCCCGTATGCCGCGTGGTGGCTCGTGCAGCGCCCCTGACCTCCCGCCGGCCGACGACGTGCCCGACCGAGCGGCGACCGCACAGCCGTGCCGGGATGAGCCCGGTCAGCTGCCGGGGCGAATTCGCTTGAAGGGATCGCGCGGCCGTCCCTACGTTGCCCGTGTGACCACGACGGTGCCCCACTGCCCGCTCCCACGTGACCTGTCGGACGTTCGCTACAGCCACAGCGCCGACTCCGTCGTCCAACCCGGCGTGCCGTCTGGCACGACCGTCGAGCTCGAGTGGAATGCGAGCACGGTCTATCCGGGCACGTCACGGAAGGTCTGGGTCCACGTCCCGGCGCAGTACGACCCGGCCGAGCCGGCGGCGCTGATGGTGTTCCAGGACGGGCACCTGTACCTGGACCCCACGGGAGAGGTCCGCGGCGGGATCGTCCTGGACAACCTCATCCATCGCGGGGACATCCCGGCGACCATCGGCGTCTTCGTCGACCCGGGTGTCCTTCAGGACGACGAGGACCGGAAGAACCGCAACGTCGAGTACGACGCCTTCGACGACCGCTACGTGACCTTCCTGCTGGAGGAGATCCTCCCCGAGGTCACGGCACGCTATGCGGTCACCACGGACCCTGACCGCTGGGGCATCTGTGGGGGCAGCAGTGGCGGCAACTGCGCCTTCACCGCAGCGTGGTTCCGCCCGGACCGGTTCCGTCGGGTCATCGCCTGCCTCTCCAGCTTTGCGCAGATGCCGGGCGGCAACCCCTACCCCGAGCTGATCGGCGCCGGTCCCGGCAGACCGCTGCGCATCTTCATGCAGGCAGGCCACCGGGACCTGGGCTGGAACCAGCCCGGGCGGAACTGGCTGGCCGAGAACCTGCGCGTCGCGGCTGCGCTCGCAGAGGCCGGCTACGACTTCCGTCTGGCGCTCGGCGACGGTGGCCACAACCCCAACCACGGTGGCGTCCTCCTGCCGGACGCCCTCCGCTGGCTGTTCGACCGACCCCGGCGGCACCACAGCCCCTGACCTCCACCCGTCGACACCGACGCTGACGTCAGAGCACGATCGCGCGGTAGTCCGGCTCCAGCCGGGGCAGCTCCTTGACCAGCCCGGGCGGGCCGACGAACAACGCCGTGGCCCAGACGTCCGCCCACAGCAGGGACGGCCCCACCACCGTCACCGAGCCGGTGCGGCGCACCCACTCCTGCCGCTCGGGGTCCCACAGGTGGGCGCCGCGCGCGGCGGTGCCCGACGTGGCCATCCCACCGCGGAACATCTCCACGACCTCAGCGATCTTCGAGCGGTCGCGCGGGTCCTCGATGCCGATGCGCCACGGCCGCGCCGGCCCGCTGGCGTCGTGGCCGCCGAGGGCGATGTCGCCGCCGGCGTTGACGCTGTGGGCGTAGCCCTCCAGCCGGTCCAGCACCGCGGCTGCCCGCTCGACCGCCCAGCCCTTGACCAGCCCGGTGGGGTCCCAACGCCGGGTGCCGTCCTCGTCCGGCAGCTCGCAGGTGAACGCCCCGCGGGTGCGCTCCGTGGCCTGGCGGCACCAGTCCGCCACCTCCCGCACCAAGGGGTCGCTGTCGGCCAGGCTCAGCTCGCCCCGGCGGATCCGGCGGACCTCGCTGCCGCGCTGCCACAGGCTGAACAGCGCGTCGGCCCGCCGCAGCTCCTCGAACGACGCCTCCACGGCCTCCTCGACCGCGGCGCCCCGCAGGTCGGCGCCGCGCAGGTGGATGCTGATCGGCATCCCCATGATCTGCTCCACCCAGGCCCGCTGCCCGGTGGCGACGTCGGCGGTCACAGGTGCGCCTTGTCGATCGCGGACTGCAGCGACTGGAGGTAGCCGCCGCTGGTCACCGTGGCGCCGGAGACCATGTCGATGTTGGCGCTCTGCGCGCTGATCGCCTCCTGGCCCAGCACCGGCAGGGCGTAGCTGTTGATCTCGGCGTCCCGCGGGTTGTCCTGGGGGTACTGCACCGGGGTGACCTGGGTGATCGTGCCGTTGCTCACGGTGATCTGGACCTGCACGGTTCCCCAGCGGGTGTCCGCGGGGTCGCCGGTGAAGGTGCCGGACGTGCCGGAGCCCGAGGCCTTGGTCGTGCTCGACGGGCTGGGCGTCGACGACGCGCTGCCGCGGGAGCCGTCCCCACCGGAGGCTCCGCCGCCGCTGCCCGAGGTGGTCGTCGGGCTCGGCGTCTGGGTGGTGGTCTTCGGCAGTGCAGCCGAGGCCACTGCGGCCACCGCGGTCCCACCACTGTTGGTGCTGGTGCGGTAGCTGAACAGCAGCACCAGGACCGTGATGGTCGACAGGAGTGCGGTGATGATGCGTCGCATCGGTCTGGGGTTCCCCTCCGGTATGCCGGGTGGCCGGCCTGGTCAGTAGCTGAAGCGTTCGAGGTGCACGTGCCGGGGCGGGACGCCGGCGGCCTGCGCGGCCCGGCCGGCGGCCGTCATCCAGCCGGCGCTGCCGCACAGGTAGACGTCGTGGTCGGACACGTCGGGCACGAGCTGGCGCAGGGCGCTCACGTCGTCGAGGTCGCCGGCGGACTCGGGCAGCCAGCTCTCCACGCCCTGGCGGCGCCGGCCGGGGACGAGGAACAGCCGTGCCCCCTTGGCCGAGGCGAGCTCGACCAGCTCCTGGCGCAGGATCGCGGTGTCGTCGTGACGGCACCGGTAGATGAGGGTGACGTCGCCGGGGCGCTGGTCGAGCTCCTCCAGCAGCGCCCGCATCGGCGTGACGCCGATGCCGGAGGCCATGAGCAGGACCTTGCGCCGGGTGCGCACCCCGGCGTGCAGGCGGCCGTAGGGGCCCTCGACCATGACGCGGGTGCCGGGCTTGAGCCGCGCGAGGGCGGCCGAGCCGTCACCGAGGTGGGCGGCGGTGATCCGCAGGGTCCTGCCGTCCGGCGCGGCCGACAGCGAGTAGGGGTGGGCCCGGCTCGCGCCCGGGCCGCCCAGGAAGCGCCACTGGAAGAACTGCCCCGCCCGGGCCCCGAGCCGGTCCAGGTCGCGGCCGCCGACGACGACGGTGGTGACCGAGTCGCTCTCGGGGATCACCTCGGTGACGACGAGGCGGTGCCGCCAGGTGCGGTAGATGGGCAGCCCCACCCGGTAGAGCAGGACGCTGCCGGCAGCCGCGGCATACAGGCCCCACCAGAAGACGGTGGCGACCGGCGAGCTGAGGAACTCCTTGCCGGTCCACAGCTGGTGCGGCAGGGCCAGCCCGGCGCCGAGGTAGGCGTAGAGGTGGATCAGGTGCCACGACTCGTAGCGCAGCCGGGCCCGGGCGGCCTTGACCGAGGTCACCACGACCGCCACCAGGGCCACCGTGCCGGCCACCGCGAGCAGCATGCCCGGGTAGTTCACGACGAAGTCGACGATCGTGCCCCACAGGCCGACCGGTGAAGCGGCCGCGTAGCCCAGGGTGATCAGCACGATGTGGGCGAGCATGAGGTTGAACGAGGTGAAGCCGACCAGGCGGTGGCGCCGGGCCAGCTCGTCCTGGCCGTAGCTGCGCTCGACTGCGGGGATGCGTGCCATGAGCAGCACCTGGACCAGCAGCAGGTCCGAGGCGACCAGGCCGGTCACCCGGCCCAGGCTGGTCAGCCCGGTGCCCATGGCCCCCAGGTCCTGCAGCCCGCCGCCGGCGACCCACAGGGCCACGACGAAGAGCAGGCTCAGCCAGGTCAGCGACCCGGCGGCATCGCGCCACCAGCGCGGCGTCTGCGGGACGGGCGGCACGCTGGGCGCCCGGTCCACGCGGGAGGTGGCCGGGCGCTGCTGCTCGATGACCTGCGGTGTCGTGCTCACGTGGTCCAGATTCGGGTCGGATGCTGGGTGTTTGCTGTGAGACAGCCGCAGCGGCGACTGTGAGCATCCTCAGATGGTTCTCAGAGCACCCCGTTCAGCTCCAGACCCCCAGGACCACCCCGCCGATGCGGATGATGAACGCGCCGACGACGAGGACGAACACCACCCGCACGAACCGCGCCCCGCGGGCCACGGCGGTGCGGGCACCCAGGTAGGCCCCCAGCAGGTTGCACCCACCCATGAGCAGCCCGATCCGCCACATCACCGCACCCTGCGGGATGAACACGACCAGGGCAGCGACGTTGGTGGCCCAGTTGGCCATCCGCGCCTTGGCGCTGGCCTGGAGGAAGGCGTAGCCGAGCAGTCCGACCAGGGCGAAGACGAAGAAGGAGCCGGTGCCGGGGCCGAGCGCGCCGTCGTAGACGCCGATGACGAACCCCGCCGCGGTGGCCGCGATGACGTGGCGGTGCCCGGCGAAGCGCAGCTGGGTGGCCGAGCCGAGGTCAGGCTTGAGCAGCGTGTAGGCCCCGACCGCGACGAGCACGACGAGGATCAGCGGGTTGAACGCGCTCTTGGGGATGTGCGACCCGAGCACGGCCCCGCCGAGCGAGCCGAGGAAGGCCACCCCGGCCATCGGCAGGGCGGTGCGCAGGTCGGGGCGCACCCGGCGGTAGTAGGTCAGCGAGCTGGCCGACGTGCCGCAGATGGAGCCGAGCTTGTTGGTCGCCAGGACCTGCACCGGGGCGGCGTGCGGGAAGCCGAGCACCAGCGCCGGCAGCTGCACCAGCCCTCCCCCGCCGACCACCGCGTCGATCCAGCCGGCGGTGAGGCCGGCCAGCATGAGCAGGAGCGTGGTCTGCAGCGACGGGTCGGTCACGCCCCCAGCCAGCTGTCCACGATCTGCAGGATGTCCAGCAGCTCGTGGGCGACCCCGTCCGGGGTGACCTCGACGGTGACCTGCTGGTCCATCGGGATGTCGGAGTGCGGCACCCAGATCGCCCGCAGCCCGGCCCGCTGGGCGCCGTGGACGTCCTCGTAGGGCCGGTCGCCGACGTAGACCGCCGCTGCCGGTTCCTCGACGCCGACCGCGGCCATCGCCGCCCGGAACGCCTCGCGGTGCGGCTTGGCGTGGTCGATCTCGGAGGTGTAGACGGCGCCGTCGAGCAGGTCGAGCACGCCGTCACGGGCGAACACCCCGTCGTGGTAGCCGGCCGGCCAGATCGTGTTGGACAGCACGCCGACCTTGACGCCCCGCTCGCGCAGCCCGCGCCACAGCGGCTCGACCTGCGGGTCGGTGAACGTGTGCGGCTCCCAGAACTCCTGGTATGCCGTGAGCGCAGCCGGGTGCCCCGGGTGGTCGCTCTCGACACCGGCCTCGCGCAGGACCGCCTCGATGTGCGCGCTGCCGCCGTCGACGCGCAGCCGCTTCCACGCCCGGTCCTCGACCGCGAGGATCCGCGCGGCGAGGGCCTCGGCGTCGACGAAGTCGTCGGCCCGGGCCGCCAGCTCGCGGGCGTAGACCCGCCACTGCTCGGCGAGGTCGATGGTGTGCCAGGGCGTGAGCGTGCCACCCCAGTCGAAGATCACCGCCTCGACCGGGGTGCTGCCGGCGCTCATCGCGCGTCGGCCCCGCGGACCTCGGCCACGACCGCGTCGACGATCCCGTCGACCGCGACCTCGCGTCGCTCACCGCTGGCGCGGTCCTTGAGCTCGACCACGCCGTCGGCCAGGCCGCGGCCGATGACGACGATGGTGGGCACACCGATCAGCTCGGAGTCCTTGAACTTCACGCCGGGGCTGACGCCCTTGCGGT
Source organism: Oryzihumus sp. (assembly GCF_036391795.1). Taxonomy (GTDB): domain Bacteria; phylum Actinomycetota; class Actinomycetes; order Actinomycetales; family Dermatophilaceae; genus Oryzihumus. The sequence continues at coordinate 7,893 of NZ_DASVZH010000190.1, forward strand.
CGTCGTAGAGGACCTCGATGCCCTGGGCCTGCAGCGCGGCGACGACCTCCTCCCCCTTGGCGAAGACGGTGTCGTCCTTGCCGGTGGCCACGACGTGCACGTCGGCCGGGGCGACCTCGCGGGGCCAGACCAGGCCGATCTCGTCGAGGGTGCCCTCGGCGACCGCGGCCACGGCCCGGCTGACGCCGATGCCGTAGGAGCCCATGGTCACGGTGACGAGCTTGCCGTTCTGGTCCAGCACCTTGAGCTCGAGCGCCTCGGCGTACTTGCGGCCGAGCTGGAAGATGTGGCCCATCTCGATGCCGCGCGCGGACTCCAGGGGGTGGCCGCAGTTGGGGCAGGGGTCGCCGTCGCGGACCTCGGCGGCCTCGATCGTGCCGTCGGCGCTGAAGTCGCGGCCGGCGACGAGGTCGATGACGTGCTGGCCGGCGACGTTGGCGCCGGTGACCCACGTGGTGCCCTCGACGACGCGGGGGTCGAGCAGGTAGCGGATGCCGGACTTGCCGTCCTCGCCGAGGACCTCGGGGCCGATGTAGCCCTTGACCAGCGCGGGGTTGCGGGCGAAGTCGGCCTCGTCGAAGGCCTCGACCTCGGCCGGCTCCAGCTGGGCACCGAGCCGCTTCTCGTCGATCTCGCGGTCGCCGGGCACGCCGATGGCGAGGGGCTCGCGGGTGCCGTCGGGGTGGACCACGGTGACGAGCACGTTCTTGAGCGTGTCGCCGGCAGCCCAGGGACGGTCCTCGCGGGGGAAGTGCGCGTTGAGGTGGTCGACCAGCGACTCGATGGTGGGCGTTTCGGGGGTGTCCTCGGCGTGCGCGGCGGGCAGCCCGTCATACGCGACCGCCTCGGGGACGGGCACCTTGACCGCCTCGACGTTGGCCGCGTAGTCGCAGTGGGTGCACCGGACGTAGGTGTCCTCGCCGTTCTCGGAGGTGGCGAGGAACTCCTCGGACTTGCTGCCGCCCATGGCGCCGGCCATCGCGGCGACGATGACGTAGTCGAAGCCGAGTCGGTCGAAGATGCGGATGTAGGCGCGGCGGTGCGCCTCGTAGGACTCCTCCAGCCCCGCGTCGTCGAGGTCGAAGGAGTAGGAGTCCTTCATCGTGAACTCACGGCCGCGCAGCAGGCCCGCGCGGGGACGCGCCTCGTCGCGGTACTTGGTCTGGATCTGGTAGATCGACAGCGGCAGGTCCTTGTACGAGGAGTACAGGTCCTTGACCGCGAGGGTGAACATCTCCTCGTGCGTGGGGCCGAGCAGGTAGTCCGCGTCCTTGCGGTCCTTGAGCCGGAAGATGAGCTCGCCGTACTCGGTCCACCGGCCGGACGCCTCGTAGGGCTCGCGGGGCAGCAGGGCGGGGAAGAGCAGCTCCTGGGCGCCGATGGCGTCCATCTCCTCGCGGACGATGCGCTCGATGTTGCGCAGGACCTTCAGGCCCAGGGGCAACCAGGTGTAGATGCCGGGCGCGACGCGGCGGATGTAGCCGGCGCGCACGAGCAGCCTGTGGCTCGGCAGCTCCGCGTCGGCCGGGTCCTCGCGCAGGGTTCGCAGGAACAGGGTCGACATGCGCAAGGCGGCCACGATCACTCCTTCGTCAGGTCCGGTCGCGACGCTCGCTCCGGACCCCGCGAGGATATCGGCCCGCGGCGGCCGTGCTCACGGCAGTTTCACGCCGCGGTATGCCGTGTGCCTGCCGCTCGGTCCCGGGTCGCCTTGAGGGCGGTGCGCACCATGGGCAGCTGCAGCGGCAGCCGGGCGATCGTGGCGGCCTGCCGGCGGCGGTTGGCGGAGCGGCCCGAGCCCAGCCGGCGCTCGACCCGGCGCGTCTCGTCCAGGGCCATCTGGATGTTCGCGGGGAACACGGCGACCAGCAGCGCGGCGCTGGCCCAGCCGGCCAGGCGGCGGGTGCGCGGGTGCAGCAGCCCGGCGGCGCAGGCGATCTCGGCGACGCCGGAGGCGTAGACCAGGCCGCGGCGGGCCGGCAGCTGCCGCGGGGTGATCGACTCGAACGGCCCGGGGCGGACCAGGTGCAGCACGCCGGAGGTAGCGAACAGCGCGGCAAGACCCTGGAGGTCTCGGGTGAGCGGGGCGGGCATGCCCCGATCCAACCAGAGGGCCCGCTCAGAGCAGCACGGTGGCGAAGCTGCCGACCTCGGTGAAGCCGACCCGCTTGTAGGTCGCGCGGGCCGGGGCGTTGAAGTCGTTGACGTAGAGCGTCACCATCGGGGCGACCTCACGCTGGACGAGGTCGACGACCGCGGCCATCGCCGGCTCGGCGCAGCCCTGGCCGCGCCACGACGGCTTGAGCCACACGCCCTGCACCTGGGCGACGCCGAGGGCCACCGACCCGACGTCGGCCTTGAAGACGACCTCGCCGTCCTCGACCCGCACGAAGGTGTGGCCGCGGGAGATCAGCCCCGCGATGGACTGCCGGTATGCCGTGTCCGAGCCCCAGTATGGCGGGTAGCCGATCTCGTCGGTGAACATGGCGGCGGCGGCAGGCACGACGAGGTCGACCTCGTCGAGGCGCGCGCGGCGCACCGCCGGGTCGGGAGTGACACCGCAGTCAGCCGGCCTGTCGGTCACCGCCAGCATCGGCTGGTGGGCCCGGATCGCCCGCGCCGGACCCCAGTGGCCGCCGAGCTCCTGCCACAGCCCGTGGACGGCGTCGGCCGGGCCGAACAGCGAGGAGCACTGCCGACGCCAGCGCCGCACCTTGGCGGCGAAGGCAACCACGGCGTGCTCGTCGGCCTCGACCGGGACGAGGTTGGCCGCAGCCCAGCACAGGGAGGTCAGCTCCTCCCCCTCTCCATAGCCGAGGAGGCTGCCGGGCTGGGTGGCCAGGGCGCCCTCGAGGATTCGCGCGGCGACGAAGACGTTGGCCGCGGCGTCACGGGCACACACCTCCAGCGCGCCGTCCCGGTCGGCGACCGTGAGGGCGCGGACCGGGCTCTGGGTGCGCAGCACGCCTCCAGCGTGCCCGTCGGCGGCCCCGGTGTCGACCGGTTCGGCCGGTTGAGGGGGCGCGAACGGCGTGCCGCGACCTGCGTAGCGGCTCCAGCAGGTGGCCGACCCGCGGGCGCGTCAGAGCACCTGGGACAGGAAGCGCTGCAGCCGCGGGCTCTCCGGCGCACCGAAGACCTGCTCGGGCGGCCCGGACTCGACCACGCGGCCGGCGTCCATGAAGGACACCCGGTCGGCGACCTCGCGGGCAAAGCCCATCTCGTGCGTCACCACGAGCATGGTCATGCCGGTGGAGGCCAGGTCGGCCATGGTGGCGAGCACGCCCTTGACCAGCTCGGGGTCCAGGGCGGACGTGGCCTCGTCGAAGAGCATGACCTGCGGCTGCATCGCCAGGGCGCGGGCGATGGCGACCCGCTGCTGCTGCCCACCGGAGAGGCGGCCGGGTCGCATCTCCGCCTTGTCGCGCAGCCCCACCTGCCCGAGGTGGTGGAGGGCGACCTCGCGTGCCTGCTCGGACGGCATACAGCGCAGCGTGCGCAGGCCCAGGGTGACGTTGGCCAGCACCGTCTTGTGGGGGAACAGGTTGAAGTGCTGGAACACCATGCCCACCCTCTGGCGCAGGGCGTCGGGGTCGTCGCCCAGCACGCTGCGGCCGTCGAGCAGGACGTCGCCGCGGTCGGGCTCGAGCAGCCGGTTGACCGTGCGCAGCAGGGTCGACTTGCCCGAGCCGGAGGGACCGATGACGCAGGTGGCGGTGCCGGCTGCGACGTCGAGGTCGACCCCACGCAGCACCGGGTGGGCGCCGAAGGACAGGTGCACGTCGCGGGTGGCCACGCTGACCGCCGCGGGCGCGGTCAGCTCGGCGGCTGGTGCGGTCATCAGTGCGCCTCCTGGGTGATCGGCAGCGGCAGGTCGTCCTCCACCGGCTGCGCGGCGTCGGCCCGGCGGCCCTCGCGCAGGCGTCGGTCGATCGCGTTGACGGCGTGGGTCAGCGGGATGGTGATGACCAGGTAGAAGAGGCCGGCCAGCAGCAGCGCCGACTCGTTGCCGGTGTTGGCGGCCTGGTCCTGGCCGATCCGGAACAGGTCCCGCTGGCTGGCGACCAGCCCGAGGAAGTAGACCAGCGAGCTCTCCTTGATCAGGGCGATGAGCTGGTTGACCAGCGCCGGCAGCACGCGGCGCACGCCCTGCGGGATGACCACCAGGCGCATCCCGGCGGACCGGCTGAAGCCCAGCGCCCGCGCCGCCTCGAGCTGACCGGCCTCGACCGACTGGATGCCCGAGCGGAAGATCTCACCGATGTAGGCCGACGCGATGAGCGAGAGCGCGAGGATGCCGAGCGGGTAGGGGTTCGGTCCCCACACCTGCAGGCCGAGCGGGGACAGGCCCACGCCGATGAGCAGGATCGTCACCGCGGCCGGCAGCCCGCGGAAGATGTCGGTGTACACCCGCGCCGGCCAACGCAGCCACCGGCTGCCGGAGAGACCGGCGACCGCGAGCAGCATGCCCAGCACGGTGCCGACCACCGCCGAGGAGAGGGCCAGGAGCAGCGTGTTGGGCAGCCCGACCGTGAGCAGGTCCGGCAACGCCTCACGCATCGCGTCGACGTCGAAGAACGTCTGCCACAGCGTCGTCAGGATGTCCATGGGCCCTCCCCTCGTCCGGTGCCGTCAGCTCAGCTCGCGGCCTTCGCCGGGACGGCGACCTTGCCGCTGCCGGGCTTGAAGTCCGCCGGGACCGTGCGGCCGGGGTAGTACTGCGCCTGGAGCCGGCTCCACGTGCCGTCGGCGATGACCTCGTCGAGGGCCTTGTTCAGCGCGGCGAGGAGCGTGGGGTTGCCGTGGGCGATGGCGAACGCCGTCGGCGCCGGGCTCAGCTGCTTCTGCGCCAGGACGACCTTGCCGCCGCTGTCCTTGGCGGTCTTCTCCCCGATCTCGGCGGGGGCGATCCACGCCTGCGCGGTGCCGGCCTTGAGCTGGTTGAGCGCACTGTTGTAGTCCGGGACGCGCACCGGGTCGAGACCGTTCTTGGAGGCGTAGTCGTCCTGCACGGTGCCCTGCACGACCGCCACCCGCTTGCCCTTGAGCTGGTCGAAGCTGCGGATCGGGGAGCCCTGGGGCACGTCGAGGCCGAAGTAGCCGAAGTCGTAGCCGTTGGTGAAGTCGACGGTCTTCCTGCGCGCGTCGGTGATGGTGATCGAGGAGGAGCCGAGGTCGAACTTGCCGCTCTTGACCTGGGCCAGCAGCGCGGAGAAGTCGGTGCCGACGAACTCGACCTTGAGGTGCAGCTTGGAGGCGACCGCGACGAGCAGGTCGTTGTCGAAGCCGGTGAACTTCCCGTCCTTGAGGTAGACGTTCGGCGGCGCGTCGGTGAGCGTGCCGACGCGCAGGGTGCCCGGCTGCTGCAGGGCGTAAGGGTTGTCGGCGCTGGCCTTGGTCGGGCCGCACGCGCTCAGCGAGACGGCGGCGGCCAGCGCCGCGACGGCAGCGGTGATGACACGGAAACGCTTGGTGGACATGGCTTTTCCTTCGGGCGTCAGGTGTGGCGGGCAGGCAGCCGCGCGGACGCGGTGGCGCGTCGGCGGTCAGGTGTGCTGCCGGTGGAGCAGGGTCCGGGGCGAGGCGGCGTATGCCGTGGCCGCGCGTTCCCGGGTCGGCTGACCCGGGTGCGCGGCTACCGACACATCAGCGCGGGCGTGGTCCCGGAACGGCTCGTCACAAAACCGGACGTTATAGGAATCCAAAGTTATGGTGATAACCGGTGTCCCCACCCGCTCACGATCCGAGACAGCACGGGTCCTCCCCCGGCTCGTGGCCGCCGCGCCGCCGGGCGAGGATGGAGGCCGGCACCACGACGCGAGGAGGCGGCACATGCTCAGGACCTGGCTCACCGAGACCTTCGGGCTGGACGTGCCCGTGGTCGGGGCGCCCATGGCCGGCGCCGGCTCCGGGCGGCTGGCCGCGGCGGTGTCGGCGAACGGCGGTCTGGGGATGATCGGCGCCGGCGGCGCAGCCACTCCCGACTGGATCGCACAGCAGGCGGCCGTCGCGGCCGAGCCCGGTCGGCCGTGGGGCGTCGGGCTCATGGCCTGGGTGCTGCCCCAGCACCCCGAGCAGCTCGAGGCGGTCGTCGCGGCCCGGCCGGCGCTGGTGTCGGTCAGCTTCGGTCCCTACGCCGAGGCCGTGCGCCGGTTGCAGGACAACGGGATCCGGGTGGCCACCCAGGTCGGCACGGTGCAGGAGGCGGCTCAGGCACAGGCCGTCGGCGTGGACCTGGTCGTGGCCCGGGGCGCGGAGGGTGGCGGGCACGGGCGCAACGACGTCGGCACGCTGACCCTGCTCCAGGCGGTGCTCGAGGAGGTGGACCTGCCCGTCGTCGCCGCCGGCGGCATCGGCACCGCGCGCGGTCTGGCCGCGGTCCTCGCCGCGGGAGCGGCCGGGGCGTGGGTCGGCACGGCGTTCCTCACCTGCCGCGAGGCCGAGACCACGGCGGCCGCCCGGGCACGGCTGCTGGAGGCCTCGGAGGCGGACACGGCATACGGGCGGGTCTTCGACGTGGCGCAGCGCCTGGGGTGGCCGCCGGAGTACGGCGGCCGGGCGCTGCGCAACGCGTTCTTCGACCGGTGGGAGGGGCGCGAAGACGACCTCGCCCGCGACGACGCGGCGGTAGCCGAGCTGGCGGAGGGCCGCCGGCGCCAGGACCTCGACGTCGGCTACGTCTACGCCGGACAGGGCGTGGGGCTCCTCCGGCGCGAGCGCACCGCGGCCGAGGTGCTGGCCGACCTCGCGGGCGCCGAGGACCTGCTGCGAGGCTGGGACGCATGAGCCTGTTCACGGTGGAGGAGGCCCGCGCCGAGCTGGCCGAGCTGGCCCCCGTGCTCGCCGAGATCGTCGGGCTGCGCGCGGACGCGGCCGAGCTCGCCACCGCGACCATGCCGGGCGGGCGGCCCACCACCCTGGGCGGTCTGCCCGAGCTCAAGGCGGCGCAGGCCAGGCTCGACGACCTGATGACCCGGGTGCAGCAGACCGGCGCCGAGCTCAAGGGCCTGGCCCCGCTGCTGCTCGACTTCCCCTCCGAGCTCGACGGGGTCCCGGTGCTGCTGTGCTGGCTCGAGGGCGACGACGGGCTGCACTGGTACCACCGCAGCGACCTCGGCTTCGCCGGCCGGCGCAGGCTGCCCGGCTGAGCGCCCACACGCAGACGGGCGGCCCTGGCAGGTGCAGGGCCGCCCGGTCAGGCGTGGCGTGACGTCAGCTGACGGTGACGGTGGGGCTGCCGGCGGCCTCGCCGTCGACGGGCTCGCCGATCTCCTCGGCGATGCGCATGGCCTCCTCGATGAGGGTCTCCACGATCTTGGCCTCCGGCACGGTCTTGATGACCTCGCCCTTGACGAAGATCTGGCCCTTGCCGTTGCCGGAGGCGACACCGAGGTCGGCCTCACGGGCCTCGCCGGGGCCGTTGACGACGCAGCCCATGACGGCGACGCGCAGCGGCACCTCCAGGCCCTCGAGGCCGGCGGTCACCTGGTCGGCGAGGGTGTAGACGTCGACCTGGGCGCGCCCGCAGGACGGGCAGGAGACGATCTCGAGCTTGCGCGGGCGCAGGTTGAGCGACTGCAGGATCGCGTTGCCGACCTTGACCTCCTCCACCGGCGGGGCCGAGAGGGAGACGCGGATGGTGTCGCCGATGCCCTTGGCCAGCAGCGCGCCGAAGGCCACCGAGGACTTGATCGTGCCCTGGAACGCCGGGCCGGCCTCGGTCACGCCGAGGTGCAGGGGCCAGTCGCCGCGCTCGGCGAGCATCTCGTAGGCCTGCACCATGAAGACGGGGTCGTTGTGCTTGACCGAGATCTTGAAGTCGTGGAAGTCGTGCTCCTCGAACAGCGAGGCCTCCCAGACGGCCGACTCGACGAGCGCCTCGGCGGTGGGCTTGCCGTACTTCTCCAGCAGGCGCGGGTCGAGCGAGCCGGCGTTGACGCCGATGCGGATCGAGACGCCGGCGTCCTTGGCCTCGCGGGCGATCTGCTTGACCTGGTCGTCGAACTTGCGGATGTTGCCGGGGTTGACCCGCACGGCGGCACAGCCGGCCTCGATCGCCTTGTAGACGTACTTCGGCTGGAAGTGGATGTCGGCGATGACCGGGATCTGGGAGTGCCGGGCGATCTCGGGCAGCGCGTCGGCGTCGTCCTGGCTCGGGCAGGCCACCCGCACGATGTCGCAACCGGTCGCGGTCAGCTCGGCGATCTGCTGCAGCGTGGCGTTGACGTCGGTCGTCGGGGTGGTGCACATCGACTGCACCGAGATCGGGGCGTCACCGCCGACCTCCACCTTGCCGACCTTGATCTTGCGCGACTTGCGCCGCGGGGCGACGACCGGCGGCGGGGTGGCGGGCATTCCGAGCGAAACCGTCATGCCCGCAGTATCCCCCACCCGTCTCACGCACCGAACACCGGCAAACCCGCGTCCCCCGCCCCGGAGGACGGGCAGACGCGGGTGGGCCGGTGTCCGGTCGGGCTGCGGCGCCCGCGCGCGGGGTCAGCCGCCGATCTTGATCGGGTTGACCACGTCGGCGTAGATGAGCAGGGCCGACATGACGATGAGGACCGAGGACACGGCATACGCGATGGGAAGCGCCTTGGCGACGTCCACGTAGCCCGGGTTGGGGCGGCGGCGGACCCGCGCGATGGTGCGCTTGAGGCCCTCCCACAGCGCGCCGGCGACGTGCCCGCCGTCCAGCGGCAGCAGCGGGATGAGGTTGAAGACGAAGAGCGCGAGGTTCAGGGAGGCGATGAGCCCGAGCTCGAAGATGATGACGTCGCCGATGGTGCCGCCGAAGCCACCCACGTCGCCGCTGGCGACCTCGCCGGCCACCCGACCGACGCCCACGACGGACATCGGGCCGTTGGGGTCGCGCTGCCCGGAGCCGAACGCCGCCTGCGCGACGCCCGCCATCTTCTGCGGGATCTTCAGCACGACGCCGGCGGTCTGGCCGAGGGCGCCGCCGACCAGGCCGGGCACGGCGGTGAGCGGCTGGCGCACCATCTCGACCGAGCCGCCCATGCCGACGAAGCCGACCCGCTCGGTGAGGACCTTGCCCGAGGCGTCGGTGAGGGGCTTGCCGTTGTCGTCGACCTTGGGCCGGTCGGTCAGCATCGGCGTCACGGTCACGGCCAGCCGCTTGCCGTCGCGCTGGACCACCATCGCCACCGGCGCGCCCCCGTGGGTGCGGATCACCGCACGCACCTGGTCGAACGTGGAGACCGGCTTGCCGTCGATCGCGACGATCCGGTCGCCGGGCTTGAGGCCGGCCTTGTTGGCCGGGGCCACCGGGTCGGTCGCCGCGCACGCCGTCGGCTGCGCGGACGCGCTGGTCACGGTCTGCACGCACTGCTGGACCAGACCGACCCGGGAGGTCTCGGTGGCGATCCCGTGCATCGTGAAGATGCCGGTCAGCAGCACCACGGCGATGAGCAGGTTCATCGTCGGGCCGCCGAGCATGACGACGATCTTCTGGTGCACGGGCAGCTTGTAGAAGACGCGGTGCTCGTCGCCGGGCTTGACCTCCTCCAGGGAGTCCTGCCGGGCCTGGTCCATCATCTGGCTCCACCGGCCGGTCGTCGACGCGCGCAGCATGGTCGGGTCGTCGCCGGGCTTGGGCGGGAACATGCCGATCATCCGGATGTAGCCACCGAGCGGGATGGCCTTGAGGCCGTACTCGGTCTCGCCACGCCGCCGGGACCACACGGTCGGGCCGAAGCCCACCATGTACTGCGTGACCTTGACGCCGAAGCGCTTGGCCGGCACCAGGTGGCCCACCTCGTGCAGGGCGATGGATGCGCCGATGCCCAGCGCGACGAACAGAACCCCCAGGACGTAGCTCACGGCACCACCGTCTCACGTGCGGCCAGGCCGAGGACCTCTCTTGCCCGGGCGCGCGCCCAGGACTCGGCGCGCAGCACCGACTCAACGCTCAGGCCGCCCGGATCGTTCACCTCGTGCTCCTGCACCACCCGGGCGACGGTGTCGACGATGTCGACGAAGCGGATCCGCCCGCCGAGGAAGGCCTCGACGCACTCCTCGTTCGCGGCGTTGAACACCGCCGGGAAGGTCGCGCCCTCGGACCCGACGTGGCGCGCGAGCGCGACGGCCGGGAAGGCCTCGTCGTCCAGCGGGAAGAACTCCCAGGTCGCGGCCTGCGTCCAGTCGCACGCCGGTGCCGCACCGGGCACGCGGTCGGGCCAGCCCAGACCCAGCGCGATCGGCAGCCGCATGTCCGGCGGCGAGGCCTGGGCCAGGGTGGAGCCGTCGGAGAACTCGACCATCGAGTGCACGACCGACTGCGGGTGGACGACGACCTCGATCCGGTCGAAGGGGATGTCGAAGAGCAGGTGGGCCTCGATGACCTCGAGGCCCTTGTTGACCAGGGTCGCGGAGTTGGTGGTGACCACCGGGCCCATCGCCCAGGTCGGGTGGGCCAGGGCCTGCTCGGGGGTGACGTCGGCCAGCTCGGCCCGGGTCCGACCGCGGAACGGGCCGCCGCTGGCCGTCACGACCAGGCGTGCGACCTCCTCGGCGCGACCGCCGCGCAGGCACTGCGCGAGGGCGCTGTGCTCGCTGTCCACGGGCACGATCTGGCCGGGGCGGGCGGCCGCCCTGACCAGCGGGCCGCCGACGATGAGGGACTCCTTGTTGGCCAGCGCCAGCGTCGAGCCGGCCTCCAGCGCCGCCAGGGTGGGCCGCAGGCCGATGGAGCCGGTGATGCCGTTGAGCACCACGTCGGCACCGCCCCCGGCGACCGTCGTGGCCGCCTCCGCCCCCACCAGCACCTCGGGCCGGTATGCCGGGTGGCCGGCCCGCGCCGCCGCCGCGGCGACCGCCGCCGAGACCTCCTCGCGGTCGCCGGAGGCGACGGCCACCTGCTGGACCTGCAGCGCCACCGCCTGCTCGGCGAGCAGGGCCAGGTTGGCCCCGCCGGCGCTGAGCGCGGTGACGTGGAACCGGTCGGCGTTGCGGGAGATGACGTCGACGGCCTGGGTCCCGATCGAGCCGGTGGACCCCAGGATGGCGATGCTGCGCGGTGAGCTCACCCGCCCATTCTGGACTGCCGGGGGTGCGCGGCCCGGGCGCACCCCCGGCACCACCCGGACGGCGGCCGGGTGCGTCGGAAGGGGAGGACCGGCGGCCCGGCCCGGGTGCCTGGTGGGTCGTGGAGGGGAGTCAGTCGACGAAGACCCGCTCCTCGACCAGCTGCTCGCTGACCTCACGGCCCTCGGGGTCGAACCGGCCCTGCTCGAAGCGCTTCTGGAACTCCAGCTCGACCTTGTCCACGCCGTTGCGGTTCTTCTCGATGGTCAGGACGACCCAGCGCCGGAACCGGTCGGCGTTGCCGAGGTCGTAGACCAGGTGGTGCCGCGCCACGACGTCGAACTTCTCCGCCATGAGCAGGAGGATGTCCGCCTCGTAGGCCAGGGCGGACGAGCCGCGCAGGTGACGGGCCCGCATCCGCATGCCCGGCTTGAGCGCGGACTTCTCGGCCGCGACGATGGCCGCGACCGGCACCGCCAGCTCCAGCGCGAGCTCCTTGAGCCCCTCGGCCACCTCCGCGACCTGCTCGTCCTCACCGACGCGGTCGGTCCCGACGGCGACCTTCTGCAGGTAGTCCACGAGCACCAGGGGCGCCTCCCCCGTCGCGTCCCGGACCGCCTCGACCACGGCGCGCATCTGCGCCAGGTCGGTGTGCACGCCGCTGGAGCGGTGCACGTGCAGCCGGCTGCCGAGGTCGCGCAGCGAGGCCACCGCCTCGGGCCCGCCGGGCGAGCCGGCCAGCCGGTCCCCCAGCGACTCCGACTGCCCGTGGCGCACCTCGAACCGCTCACGGACCTGGTGCAGCGGCACGCCGACCCGCCCGGCGTGCTCGGCGGCCTCGAGGCTGATCAGCCGCTCGAGCAGGGTGTGGGTGTCGTGCTCGAAGGAGAAGTAGACCGCGGTGCGGCCGGCGGAGACGACGTTGCGCATGAGCTGGAGCGCGAAGGTGGTCTTGCCCAGGCCCTGCGGGCCGCCGAGCAGCACCAGCTCACCGGAGCGCAGCCCGCCCGAGAGCGCCTTGTCGAGGGCATGGAAGCCGGTCGGCCACACCCGCGCACCGGCCACGGACCCCGCCCGGATGGTGGCGTCCGTCGTGTCGATGAGGTCGGTCAGGGACTGCAGGCGCTCGGTGCTCATGGCGCCAGTGCAGCACCGCGGCGCGCCCGGCCGGAGGCTGTCGGGACAGGTCTGCCCGAACAGCCGATGACCCCCTCGTCCGCAGGGGCGAGGGGGTCATCGGGGACGTCATCACGGGGAGGGACGGGGGCCCGGGGCCTGCGCCCGGGACCTCAGGGGGCGATGCCGACGTACTTGGTCTCGAGGTACTCCTCGATGCCCTCGAAGCCGCCCTCACGCCCGAAGCCGCTGTGCTTGACCCCGCCGAAGGGCGCCGACGGGTTGGACACGATGCCCTGGTTGATGCCGACCATGCCGAACTCGAGCGCCTCGCTGACCGTGATCATGCGCGAGAGGTTCTCGGTGAAGGCGTAGGCGACCAGGCCGTACTCGGTGTCGTTGGCCTTGGCGATGGCCTCGTCGTCGGTGCTGAACGTCGAGATCGGCGCCACCGGGCCGAAGATCTCCTCGCGGAACAGCCGGGCGTCGGTCGGCACGTCGGCCAGCACGGTGGGCTCGAAGAAGTAGCCGCGATCGCCGGTGGCCGAGCCGCCGACGAGGACCGTGGCCCCCTTCTCCCGGGCCTCGTCCACCAGCTCGGTGACCTTGGCCCGGGCCTTGTCGTCGATGAGCGGGCCCACCGTGACGCCGTCCTCGGTGCCCCGACCGACGGTCAGCTTGGCCATCCGCTCGGCGAACTTGCGGGAGAACTCCTCGGCCACCGACTCGTGCACCAGGAAGCGGTTGGCGGCGGTGCACGCCTCGCCGATGTTGCGCATCTTGGCCAGCATCGCGCCCTCGACCGCCTTGTCGACGTCGGCGTCGCCGAAGACGAGGAAGGGTGCGTTGCCGCCGAGCTCCATCGAGACCCGCAGCAGCTGCTCGGCCGACTGCTCGACGAGGGCCTTGCCGACGGGGGTGGACCCGGTGAACGTCAGCTTGCGCAGCCGCGGGTCGCGGATCAGCGGCTCCATGACGTCACCGGTGCGGTGGGTGGTGATGACGTTGAGGACCCCGGCGGGCACGCCGCACTCGGTGAGCAGGTCGGCCAGCGCCAGCATGGTCAGCGGGGTCTGGGAGGCGGGCTTGACCACCATCGTGCAGCCGGCGGCCAGGGCGGGCCCGATCTTGCGGGTGCCCATGGCCAGCGGGAAGTTCCAGGGCGTGATGAGCAGACACGGGCCGACCGGCTGGCGCATGGTCATCAGGCGGCCCTGGCCATTTGGCGCCACGGCGTAGCGCCCGTCGATTCGCACCGCCTCCTCGGAGAACCAGCGCAGGAACTCGGCGCCGTAGGTGATCTCGGCCTGGGACTCCTTGAGCGGCTTGCCCATCTCGAGCGTCATCAGGAGCGCGAGCTCATCCTCGCGGGAGACGATCGCCTCGAACGCGCGGCGCAGGATCTCACCCCGGTCGCGCGGCGCCATGTCGGCAAACGAAGCCCCCGCATCCACCGCGGCAT
>NZ_DASVZH010000191.1:0-9535 GCF_036391795.1 Oryzihumus sp.
GCTCATGGTCTCGCCCGCTCAGGGGTTCGGCCAGACCCAGATGCTCACCTCGGGCCCGTCCGCGACGAGCTCCATGCTGCCCTCGCCCAGGGCGAGGTTCCGACCGTATGCCGTGCGCGCACCCTCGATGCCACCGAGGTGCGTGGTGGACACCGTGACCGGTCCGTGCCCGGCGCGCGCGACGTGCACGAGGGCGGTCTCGGCCCCGGTCTGGCGCAGGTAGACCAGCGCGTCGTCCGAGGCGTGAACCCATCGCAGGCCGCCCTCGCGGAGGGCGACGGACGAGGTCCGGGCCGCGATCAGGCCACGGTAGACGTCCAGCAGGCGGTGGTCCCAGCGACTTTCGTCCCAGGGCATCGGGCGGCGGCCGTCCTCGCCGAAGTCACCACGCATCCCGATCTCGTCGCCGTAGGTCATCATCGGGATGCCCGGCATGGTGAAGAGCAGCCCGGCCGCGGCGTCGACCTGGCGCGCGTCCTCGCCGACCAGGGTCCGCACCCGGGTGGTGTCGTGCGAGCCGACGAGGTTGAAGCTGTGCTGCACGGTGCGGAACGGCACCAGCGCCGTGAACTCGCGCATCGTCTCCATCACCGAGACGCCGCCGAGGCGGGGCACCATCAGCGGGGAGCCGAGGAACTTCGGCGCGTAGCCCGTGTCGCGCAGCCACGTCCAGACGGGGCGGGTGAAGCCGGCGTAGTTCATGACGCCGTGCCAGCCGTCGCCGACCGCGTCGCGGGTGAAGTCGTGGCAGTGCTCGCCGACGAGCAGGGCGTCCGGACGCGCCTCGGCCATCGCGGCGCGCATGTGCCGGGCGATGTCCTGGTTGTGGTCCTGGTCGCGGTAGCGGCCGGTCATGTTCGCCACGTCGACGCGCCAGCCGTCCAGGCCGTGCTCGCCGCTGATCCACTTGCGCACCACGCCGTCGGCGTCGTCGAAGACCCGCCGGCGCAGCTCGGCGCTGTCGTAGTTGAGCTTGGGCAGGCTCTTCACGCCCAGCCAGGCGACGTAGTCGCCGTCCTCGTCCCAGAGGTAGAAGCCGCGCTCGTCGCTGGTGACGTCGGCCTGCGCCTTCTCGAACCACTCGTGCGCCGCACCGGTGTGGTTGGTGGTGAAGTCGCCCAGGACCCGCATGCCGCGGGCGTGGGCGGCCTCGGTGAGCCGGGCCAGCGCCTCGTCGCCGCCGAGGACCGGGTCGACCGCCGCGAAGGTGGAGGCGTCGTAGCGGTGGTTGGAGCGTGCGGGGAAGAACGGCGTGAGGTAGACCGTGTTGACGCCGAGCTTCTCGAGGTGGTCGAGCCGCTCGACGACACCGTCGAGGTCGCCGCCGAAGAGCTGCCAGGCGATGACGTCGTGGCCGAGGTTGACCGGCTCCTCCCAGTCCGCCGGGACAGCCCACGCCGGCGTGGGCCGCTCGTCGGCGGCCGCCGACCGGGCGAACCGGTCCGGGAACACCTGGTAGACCACGGCGCCGCCCGCCCCGGCGGGCGGCGCGGCATACGTCACGATGCGGAAGTCGGCGGCGTCGGGGACGTCGCGCAGGTGCACGCCGGTGCCGTTGAGCCAGGCGTAGCCCGAGGGCCCGCCCTCGAGGATGAACCGGTAGTTGGTCACCGGGTTGTGGCAGACCACCTCGGCGCTCCACCACGTCTCGGTGTCGGTCCGCTGCTCCACGACCGCGTCGACGAACACCGGCTCGGCGTCCGGCGTGAGCCGCACGTGCACCGCGGTGATGTCGGCCTCGTGCGGCACACGGACGCGCAGGATGACCGTCTCGCCCAGCCGCGGTGCGGAGTTGGAGACGTAGAGGTCCGAACCGTCGTGGTGGGGCTGGGACAGCAGGTCGAGCGAGGAGCTCACTTCACCGAACCTTGGGTCAGGCCGCCGACGAGCTGCTTCTGGAAGCCCAGGTACAGCAGGACGACCGGGATGGACACGAGCAGGGCACCGGCGCAGAACTGGCCGAAGTAGCGGTTGCGGTCGGCCTTGAGCATGGCGTTGAGGCCCACGCCCAGGGTCTGCGAGTCGACGTCGCGCAGGAAGATGCTGGCGAGCAGGAACTCGTTGAACAGGCCGATGAAGGTCAGCATGAACACGGTGATGAGGATCGGCAGGACGAGTCGCAGCGTCATCGTGAAGAAGATCCGCGCGTGCGAGGCGCCGTCGACCTTGGCCGCCTCGTCCAGCTCGCGCGGCACGGTGTCGAAGTAGCCCTTGAGCAGCCAGACGTTGGCGCCCATGGCCCCACCGCTGTAGGCCAGGATCAGGCCGAGGCTGGTGTTGAGGCCGAACATCGGGATGACGTCGCCGATGGCCGCGAAGGTGATGTACATGGCCACGAAGGTCAGCAGCGCAGGGAACATCTGCAGCAGGAGGAGCAGGAGCATGCCGGGACGGCGCCCGACGAAGCGCATGCGGGAGAAGGCGTAGGCGGCGCTGGCGCCGATGAAGACGGCGACCAGCGCCCCGACCGTCGAGATGACCATCGAGTTCTTGAACCACTCGAGGAAGGGGCGGTTCTGGTCGTTGAACAGCGCGTCGAAGTTGTCCATGCCGACCTTGGTCGGCAGCAGCGAGGAGGTGCTCAGGGTGCCCGACGGGTTCAGCGCCGCCGAGAGGATGAACACGATCGGGAACAGCGACCAGAGCAGCGCGACGATGGCGAGGCCGTGGCGCCACCACACGCGGCCGCCGGCGGGGCCTCGTCGCCTGCTGCTCGGCTCCGGCTCGGTGGCGACCGGGGTGGCGAGGGTCTGGGTCAGGCTGGACATCAGTTGATCTCCTCGAGTGCCTTGGTGCGACGGAAGCCCTGCGCCGAGATGAGCGCCACGATGATGAAGATGAGGACCGACACCGCCGCCGCGAAGCCGTAGTTCGGGCTCACGCCGCTGAACGCCAGACGGAACGCGTAGGTGATCAGCAGGTCCGTGGAGCCGATCGAGGTGTTGGCCGCCTCGAACGGGCCGCCCTCGGTCAGCAGGAAGATCAGCGTGAAGTTGTTGAAGTTGAAGGCGAAGGACGCGATCAGCAGCGGGCCGACGGCCACCAGCAGCAGCGGCATGGTGATCGAGCGCAGCATCCGCACCGGGTTGGCCCCGTCGATGCGGGCCGCCTCCTTGACGTCGCTCGGGATCGACTGCAGCGCGCCGGTGCAGACGATGAACATGTAGGGGAAGCCCAGCCACAGGTTCGCCAGCAGGATCGCGGCGCGGGCCGCCCACGGGTCGCCGAGCCAGTCGACGTCGAGGTGGGTGAGCTGGTTGATCAGGCCG
This sequence comes from Oryzihumus sp., assembly GCF_036391795.1. Classification (GTDB taxonomy): domain Bacteria; phylum Actinomycetota; class Actinomycetes; order Actinomycetales; family Dermatophilaceae; genus Oryzihumus. Next base: position 3,270 of record NZ_DASVZH010000191.1, read on the forward strand.
TAGTCCTGGTTGAACATCGAGCGCCAGACCAGCGCCGTGACGAAGCCGGGGATGGCGTACGGCAGGATCATGAGCGAGCGGTAGATGCCCTTGCCCCGCAGGCGGGGGTCGTTGAGCAGCAGGGCCAGCAGCATGCCCAGGACGAAGGTGCTCAGCACGGACACCGCCGCGAAGGCGATGTTCCAGATGAGGATCTTGACGAAGCCGGCACGGATGACGGGGTCGGTGACCGCGGTCTTGAAGTTCCGGAAGCCGACGTTCTCCTTCCACCCCTGCGGCAGCGCGTCGCCCTGGCCGTCCGCGGGCACGAACCGCGCGTCCCTGGCGACGTACTTCTTGCCGGTGGCGGAGTCGGTGATCGTGTCGGTGGCCTTGTCGTAGCTGAACGTCGCCTTGCCCTCGAAGGCCTCGGACAGGCCGACCCGCTTGATCGCGACGCCGTCCTTGACCGGGACGGCGAAGGTGTCGAGGTCCTTGCGCTGGTTGACCTGGAGCGCGTTGAGGATCGTGTAGCCGGAGGCGGCGGTGACCTTGCCGGTGGGCGCCTTCTCGACGCCCTCGGTGAGCTCGGTCAGGCCCTTGGCGTCCCCGACGAAGGTCTTGCCCTGCGGGTCGGTGAGCAGGTAGTACGGCGTGCCCGTCGCGGGGTCGCTGCCGGACTTCACCGCGACCGAGAGCTTGTAGCGCGGCGACCCGGGGACCTCGGAGACCGAGCTGGTGACGATGCTGTCGATCGCCTCCTGCTTGGAGATCGAGTGGCCGTCGCCGTAGTTGGTGAACGCGGTCATGGCCGTGTAGACCTGCGGCCAGATCTGCAGGCCGACCAGGAGCAACAGGCCCGGGAAGAGGTACTTCAGCGGCACCGCGCGCCGTGTGCCGTAGATGGCGAGGATCGCCAGCCCGACCATCGACACCAGCACCACGGCCAGCAGGTGGCCCTGGCTCGCCAGCTGGGTGTCGACCCAGAAGACGACGGCGAGCGCGACAGCGATCGCGCCCCACTTCATGACGTTCGCGGCCATCCGGCTCATCGGGTCTCCCGGGATCGTGCGGGGTGGATCAGGTGGAGCAACTGCGAGGTATGCCGGGTGGCCGCCGACCGGGGTCGGCGGCCACCCGCGCCGTCATCAGCCCTTGGCGATGTTGGCGACGATCTCCTTCTGGGCGGCGTCGAAGCGCGCCTGCGGCTGGGCCTTGCCGGCGATGACGTCGGCGGCAGCCTGGCCGAGCGGACCCCAGACCGAGTTCATGGCCGGGATGTTCGGCATGGGCTGGCCGCCCTGGCCGGCCTCGAACCACGCCTTGACGTCGGCGTTGGTGGCGGAGACCTCCTGGTAGGCCTCGGTCAGGGCCGGGGGACGGTTGCCGGCGGCGAACAGGGCCTCCTGGACGTCCTTGCGCGGGACGTAGTTGGTCACGAACTCCTCGGCGAGGGCGGCGTTCTTGGCCTTGGCCGAGACGTAGAACATCTGCACGCCCAGGAACGGCTGCATGGCGTGGCCGTTGATGGTGGGCAGCGGCGAGATGGCGTACTTGATGCCGGCCTTCTTGGCCTTGTCGATCGCCCACGGGCCGGTGATGTAGAACGGCGCCTTGCCGGCGTCGAACAGCGCGTCGGCGTTGTCACCGCTGACGTTGGTGGACAGGGCCTTGAGCTGGCCGAGCTTCTGCAGCTCCATCGCGCCCTGCATCGAGGCGGCGCTGTTGACAATGACCTTGCTGGCGTCGTAGTCGCCGTTGGCCTTGGTGGCGAAGATGCCACCGCCGAAGGCCTTCAGGTACGGGTAGGTGTAGTACGCGTTACCGGTCTTGCCCACCTCCTGGATCAGGATGTTGGTGGCCTTGCCGGACTTGACCAGGGCCTGGCCCTTGGCGACGAGGTCCTCCATGGACTTCGGGGCCTCGGGGGCCAGGGCGGTGTTGCGCACCAGGCCGATGTTCTCCACGGCGTAGGGCACGCCGTAGGTCTGGCCGCCGAACTTGGTGGCCGCGATCGCCGCCGGCGCGAACTTCGCGGAGACGCTCGGGTCGAGGTTGACCGGGGCGACGGTGGCGTTCTGGACGAGCTCGCCCAGCCAGTCGTGGGCGCCGACGATGACGTCCGGGCCCTTGCCGACCTTGGTGGCGTCCTTGAACTGCTGGCGCACGTCGGTCGCGACCTGGACGACGACCTTGATGCCGCCGTTCTCCTTGGCGAACTGGTCGGCGTACTTCTGCACGATCGGGGCGCGGTCGTTGTCGGCCCAGATCACCAGGTCGGCGTTCGCGTCACGGACGGGGGCGCCGGTCGTGGTGGGCGACGCGGCCGGGGTGGTCGCGGTCGCGGTGGTGCTGCTGGTCTTGCCGGCGGCGGCGGGGGTGCTGGACCCTCCACAGCCGCTCATCAGCAGGGCAGCGACACCGGTGACGGCGACGGCCCCAAACGCACGCTTGTGCATCGAGTCTCCTAGCAAGTGACGAGAAGGGATGGCCCACGCCGACCCCCTGAAGCGCGCAAAACTTAGCAAGTTCTTGCAGGCTTCTGGAAGCAAAACTGCAAGATCTTGCAGCCACGTTTCGATAACGTCACCCGGACACCACGGGTCACAGGGGGAACGGCGGATGCTCACGGCATGGCGGCAGGTCGGCACGCTCCCCCGCTGGCTGCAAGCCCTGCTGCTCGGCCAGCTGGTCAGCGCCGCGGGCGCCCTGGCCTGGACCTTCCTCACCCTCTACCTCGTCCAGGACCGCGGGATGGGCCCGCCCGAGGCGGGCGTCATCGGCGCCGGCTTCGGCATCGGGCTCATCGCGGGCAACCTCGCCGGCGGCTCCCTCGGGGACCGGTTCGGCCTGCGCCGGGCCCTCGTGGCGGCCACCCTCGGCTGGGTCGTGACCTGCGTGGCCTTCCCGTTCAGCCCCGTCGCGGCCCTGCTGCCGCTCGCCGCGCTGGCCGGCGCGGCCTCGGGGGTGTCCCGGCCGCTCGGCATGGCCGTCGTCCTCACCGCCGTCGCCCCCGAGCAGCGCCGCACCGCCGCGGCCGTGACCCGTGCGACGTTCAACGCCGGCATGATCATCGGGCCGCCCCTGGGCGCCCTCGCCGCCGCCGTCGACTTCGACCTGGTGTTCCTCGTCGACGCCGGGACGAGCCTGCTGCTCGCGGCCGTCATCTGGAGGTGCGTCCCCCGCACCCAGGGCCGCCCCGTCGTGGCCCCGGCGCCGGCACGCTGGTCCCTGTGGCGCTCCCTGCGCGCTCGCCCGCACGTGCTGTGGATCCTCGCCACCGTCGTGGTGGTCGACACCGTCTACCGGCAGTTCTTCGTCACCTTCCCGCTGCAGCTGCGCGCGCTGGGCCTGCCGACGCCGGCCTACGGCCTCCTGCTCGGCGGCGCCTGCCTGGCCATCGTGCTGTGCGAGGTGCCGCTGTCGGTCCGCCTCGCGGGGCGTCGTGGTGTCGCGGTCGTCGCCGGCGGCTACGCCCTCGTCGGGGCCGGCTGGCTGGTGCTCGGCGCCGATCCCTCGCTGGCCACGGCCTGCCTCGGCGTCGCGGTGCTGACCGGCGGGGAGATGCTCTACAAGCCGACCGCGACCGCGACGGTCGCCGAGGCCGCCCCCGAGGGGTATGCCGGGCGCTACCAGAGCCTGTACGCCTCCGCCTCGGTGGCCGGCATGTTCCTCGCCCCGCCCCTGGGCGGCCTCGCCTGGAGCCGGGCGCCGGAGCTGGTCTTCCCCGTCGCGGGGTCCGTCGCGGTGCTCGTCGCCGCGACCCTGGCCGGGTACGACCGGGCTGCGGCACGGCATACCGAGGTCGTCACATCCGTCACTCAGGTCTAGCCGGATCGGCGCCCATGGGGGAAGATCCGTTGCACCACCGCTTGGCACCCGCCCGGTGGGGCACCACCTTTACAACGGATCGTCCGGCACGTTCCTGCCGGTGAAGGAAGGTTCGATCACACATGGCTACGGTCAAGTTCGACAAGGCGACCCGGCTCTACCCGGGCAACGACGTCCCCTCCGTGGACAAGCTCGACATCGACATCGCCGACGGCGAGTTCCTCGTCCTCGTCGGCCCCTCCGGCTGCGGCAAGTCCACCAGCCTGCGCATGCTCGCCGGTCTGGAGGAGGTCAACGACGGCAGGATCTGGATCGGCGACCGCGACGTCACCGACCTCTCGCCCAAGGACCGTGACGTGGCCATGGTCTTCCAGAACTACGCGCTCTACCCGCACATGACGGTCGCCGACAACATGGGCTTCGCGCTCAAGATCGCCGGCGTCAACAAGAGCGAGATCGCCAAGCGCGTGGCGGAGGCCGCCAAGATCCTCGACCTCGAGCAGTACCTCGAGCGCAAGCCGAAGGCCCTCTCCGGTGGCCAGCGCCAGCGCGTCGCCATGGGCCGCGCGATCGTGCGCAACCCGCAGGTGTTCCTCATGGACGAGCCGCTGTCCAACCTCGACGCGAAGCTGCGCGTGCAGACCCGCACCCAGATCGCCTCGCTGCAGCGCCGTCTCGGCGTCACCACCGTCTACGTCACCCACGACCAGGTCGAGGCCATGACGATGGGTGACCGCGTGGCGGTCCTCAAGGACGGCCTGCTGCAGCAGTGCGACACCCCGCGGCGCATGTACGACCACCCCGACAACGTCTTCGTCGCCGGCTTCATCGGCTCCCCCGCCATGAACCTGCTCGAGGTGCCGGTGGTCGACGGCGGCGTGAAGTTCGGCGCCAGCGTCACCCCGATCGAGCGCGAGCACCTCGCCGGGGCCGGCACGTCCGTCACCCTCGGCGTGCGGCCCGAGGACCTGTCGCTGGCCAGTGAGGCCGAGGGCATCCCGGTCACGGTCGACGTGGTAGAGGAGCTCGGCGCCGACGCCTACGTCTACGGCTCCACCGACTTCCACGGCGAGGTCAAGCCGATCATCGCCCGCGTCGACGGCCGGCGCCCCCCGATGAAGGGCGAGACCGTGCACTTCGCCCCCAAGCAGGGCCACGTGCACGTGTTCAACATCGAGACCGGCGAGCGCATCGGCGACTGAGCGCCCCCGCGTCAGGAGGCGGCGGCACCCACCCGGGTGCCGCCGCCTTCGCGTGTCCGGGGCCGCGGTCCGGTTCCGTGCCCGCGGCCATGGACGCTCCCGGAGTCCCGCTCGGCTCGCATGCCACCATGGACCCCGTGGCCCTGCAGATCACCGCTGCCCGTCCCGACCCCGCGCTGCTGGACCTGCCGTGGTCGGTCCCCCTCGAGGAGTGGCCCGAGGACGTGCTCGCGGCGCTGCCCCGGGGCATCTCCCGCCACGTCGTGCGCTTCGTCAAGCTCTCCGGCCGGGTCCTGGCGGTCAAGGAGATCAGCGAGGACCTGGCCCGCCGCGAGTACAACCTGCTGCGCCTGCTGACCCGCCTCGACCAGCCCTGCGTCGAGGCGTTCGGCGTCATCAGCGGCCGCACCACGCCCGAGGGTGAGGAGCTGGACGCCTGCCTGATCACCCGGCACCTGCAGTTCTCCCTGCCGTATCGCGCGCTGTTCAGCCAGACGCTGCGCAAGGACACCGCCCAGCGGAGCATCGACGCCCTGGCGGTGCTCCTGGTCCGGCTGCACCTGACCGGCTTCTGGTGGGGTGATGTGTCGCTGTCCAACACGCTGTTCCGCCGCGACGCCGGCGCGTTCGCGGCCTACCTCGTCGACGCCGAGACCGGCGAGCTGCGTGACAGCCTCTCCGACGGTCAGCGCGAGCACGACCTGGAGATCGCCCGGGTCAACATCGCCGGGGAGCTGATGGACCTGTCCGCCGGCGGTTTCCTGCCCGAGTCGGTCGACCCGGTGGACACCTCGCAGCGGATCGTCGACCGCTACCGCGACCTGTGGCGCGAGCTGACCGAGCCCGAGCGGTTCGAGCAGGGTGACCGCTGGCGCGTCGACGAGCGGATCCGCCGGCTCAACGAGCTCGGCTTCGACGTCGACGAGCTGTCGATCACGACCGACATCGGCGGCACCGAGATCGTCATCACCCCCAAGGTCGTCGACGCCGGGCACCACTCGCGCCGCCTGCTGCGTCTCACCGGCCTCGACGTCGGCGAGAACCAGGCCCGCCGCCTGCTCAACGACCTCGACGCCTACGCCGCGGCGACCGACCGCCAGAATGAGGACGAGGAGATCGTCGCGCACGACTGGCTGACGAAGATCTACGAGCCGATCACGCGGGCGGTGCCGCGCGAGCTGACGAGCCGCCCCTGCTTGCGGCCGCCCCGGCCTCGGGCTTCATGAACGCCTTCCCGGACGAGGACAACGTCAT
>NZ_DASVZH010000192.1:0-15637 GCF_036391795.1 Oryzihumus sp.
GCCACCCGGCGGATCGCCAGGATGCTCTCCACCCGGTCGGCCGGCGTCTCGCCGATGCCGACGAGGATGCCGGTGGTGAACGGGACGCCCACCCGGCCGGCGTCCTCGAGCACCCGCAGCCGCACGGCGGGATCCTTGTCGGGAGAACCGAAGTGGACCTGGCCGGGCTCGGACCACAGCCGCTCGGAGGTCGTCTCGAGCATCATGCCCATCGACGGCGCGACCGGCTTGAGCCGCTGCAGGTCCGCCCACGACATCACCCCGGGGTTGAGGTGCGGCAGCAGGCCGGTCTCCTCCAGCACCCGGATCGCCATGGCGCGCACGTAGGCCAGGGTGTCGTCGTACCCGTGCGCGTCGAGCCACTCGCGCGCCGCCGGCCAGCGGTCCTCGGGCCGGTCGCCCAGGGTGAACAGCGCCTCCTTGCACCCCTGCGCGGCACCCTCACGGGCGATCTCCAGGACCTCGTCCGGGGACAGGTAGGCCGCGGGGAGACGGTGCGGCACCGTCGCGAACGTGCAGTAGTGGCACCGGTCCCGGCACAGCCGCGTCAGCGGGATGAAGACCTTGCGCGAGTAGGTGACCACCCCGGGACGCCCGGCCGCGACCATGGCCGCGTCGCGCACCCGCGAGGCGGCCTCCGACAGCGTGACGAGGTCCGCACCCCGCGCGCCGAGGAGCACCTCGGCCTCGGCGGCGTCGAGGGCCTTGCCATCTCGGGCTCGGGCTAGGGCGCGGCGCAGGGCGTTGTCGGTCACCGCGTCAGGCTATGTCAGGCCCCGACAACGGCCGCGTCCCGCCCGGACAGGTCTCGCAATGTGACCGCGGTGGCCATGGCGGCGGTCGCCGCCTCGTGCCCCTTGTCCTCGGAGGACCCCGGCAGCCCGGCCCGGTCAAGCGCCTGCGCGTCGTCGTCACACGTGAGCACGCCGAAGCCGACCGGGACCCCGGTGCGCACGGACACGTCGGTCAGCCCGACCGTCGCGGCCTGGCAGACGTAGTCGAAGTGCGGCGTGCCGCCCCGGATCACGACGCCCAGGGCGACCAGCGCGTCGTACGAGCCGGCGAGGCGCGCACAGGCGACCGGCAGCTCGAAGGTGCCCGGCACCCGGACCAGCTCGACGGTGTCGACGCCCGCCTCGGTCAGCGCCCGGCGGGCCCCCTCGACGAGCCCGTCCATGACCGTCTGGTGCCACGACGCGGCCACCACGGCCACGCGCAGTCCCTTGCCGTCGACCTGGAGGTCCGGTGAACCCGCCCCGCTCATGCTGATGCTCCCTTGTCCGTCGCCTCGATGACGAGGTCGTGCCCCATCCGGTCGCGCTTGGTGCGCAGGTAGTGCTCGTTGTCCTCGCCCGGGACGATGCTCAGCCGCTCGACCGCGACGACGTCGATGTCGTAGTCGCGCATCGCGTTGACCTTCAACGGGTTGTTGGTCAGCAGCCGCACCGCGTGCAGGCCCAGGTCGGCCAGGATCGCCGCACCCGCGGCGTACTCCCGGGCGTCGATCGGCAGGCCCAGCTCGACCTGGGCGTCCACGGTGTCAAAACCCTTGTCCTGCAAGGCATAGGCGCGCAGCTTGTGCAGCAGCCCGACGCCCCGGCCCTCGTGGCCGCGCAGGTAGACGATGACGCCGCCCTCGCGCCCGACCCGCTCCATCGCCCGCTCGAGCTGCGGGCCGCAGTCGCACCGCTGGGAGCCGAAGACGTCTCCGGTGAGGCACTCGGAGTGCAGGCGCGCCAAGGGTGCCCGCCCCTCGATACCCTTCGGGCTGACCAGGGCGACGTGCTCGTCGCCGGTGACCATGTCGCGGTAGCCGTGCACCCGGAACTCGCCGTGCACGGTCGGCAGCCGGGTCTCCACGATCTTCTCGACCCGGTCGTTGCGCTGCCGCCAGGCGATGAGCTGCTCGATGGTGATGACCGGCAGCTCGTGCTTCGCGCCGAGCTCCAGCACCGCCGGCAGCCGCATCATGGCGCCGTCGTCGTGCACCAGCTCGGCGATGACACCGACCGGGGACAGCCCGGCGAGCCGGCACAGGTCCACGGCCGCCTCGGTGTGCCCGGCGCGCACGAGCACCCCGCCCTCACGGGCCCGCAGCGGGAACACGTGGCCGGGCCGGACCAGGTCGGAGGCCTCGGTCGCCGGGTCGGCCAGCAGGTTCACCGTCCGGGCCCGGTCGGCGGCGCTGATGCCGGTGCTCACGCCCTCGCGGGCGTCCACCGAGATCGTGTATGCCGTGCCGCGCGGGTCCTCGTTGCGGCTCACCATGGGCGGCAGCTCGAGCCGGTCGGCGACCTCGTCGGGCATCGGCGCGCACACCACGCCCGAGGACCAGCGGATCGTCCAGGCCAGCCACTGCTCGGTCGCGGTCTGCGCCGCGAGGATGACGTCACCCTCGTTCTCGCGGTCCTCGTCGTCGGTCACGAGGACCGGCAGGCCGCGGCGCAGCGCGTCCAGGGCCTCCTCGACGGTCGACAGGGCGGTCGTCATGCGTTCACCTCACTCGTCTCGCGGGCCACCGGGGTCTCCACGCTGGAGGCCCGGAGCCACACGAAGAAGCCGTAGATCACCAGGCCGCCGTACACGGCGTACAGGACGGCCGAGGGGTAGAAGTGGGAGTGCACCAGCAGCGGCACCCCGACCAGGTCGACGCCGATCCACGCGAGCCAGAAGTCGTTCCAGCCGCGGGCCATGGCGTAGGTCGCCACGATCGAGCCGACGAAGATCCACGCGTCGCACCAGTAGTACCAGCGCGGGGCCGGGAAGCCGGCGCCGATGGCGTGGAAGGCCTGCTGGGCCACGACCACGCCGACCAGCCAGGCGGCGACGTAGGCCGCCCGCTCGCGCCCGGTCGCCCACCGCGGGGTGATCGCCGGCACGTGGGCGTCGCCGGCGGCGCGCGCCCGGCGTACCTGGTCCCAGCGCCACCAGCCGTAGACGCTGGTGATGATGAAGAAGACCTGCCGCCCGGCCTGGCCGTAGAGCGTCTCGCCCTGCGGGTTGGAGAAGGCGACGCCGAAGAACACGGTGAACAGCAGGGCGTTGCCGACGATGCCGACCGGCCAGGCCCACACGCGCCGGCGCATGCCGCCGATCGCCGAGGCGAAGCCGAACGCGTTGCCGATCACCTCGCGCCACAGGATCGGCTGCCCGGCGATGGTCAGCTGGGCCTCGAAGAGGCGCTGGAGGATGTTCATGCCTTCCCTCCTGCGGACATGAGGCGCTCGACGTACTTGGCGAGCACGTCGACCTCGAGGTTGACGGTGGCGCCGACTCCCTTGTGCCCCAACGTGGTCAGGTCGAGGGTGGTCGGGATGAGCGAGACGGAGAAGGTGTCGTCGGTGACGGCCGAGACGGTCAACGAGACCCCGTCGACGGTGATCGACCCCTTCTCCACGACGTAGCGGGCCAGGGCCTGCGGCAGGGTGAAGGTCACGACCTCCCACCGGTCCCCCGGCTCCCGGGCGGTGATGGTCGCGGTGCCGTCGACGTGGCCCTGCACGATGTGGCCGCCGAAGCGGCTGCTCGCGGCCATGGCCCGCTCGAGGTTGACCGGGTCACCGGCGGACAGGGCGCCCAGGCTGGAGCGGCGCAGCGTCTCGGCCATGACGTCCACCGAGAACGACTCGGCGTCGTGCTCGACCACCGTCAGGCACACGCCGTTGACCGCGATCGAGGCGCCGTGGGTCGCGTCGCTGGTGACCAGTGGGCCGCGGACCCGCAGGACCGCGGAGTCCTCGCCCGGCTCGACGGACACGACCTGCCCGAGCTCCTCGACGATGCCGGTGAACATCAACGCCCTCCCTGGGGTGCGACGGTGGCGACGACCTTGATGTCCTCGCCGAGGGTGGTGACCTCGCGCGGCACGAGCCGCAACGCCTCACCGATGGTCTGTATGCCGAGGTCCCCCACCGCGGCCGCGCCGGCGCCCAGCAGCGCCGGGGCCAGGTAGGCGACGACCTCGTCAACGAGGCCGGCGGCGAGGAACGCCGCGGCCAGGGTCGGGCCGCCCTCCAGCCAGACGTGCCGCACCTCCCGGGTGGCCAGCGCCTTGAGCACCAGGGCCGGGTCGCGCTCGCGCAGGTGCACGGTGGGCGCGGCGTCGTCGAGGACCCGCGCGGAGGCCGGCAGGTCCCGCTCCCCCATGACGACCCGCAGCGGCTGACGCGCCCGCAGGGTGTCGTCGGGGTGCCGGGTGGTCAGGCGCGGGTCGTCGGCGAGCACCGTGCCGGTGCCGACGAGGATCGCGTCGCACTCCGCCCGCAGGTCGTGCACGTCGGCCCGCGCGGCAGCCCCGGTGACCCACTGGCTGGTGCCGTCGGCGGCGGCGGAGCGGCCGTCCAGCGTGGCGGCGAACTTCCAGGTCACGAGCGGCCGGCCGTGGCTGACGGCGAACGTCCAGGCCCGGTTGAGCGCCGCGGCCTCGACGGCCAGCACGCCACCGACGACCTCGACGCCGGCCTCGCGCAGGGTCCGGGCACCGGCGGCCGCGACCGGGTTGGGGTCGGACTGGGCGTAGACCACGCGGGCCACGCCGGCGTCGGCCAGCGCCCGCGAGCACGGGCCGGTGCGGCCGGTGTGGTTGCACGGCTCGAGGGTCACCACGGCGGTGCCGCCGGAGGCCCGCTCACCCGCGGCGCGCAGGGCCTCGACCTCGGCGTGAGCGGTGCCGGCGCCGTGGTGCCAGCCCTCGCCGACGACCGCGCCGGCGGCGTCGAGCACGACGGCTCCGACGCGGGGATTCGGGTCGGCCACCGGGCCGCGGGAGGCGAGCTCGAGGGCGCGACGCATCAGCGCGACGTCGCGCTGCTCCTGCGCCTGCTGGTCCATGTCCTGCCCCTCGTGCTCAGCCTGTCTCGGGCGAGCTCCGGGGTGGACGGAAGAAGGCACCTCGGGGACCGGAGGACGCACCTGGCGGCGCGGCATACGGGCTCGAGAGCCGTTGTCCTGCAACGGTTCCGCCTCGCCAGTGGCCCTGGGGGCCACGACCGGGAACGGTCCCGCACGCGCTGCCTACCATCCGGACTTTCACCGTCGGTCCTGGAGTTCCACCAGGTCAACCGGCCGCTGGCTGCGGTCGGGTCGCGGACTGTCACCGCCGGTTCGGAGTTGCACCGACCCCGGAGCGCGTGCCGTCAGTATCGCATCCGCGCCGCAGGCTCAGGCACCCGCGGTGCGCGTGACGGTCCTCACCCGTGGCGGTGGGCGGTGGCCAGGGCCCGCAGCTCCTCGACCGCGGCGGCCGCGTCCTGCGCTCCGTAGACCGCCGACCCGGCCACGAAGACGTCGGCCCCGGCCTCGGCGCACTGCTCGATCGTGTCCGCGGAGACCCCGCCGTCGACCTGCACCCAGATGTCCCCGCCGTGGCGACGCACCGCCTCGCGCACCTCGCGCACCTTGGGCATCTGGTCGGCCATGAACGACTGGCCGCCGAAGCCGGGCTCGACGGTCATGACCAGCACCATGTCGAGGTCGGGCAGCAGGTCGGCCCAGGGCGCGAAGGCGGTGCCGGGCTTGATGGCCATGCCGGCCCGGGCCCCGGCCGCGCGCAGGTCGCGGGCGACCTGGCGGGGGTCCCTGGCCGCCTCGACGTGGAAGGTGACGCTGGCGCCGCCGGCCTCGGCGTACTGCGGGGCCCACCGGTCGGGGTCGTCGATCATGAGGTGGCAGTCGAGCGGGATCGGGCTGACCTTGGCCAGGGCCTCGACCACGGGCAGGCCGAGGGTCAGGTTGGGCACGAAGTGGCCGTCCATGACGTCGACGTGGGCCCAGTCGGCGTTGCTGATCCGGCGCAGCTCACGCTCGAGGTTGGCGAAGTCGGCCGACAGGATGCTCGGGGAGATCTGCACGGACGCCAGCCTAGGGCGTGGCGCTCTCGGCTCCGGGAGGACCTGTCGTGAGGGGTACTGGCAGGGACTCCCACATCGCCGGCGCCGCCGTACCGTGAGTGGCATGGCCGCCAAGGACGACATCCGCGAGTTCCTCACCACGCGCCGCGCCAGGATCACCCCCGACCAGGCCGGCCTGCCCGTCTACGGCGCCAACCGCCGGGTCACCGGCCTGCGCCGCGAGGAGGTCGCGTTGCTCGCCGGCATCAGCGTCGAGTACTACACCCGACTCGAGCGCGGCAGCGTCGGCAGCGTCTCCGACAGCGTCCTCGACGGGGTCGTCCACGCCCTGCAGCTCGACGAGGCCGAACGCGACCACCTCTACCGGCTGGTCCGCACCGCGAGCACGCCGAGCAGCCGCCGCCCGCCGCGGCGCACCCCGGCGAAGCGGCACGTCCGTCCGTCCCTCCAGCGGATCCTCGACCAGATGCCGATGCCGGCCTACCTGCGCAACGGCCGCTTCGACGTCCTGGCGGCCAACGACCTCGGCCGGGCGCTCTACAGCCCGCTCTACGAACAGGCCGACGCCGGAGAGCACCCCAACAGCGCCCGGTTCATCTTCCTCGACCCGGCCGCGCCGGACTTCTTCCACGACTACGACAAGGCCGCCAACGACTGCGTCGCGTTCCTGCGCGCCGAGGCCGGCCGGGACCCCTACGACAAGGAGCTCTCCGACCTCGTCGGGGAGCTCTCGACCCGCAGCGAGGACTTCCGCCGACGCTGGGCCGCCCACGACGTGAGGTACCACCGCACCGGCCGCAAGCACTTGCACCACCCGCTCGTCGGTGACCTCGAGCTCGACTACGAGGCCTTCGAGCTCCCCGGCGACCCCGGCCAGCGCATCAACATCTACACCGCCCCACCCGGCTCCCCCTCCGCGGAGGCACTCGACCTCCTCGCCAGCTGGACCACTCCCGCGCGGTCACGCGACGAGGCGACCAGCTCGACCGTCCGCTCCCCAGAGAACGAGGAAACGTGGAACTCCTGACCCAGCAGCCCACCACCGAGGGACCCGCCGAGCTGTTCACCGGCAACGTGTGGTTCGACGTCATCGCCCGCGGCGAGGACGAGTCACGGATGCGCGTGAACGCCGTGCGGTTCTCGCCGTGCGCCCGCACCGCCTGGCACAGCCACAGCCTCGGCCAGACCCTGCACGTCACCGAGGGCATCGGCGTCGTCGCCACGCGCGACCGGGTCATCGTCATGCGCCCCGGCGACACCGTCCACACCCCACCCGGTGAGGAGCACTGGCACGGTGCACTCCCCGACCACTTCATGACCCACCTGGCGATGTGGGAGGACGACGACGCCACCTGGGGCGAGCACGTCACCGACGACGAGTACGCCGCAGCGACCCGCTCCGCCACACCCACCCGGGCCGGCGAGGAGGGCTGACATGGAGCAGCGACGGCTCGGCAGCACCGGCGTGTGGGTCAGCGAGCTCTGCCTGGGCACCATGATGTTCGGCGAGTGGGGCACCGGGGATCACCAGGAGAGCATCCGCATCATCCACCGGGCCCTCGACGCGGGTATCACCTTCGTCGACACCGCCGACGTCTACTCCCACGGCGAGTCCGAGGTCATCGTCGGCAAGGCCCTCGCCCGCCGCCGCGACGACGTCGTGCTCGCGACCAAGGCGTTCATGCCGATGAGCGACGACCTCAACCACCGCGGCAGCTCCCGGCGCTGGATCATCCGGGAGGTCGAGGACTCGCTGCGCCGGCTCGACACCGACTGGATCGACCTCTACCAGATCCACCGCTGGGACCCCGAGACCGACCTCGACGAGACCCTCGGCGCGCTCTCGGACCTGGTCCACCAGGGCAAGGTGCGCTACATCGGCCACTCGACCTTCCCGGCCTCGGCGATCGTCGAGGCACAGTGGACCGCCCAGCGGCGCCACCGCGAACGGTTCGTGACCGAGCAGCCGACCTACTCGATCCTCACCCGCGGCATCGAGAACGACGTGCTGCCCACCTGCCGGCGCCACGGGATGGGCGTGCTCTCCTACAGCCCCCTGGCCGGCGGCTGGCTGTCAGGCCGCTATCGCAAGGACAGCACCGAGGGACCCACGTCGGAGGCGCGCAAGCGGCTGGCGAACCGGTTCGACCTCGACCTGCCGGAGAACCAGCGCAAGCTCGACGCCGCGGACCGGCTCGCCGAGCTCGCCGACGACGCCGGGGTCAGCCTCGTCGAGCTGGCCATCGCGTTCGTGCTGCGGCACCCCGCGGTCACCTCGGCCATCATCGGGCCGCGGACGATGGAGCACCTCGAGTCACAGCTCACCGCCGCCGACGTGCACCTCACCGACGACGTGCTGGACCGCATCGACGAGATCGTCGCACCGGGCGTCACCCTCAACCCCGCCGACAACGGCTGGGTCAGCCCCGCCCTGGAGCGGTCCGCCCGCCGCCGGTGAGCCGTCCGGACCCGCTGCTCACCCACGCCGGGCCCCGTGCTCAGTGCTTGCGCAGGAGCGCCAGGAACATCCCGTCGGTGCCATGCCGGTGCGGCCACAGCTGCACGTAGGGTCCCTCGCCGACGTCGGCCACCGGGGCCCCGAGGGCGTCGTGGAAGAACTCCCGGGCGTCGATCACGCTGACCTCCGGGTGCTTCTTGAGCACGTCGCCGACGACGAACCGGGTCTCGGCCAGGTGCGGGCTGCACGTGGCGTAGCCGACGACCCCGCCGCGCTTCGTCGCGGCGATGGCCGACTCGAGCAGCTCGCGCTGCAGGCCGCCGAGGTCGGCCAGGTCGGCCGGCGAGCGGCGCCAGCGGGCCTCGGGTCGGCGCCGCAGCGCGCCCAGGCCGGTGCAGGGGGCGTCGACGAGCACCCGGTCGAAGGACTCCGGCTCCTCCTCGCCGAGGTCGCGGCCGTCGCCGGTGCCGACCATGACCTCGATGCCGGCGTCGACGGCGGCGGCCAGGGTCTGGCGGACCAGGTCGGTGCGGTGCTCGCTGGCCTCGTTGGCGAACAGGACCGCGCCCTGCTGCGCCCCCAGCGTGGCCAGCAGGGCGGCCTTGCCCCCGGGGCCGGCACACAGGTCGAGCCAGCGCTGGTGCGCCGAGCCGGTCTCCACGGGCACGGCGGCCAGGGCAAGGGCGAGGAGCTGGGAGCCCTCGTCCTGCACCGCGGCGCGCCCCTCACGCACAGCGGGTATGGCGCCGGGGTCACCGGCGTCGAGGGTGGCCCCGACGGGTGAGAGCGTCGAGGCGGTGGCGCCCTCGTCGACGAGCTCGGCGACCGTCGCCAGGCCGGGGCGCGCCACGAGCGACACCTTCGGCGGGGCGTTGTCCGCGGCGAGCAGGTCCTGCAGGTCGGCGTCGACCGTGTCGGCGCTCGAGGCGCCGTGCCCAAGCAGCGCGGCCCGCAACGCGCGCACGACCCACTCGGGGTGGGAGTGCACCACGGCCAGCCGGGCCAGCTCGTCACCGCCCTCGGGGGCGACCACGGCCAGCCACTCCTCCAGCGACCGCTCGCTGATCCGGCGCAGGACGGCGTTGACGAAGCCCGACGCACCGGCACCGTTGACCTTGCGGGCCAGGCCCACGGTCTCGTCGACGGCGGCGTGCACCGGCACCCGCATGCCGAGCAGCTGGTGCGCGCCCAGGCGCAGCGTGTCGAGGACGGCCTCGTCGACCTTGTCCAAGGAGCGTCCCGCAGCGCTGGCGATGATCGGGTCGTAGAGCCCCCGCATGCGGGTGGCGCCGTAGGTCAGCTCGGTGGCGAAGCCGGCGTCGCGACCGCGGACGCCCTTGGCCCGCAGCACCTTCGGCAGCTCGAGGTTGGCGTAGGCGCCGTCGGCCACGGCACGCATCACGGTGTAGGCGGCCAGCCGCGCCGGGTCGGTGCTGCGGGAGCGCTCCGAGGGCCGCTGGGCCGAGCGCTGCTGCGGCCGGTGGGGACGCTGCGGGTTGCGCGGACGGTCGGGACGGCGGGGCTGGTCGGGGCGACCCGGCTCAGGCATCGGTGAGCACCTCGCCGGAGGTGATGCGCACACCCCGGGCCCAGTCGGCGGCGGCCATGGCCTTCTTGCCGTGCGGCTGCACGGTGCCGAGGCGGACCGGCGTGGTGGCGGTGCCCACGAGGACCTCGCGCTTGGTGACCATCAGCTCACCGGGTGCCACCGCGTCCGCGTCGGCGGCGACCGTCACCGGGTGCACCTTGAGCCGCTCGCCGCGGAAGGTGGTCCACGCACCGGGTGCCGGGGTGCAGCCGCGCACCTGCCGGTCGACCGCCAGCGCCGGGGTGGTCCAGCGCACCCGGGCGTCCTCCACGGTGATCTTCGGGGCCAGCGAGACGCCCTCGGCAGGCTGCGGCACGGCCTCGAGGTCGCCGGACTCCAGCCCGTCCAGGGTCGCGACGAGCAGTCCGGCCCCGGCGTGGGCCAGCCGCTCGAGCAGGTCGCCGGACGTGTCGCCCGGGCGCACGGCCTCGGTCATCACCCCGAACGTCGGGCCGGTGTCCAGCCCCTCCTCCAGCAGGAAGGTGGTGGCGCCGGTGACCTCGTCACCGGCCATCACGGCGTGCTGCACCGGGGCGGCCCCGCGCCAGGCCGGCAGCAGCGAGAAGTGCAGGTTGACCCAGCCGTGGACCGGGATCTCCAGCGCGGTCTTCGGGATCAGGCCGCCGTAGGCCACGATCGGGCACGCGTCGGGGGCGATCTCGCGCAGCCGGTCGAGGAACTCCGGCTCGCTCGGCCGCCGCGGGGTCAGGACCTCCAGGCCCAGCTCGAGCGCACGCTCCTTGACCGGCGACGGCACGAGGGTGCGGCCCCGCCCGGCCCGGGCGTCGGGACGGGTGACGACGGCGACCACCTCGTGGGAGGAGGCGACCAGCGCGTCGAGGCTCGGCAGGGCGACCTCGGGGGTGCCGGCGAAGACCAGGCGCACGCGGTCAGAGGCCCTTGCCGAAGGTGGCGTGCGGGCTGACCTTGACGGTGGGGGCTTCCTGGCCGGCCCACTCGGCGTCGCGGATGGCCTTCATCGCCAGCTTGCGCTGCTGGCGGTCCATCCGGTCGATGAACAGGATCCCGTTGAGGTGGTCGGTCTCGTGCTGGATGCAGCGCGCCATGAGCTCGCTGCCCTCGAGGGTGACCGGGTCGCCATACTCGTTGAAGCCCTTGGCGACCACCCGCAGCGCACGCGGGGTGTCGAAGTAGATGCCGGGGAAGGACAGACACCCCTCCTCGCCGTCCTGCAGCTCCTCCGACAGCGACAGGTCGGGGTTGATCAGGTGCCCGAGCTGGTCGTCGACGTAGTAGGTGAACACGCGCAGCCCGACGCCGATCTGCGGCGCGGCCAGACCGGCGCCCGGGGCGTCGATCATCGTGTCGGTGAGGTCCTTGACGAGCTGGCGCAGCTCCTTGTCGAAGTCGACGACCTCGGCAGCGGGAGTGCGCAGCACGGGGTCACCGAACAGGCGGATGTCCTTGATCGACACGGGTACGTCCTTGAGGGGGTCGGGGTGGCGCTGGCCGCCCCAGTCTATGCGGGCGCGAGCGGGAGGCCACGCCGGCGCAGGTCGCCCCGCAGGTGGCCGGTGTCGGTGAAGTGGATGGCGTCCATGCCGGCTTCCCGGGCCGCGGCGACGTTGCGCGCGCTGTCGTCGATGAACACGCACGACGCCAGCCGGCGCCCGGCCCGTCGGGCCAGGGTCGCGAAGATCCTCGGGTCGGGCTTGGCCATCCCCTCGTCCCCGGAGACGACGATGTCCTCGAACAGCCCGAGGAAGCCGAAGCGCTCCCGGGCGTGCGGGAAGAGCTCGGCCGACCAGTTGGTCAGCGCGAACAGCGGTATGCCGTGCCCGTGCAGCTCCTCCAGCACGGCCACGGTGTCCTCGATCGGCCCGAGCAGCGAGTGCTCGTAGTGCGCCCGGTAGGCCCGGATCTCGCGCTCCCAGTGCGGGTGGCTGGCGACAGCGAGCGCCTCGGCCTCGGCCCAGCCACGCCCGGCGTCCTGCTCGGAGTTCCACGCCTGGAAGCTGAAGTCCTCGGCGGCCAGGAACGCGGTCGCCCGCTCCGGGCCGACCTCGCGGGCGATGGCCTGGTGCGGGTGCCAGCGGATCAGCACGTTGCCCAGGTCGAAGACCACCGCCTCGACCGTCGTCGGTGTCGTGTCAGGGGATCCCACTCCCCCGACCCTAGGCGATAGGCGGGTCAGGCACCCGCAGGGCGGTGCGGCTGGTAGAGCCACGCGTCGAACAGCCCGTCGAGCTGCTGTCCGCTGACGCGCTCGGCGGTCCGGAGCAGGTCGGTGGTGGACGCCCCGCCGTAGCGGTGCTCAGCCGCCCACGTCCGCAGCAGCCGGGCGAAGGTCGCGTCGCCGATGCGCTGACGCAGCGCCACGAGAGCCATCGCGCCGCGCTCGTAGACCGGGGTGGAGAACAGGGCCGCCGGGCCGCCGGGGTTGGCCGGGGGGATCTTCCAGAACGGGTCGGAGGCGGGGTACTTCGCCAGCAGGGCGCTCAGCTGCGCGCCCGCCGTGCGGCCACCGTGGCGTTCGGTCCAGAGCCACTCGACGTAGGTCGCGAAGCCCTCGTTGAGCCAGATGTCCCGCCAGAGGCGCGGCGTCACCGAGTCGCCGAACCACTGGTGCCCCAGCTCGTGCACGACCGTCAGGAGGTCCGGCGCGCGGTCATACATGGGCTTGGTCGCGGTCTCGAGCGCATAACCCACGGACCGGGCGTTGTCGACGACCCCGCCGGTGGCCGAGAAGGGGTAGCGCCCGAACTGGGCGGTCTCCCAGTCGGTGATCTCCGCGCTGCGCTGGAGGGTGGCCCAGGGCGCCCCCGTCACCGACGGGTCCACGGCGAGGTAGACGGGCAGGCCGTGCGCGGTCCGGCCGGTGCGCTGGTCGAACCGGCCGAGGGTGGCCGTGACCAGGTAGGTCGGGATCGGCTGGGGCTGGTGCCACCAGTACGTCGTCCTCCCGGCGCTGGTGCCGTGCGAACGCAGGACGCCGTTGCCCCACACCGAGGTGCCAAGGGGCACGCTCATGTGCAGGTCGTAGGACGCCTTGTCCGACGGGGCGTTGCTCGAGGGGAACCACGACATCGAGCCGACCGGCTCCCCCACCACGAACGCGCCGTCGGCCGTGCGGACCCACCCCTCGATGGACCCGTCGGGGTCGGTGATGGCGCGGGGCACCCCGGCGTAGCGCACGTCGACGGAGAAGGTGCGCCCGGAGCGGATCCCCGAGGCTGGGGTGATGACCAGCTCCTGGCCGACCCGACGGGCCTGCGCCGTGCGGCCGTCGACCGTCACGCCGGCCACGGCCAGGCCGGTGAGGTCGAGGTCGAACCGGGAGAGGTTCTGGGTGGCCCGGGCCCGCAGCACGCTGCTCCCGGACAGGCGGCCGGTCGCCGGGTCATAGGCCAGCCGCAGGTCGTAGTGCTGGGCGTCGTAGCCGCCGTTGCCGGCCAGCGGGAAGTAGGGGTCGCCCGCGCCGGCGGCCCCGGGCGTGAACGTGGTCCCGTGCGCCGTGCCCGTCCCGCTCCTGGCCGCCGCCCCCGCCGGTGCCCAGGCGACGGCGGACCCCGCAGCCACGGCAAGGGCCACCGCCCCTGCGCCGATCGTCAGGTGTCGGTGCCTCATGACGTGCCCCTCCCCGTCAGGACGACCCGGGGCCCCCACCGGGCGCCCGCGCGCCCTGACTCACCCACGAGGCTAGACCGGGAACGGAGAGGCGCCCGGGGCCTTCGACCCGTCAGCGGCGGTCCCTGCGATACCAGGCGCTCAGGAAGATCAAGGTCGAGAGCGCGAAGACCGGCATGGCGTTGAGGCTCAACGTCCCGCGCACCGCGACGGCCAGGGCACCGAAGCCGACCGGCGCCACCCACCACGCCCTGACGGCGCCGCGGAGCCGCAGCCGCCAGTGCTCGGCCGGCGTGACCTTGGGTCGAGGCACCACCTGCGGGTCGCGCGGCTCCATGGGGAGCACCAGATGGGGCGGCACCACCGCGTCGATACGCTCCCTCAGGGCGCCACCGTTGCGCCACAGCGAGGGCTCCACGGCCACCGCGTAGCCGTCCTGGTCGACCAGCGTGCGGCCGCCGTCGGGAAAGGCGAAGGCGCCCGCCAGCCGCGCCAGGTCCACGGCGCGCCCCCGGTCGCCCCAGGCCACCTCGACGCTGTGCTCCGACACGGTGATGACCGATCGGTCCACCGGATGGTCCAGCGCCCGGAAGCGCTGCCCCGAGGTCGTCCTGGCTGGTCGCGCGGCGTCCAGCCAGGTGATCGAGTCATCCACGCGCGCCGCACGCGGTGCCCCCACGAGCATCGTTCGCTGGCGCTCGCGGGCCGTCTCGGTGACCGCGTCCGGGGTCACCTGCTCCGCCTCACGCACCAGCTCCTCGACGTCGGTGGTCTCCTCGCCCAGCAGCACCGCACGCGCCGAGAACCGCGCCGTGCCGGGCTGGTTGAAAGGGTCGCGGTAGGTCCTCACGACGACCGCCGCGTCCTCGGCGACCTCCTCGCGGGTCGGCCCGGCACGCATGAGCTCCTGCAGCACCGAGCGCGCCACGGAGACGGCCTTGGGGCGCAGCTCGGGCATCAGGTCCGCGCCGGCGAGAAGCACGGCGGTGTCGGTGCTGACGGGGTGGTAGCCGTGCCACGGGGCGTACGAGCCGCCCGCCTCGTGCCGCAGGCGGGTCGCGAGCCGACGCTGGAGGCACCGCCCCAGGGCGGTGGACGCGGCAGATCGGCGGACCAGCCCTGACAGGCACAGGACGTCGTCCTGACCGGCGTAGGCGCCGGGCAACGGCTGCTCGCACGGTGTCGCAGCCTGCGTCTGCAGGGCCTCCCCGGAGCGCAGCTGCAACGACAACCCTGGCGGGGGCGGACCGTCGAGGCACAGGACGGCGTTGCCCGTGGTGAACCGTCGTGCCGCGTGGACCAGGAGGGCGTCGACACTCGCCCGCGTCAGCCCCGGTTCGTCGTAGGCCACGAGCCCCGGGCCCCGGGCGCCGTAGCGCCAGAGCATCGCGTCCGCAGCGGCGGACCCACCCCGTCGGGCGGACTCGGCCCGCAGCACCTTCCGCTCGTGCTCGAGGCCTGACAGGTCCGGGTCGGCCAGCCACGTCGTCAGCGCACGCAGGTGCTCCACCACGTCACCGGCCTCGCCGTGGACGTCGAAGCTGGTGACCAACAGGTCGACCGAGCCGTTGACGTCGAGGTCGACCCGCTCCCGCCCGTGCAGCGCGAGGTGCTCCAGCAGGTGCGTCCAGCCTGAGGTCGGCAGCGTCTCGTCGGCCATGCCCCCACGGAACATCACGCTCGCGCGCAGGGTCGGCCGCCCCGACTCCACCCAGAAGGTCCCGACGCCGTCGACCTCTGTCGTGTGCAGCTCCACGCTTCCCCCCGTTCGTGCCGGCTCACTGTAGTCGCGGGCCGGCCGCGGGAGGTGCGAAATGCGCGACGTGGCCGGGAGGATCGCGTCGGTATCCCCCGGGACGACGGACTCGCTCAGCCCGCGTCGACGACCGCGGGCCGCCCGGGCAGGCCGAGGTAGGCCAGCACGCGGGCCGCGTCGACCTCCAGCGCGGCGAGGTCGGCCCGGCGCACCGGCTCCAGCGGGCGGATCGTCACCGTCCCGGCGGCCAGGCTCCACAGGGCCACGGCGCGGCCGCCCACCATCGCGAACGGCCGGAACAGCCCGTTGCTCGTGACGATGC
Source organism: Oryzihumus sp. (assembly GCF_036391795.1). Lineage (GTDB taxonomy): Bacteria > Actinomycetota > Actinomycetes > Actinomycetales > Dermatophilaceae > Oryzihumus. Next base: position 15,562 of record NZ_DASVZH010000192.1, read on the forward strand.
CGCGGTGCTCCCCCACGACGTCGGCCCGCGACACCCAGCCGTGCAGGACCGGGTCGAAGGACCCGAGCAACCGCGG
>NZ_DASVZH010000193.1:0-12240 GCF_036391795.1 Oryzihumus sp.
ATGATGCCCGACCGCGCTGCGGTCGGTCGCCCCGGTGAGCGACCCGCACGCCCGGGTGGTCGCCCCGGTGGCGGCGGCTTCGGCGGTCGTCCCGGTGGCGGTGGTCCCGGTGGCGGTGGCGGCGGCTTCGCCGGTCGTCCCGGTGGCGGTGGCCGTGGTGGCCCCGGTGGTCGCGGCGCGACCGCCGGTGCGTTCGGTCGCGGTGGTGGCCGTCCGGTCCGTGGCCGCAAGTCCAAGCGCGCGAAGCGCCAGGAGTTCGAGCAGATGCAGGCGCCCACCATCGGTGGCGTCAGCGTCCCCCGTGGTGACGGCAAGACCGTCGTGCGCGTGCGTCGCGGCTCGTCGCTGACCGACTTCGCGGACAAGATCAACGCCAACCCGGCGAGCCTGGTGACCGTGCTGTTCCACCTCGGTGAGATGGCCACGGCGACCCAGTCCCTCGACGAGGACACCTTCAAGCTGCTCGGTGCCGAGCTCGGCTACGACGTGCAGGTCGTCTCCCCCGAGGAGGAGGAGAAGGAGCTCTTCGACTCCTTCAACATCGACCTCGAGACCGGTATCGCGTCCGAGGACGACGAGGACCTCGCGCCCCGTCCGCCGGTCGTGACCGTCATGGGCCACGTCGACCACGGTAAGACCCGCCTGCTCGACGCCATCCGCAACGAGGACGTCGCCGCAGGTGAGGCCGGTGGCATCACCCAGCACATCGGTGCCTACCAGGTGCACAAGGAGCACGAGGGCGTCGACCGCGCCATCACCTTCATCGACACCCCGGGTCACGAGGCCTTCACGGCCATGCGTGCCCGTGGTGCCAAGGTCACCGACATCGCGATCCTCGTCGTCGCTGCCGACGACGGCGTGATGCCGCAGACCATCGAGGCGCTCAACCACGCCCAGGCGGCCGACGTGCCGATCGTGGTCGCGGTCAACAAGATCGACGTCGAGGGTGCGAACCCCTCGAAGGTGCGCCAGCAGCTGACCGAGTACAACCTCATCGCCGAGGAGTACGGCGGCGACACGATGTTCGTCGACGTGTCGGCCAAGGCCGGCCAGAACATCGACGGCCTGCTCGAGGCGGTCCTGCTGACCGCCGACGCGGCGCTCGACCTGCGGGCCAACCCCGACCGCGACGCCCGTGGTGTCGCGATCGAGGCCAACCTCGACCGGGGCCGTGGCGCCACCGCCACCGTGCTGGTCCAGGCCGGCACGCTGCGCGTCGGCGACGCCATCGTCACCGGCAGTGCCTACGGCCGCGTTCGCGCCATGCTCGACGAGCACGGCAAGAACATCGACGAGGCGGGTCCGTCCCGTCCGGTCCAGGTGCTCGGTCTGTCCTCCGTGCCGCGCGCCGGTGACACCTTCGTGGTGGCCCCGGACGACCGCACGGCCCGCCAGATCGCCGAGAAGCGCGAGGCGGCCGACCGTCAGGCCTCCCTGGCCAAGGCCCGCAAGCGCATCAGCCTCGAGGACCTCAACGAGGCCCTCGCAGCCGGCAAGGTCGAGACCCTCAACCTCATCCTCAAGGGTGACGTGTCGGGTTCGGTCGAGGCGCTCGAGGACGCCCTGCTCCAGATCGACGTGGGCGACGAGGTCGACCTGCGCATCATCGACCGCGGCGTCGGTGCGATCACGCTCAACAACATCAACCTGGCGATGGCCTCCGACGCCATCATCATCGGCTTCAACGTGCGGGCCGAGGGCCAGAACGCGGATGTGGCCGAGCGTGAGGGTGTCGAGATCCGCTACTACTCGGTGATCTACCAGGCCATCGAGGAGATCGAGGCGGCCCTGAAGGGCATGCTCAAGCCGGAGTTCGAGGAGGCCCAGCTCGGCACGGCCGAGGTGCGCGAGGTGTTCCGCTCGAGCAAGTTCGGCAACGTGGCCGGCTCGCTGGTCCGCTCCGGCGAGATCAAGCGCGGCACCAGGGCCCGGCTCACCCGCGACGGCGTCGTCGTCACGGAGAACCTCGAGATCACCGGTCTGCGTCGGTTCAAGGACGACGTCACCGAGGTCCGCGAGGGCTACGAGTGCGGTATCAACCTCGGTAGCTTCAACGACATCAAGATCGGCGACGTCATCGAGACCTACGAGATGCGGGAGAAGCCCCGCGCGTAGTGACCTCGCCTGAGGTGGGCGGCGGCTTGCAGACACAAGCCGCCGCTCACCCTTGTCTCCGGGCTCACCCAGCCCCCTCCGGGCTCACCGCGGAGCCGCATGCTCACCCGACGTGACCCGGTCCCTGATTTGTAGGAAGGTAAGACGCATGGCTGATCCGGCACGCGCCAGGAAGATCGCAGACCGCATCAAGGTCCTGATCGCCGAGAACCTCGAGTACCGCGTCAAGGACCCCCGCCTGGGGTTCGTCACGATCACCGACGTGCGGGTCACCAACGACCTGCAGCACGCCTCGGTGTTCTACACGGTCTTCGGCTCCGACGAGGAGCGCGCCGAGACGGCGGTGGCGCTCGAGGCGGCCAAGGGCAAGCTGCGTTCCTTCGTCGGCAAGCAGATCGGCATCCGGCTGACCCCGACGCTGGAGTTCTTCGCCGACGCGATCCCCGAGAACGCCGCCCACCTCGAGGACCTGCTCAAGGAGGCGCGCGAGCGGGACGCCGCCGTGGCCGCGAGCGCTGCCGGCGCGGTCCCCGCGGGCGAGGCCGACCCCTACCGCAAGCCGCGGGAGGACGAGGACGACGACCTCGACGACCTGGACGAGGACGACCGGGAGGCCCGGCGCGCGTGAGCCCCGAAGGCCTGCTGATCGTCGACAAGCCGGCCGGGTGGACCAGCCACGACGTGGTGGCGCGGGCGCGTCGCCTGTGCGGCACCCGCCGGGTCGGCCACGCCGGCACGCTGGACCCGATGGCCACGGGCGTGCTCGTCCTCGGGGTCGAGCGCGCCACCAAGCTGCTGACCTTCCTGGTCGGCTGCGACAAGACCTACACGGCCACGATCCGGCTCGGCCAGGACACCGTCACCGACGACGCCGAGGGTGAGGTGACCGCACGCGCCGACGCGTCCGGGGTCACCGACGAGGCGGTCGACAAGGCCGTCGCCGCCCTCACCGGTGAGATCGACCAGGTGCCCAGCGCGGTCAGCGCCATCAAGGTCGACGGCAAGCGCTCGTATGCGCGGGTGCGGGCGGGGGAGGACGTCGCCCTTCGCGCGCGGCGGGTCACGGTGGCCCGCTTCGACGTGCTCGACCGGCGCCACGTCAGCGCGGACGGGCACCCGGTGCTCGACCTCGACGTCGAGGTCGAGGTGTCCTCGGGCACCTACGTCCGCGCGCTGGCCCGCGACCTCGGTGCCGCCCTCGGCGTCGGCGGCCACCTCACGGCGCTGCGACGCACCCGCGTCGGGCGGTTCGACCTCGCGGCGGCCCACAGCCTGCCCGAGCTCGAGGCCGCGGCGGAGGCGGACGGCATACCCGTGGTGTCCCTGGCGGACGCGGCGCGCGCGTCCTTCGACGTGCGGGAGCTGACCGAGGACGAGACGCGCATGGTCGGTCACGGCCAGCGCATCCCCTCGCGCAAGCCACTGCGGGAGGACCCGGTGGCGGCCTTCGCGCCGGACGGGCACCTGGTGGCCATGCTCGACGAGCGGGGCATGCTGGCCCGCACCCACGTGGTGTTCCCCGTTCCGTAGAGTGTCCGCGTGCTGCGATGGACCGACCTGACCCAGATCCCTGAGGGCTTTGGCCCGAGCGTGGTGACGCTGGGCAACTTCGACGGCGTGCACCGCGGCCACCGCGCGGTCCTCGCCACCGTGATCGAGCAGGCGCGCGAGCGCGGGGCCCAGGCGGTGGCGGTCACCTTCGACCCCCACCCGGTCGCGGTGCTGCGTCCCGACCAGGCGCCGCGCACCATCACCCCGCTGGGGCTGCGCCTCGACCTGCTCGAGGGCAGCGGCCTCGACGCCGTCCTGGTGCAGGAGTTCACCGCCGAGCTCGCCGGGTGGACCCCCGAGCGCTACGTCGAGGAGGTCTTCGTCGAGGCGCTCGGCGCGACTGCGGTCGTCGTGGGGGAGGACACCCGCTTCGGCGTGCGCAACTCCGGCGACGTCTCGACGCTGCGCGCCCTGGGGGAGAAGCACGGCTTCGACGTGGTCGTGCTCAAGGACCTCGGCGGCGACAGCCGCTGGTCCTCCAGCCAGGTCCGCGAGCTCGTGGCCACCGGCGACGTCGCCGCCGCCGCAGAGATCCTCGGCCGCCCGCACCGGATCACCGGCACGGTCGTCCACGGCGACCACCGGGGCCGCGAGCTGGGCTACCCCACCGCGAACCTCTCCCAGGAGATGGGCGGGCTGGTCCCCGCCGACGGGGTGTATGCCGGGTGGCTGCTGCGCCTGGACCTGCCCCAGGAGGACGCGGACCGGGTGCTGCCGGCGGCAGTCTCGATCGGCACCAACCCGACCTTCGACGGGCACCAGCGCCGGGTCGAGGCCTACGCGCTGGACCGCACCGACCTCGACCTCTACGGCGAGCAGGTGGGGGTCGAGCTGGTCGAGCGGCTGCGCCCGACCGAGCGGTTCGACTCGGTGGAGGAGCTGCTGGAGCAGATGGCCCGCGACGTGGACCGTTGCCGCGAGGTGCTCACCTCCATCGTCCCCTCGTAGGCGACGGGACGGCATACCTCAGGTCACGGTTCGGTATGTCCGACTTGTCCAGTTTTGTCGGGGTCTTTACTCGCCGACCAGACGCTGGGAGGATTCCGGGTCGGCCCGGTCGCCCCTACCGGGCGCGGAGCTGTCGATCCCGCCTCCGGATGGAGGCGGCACACCACCCGGAGGTGCCACCGCATGGGCAGACCGTCGGCGAAGGACGAGCAGGTCAACCACGCCGTGATCCAGGACCGTGCCCCCACGGTGGCGCACCTGTTCCGGGACCGGGTCAAGGCCAGCCCCTACGGCGAGGCGTTCCGCTACGTCGACGGAGACCGGTGGCAGTCCATCACCTGGGAGGCGGTCTCGGCCCAGGTCGACGTGCTCGCGGCCGGGCTGATCGCGCTGGGGATCGAGCCCGAGGACCGGGTCGCGGTCGCCTCGACCACCCGGATCGAGTGGGTGCTGGCCGACCTGGCCGTCATGCTCGCCGGTGCCGCCACGACGACGCTCTACCCGACCACCGCGGCGCGCGACAGCGCCTTCATCGTCCGCGACTCCCAGAGCCGCATCGTCATCGCCGAGGACGTCACGCAGGTGGTCAAGCTGCGCGAGCACCGCGACGAGCTGCCCTGGGTCGAGCACGTCATCGTCATCGACGGCAAGGCCTACGGCGACGACGGCTGGGTGATGACCTGGGCCGACCTCGAGGCCCTGGGCCGGCGGCTGCTGTCCGCCGAGCCGGACGCGGTCGACAGGCGCATCGCCCGGATCCGGCCACAGAACCTCGCCACGGTGATCTACACCTCCGGCACCACCGGCAAGCCCAAGGGCGTGCGCCTGACGCACGACTCGTGGACCTACACGGTGGCCGGCATCGACTCCCTCGGGATCCTGGGCGAGGACGACGTGCAGTACCTGTGGCTGCCGCTGGCGCACGTCTTCGGCAAGATGCTGCTCGTGCTGCCGCTGCAGGTCGGCTTCGCGACCGCGGTCGACGGCCGGGTCAACCGGATCGTGGACAACATGCCCGACGTGCAGCCGACGTTCATGGGCGCCGCGCCACGGATCTTCGAGAAGGCCTACGGCAAGATCACCACGATGGTCGCCGGAGAGGGCGGGGAGAAGGCCCGGCTCTTCAGCTGGGCGATCGGCGTGGGTCGGCAGGTGGCAGAGCTGCGCCAGCGCGGGGAGCGGCCGCACGGCATGCTCGCCGCCCGCCACGCCATCGCCGACAAGCTGGTGCTGCACAAGATCCGGGACCGCTTCGGCGGCCGGGTGCGCTTCTTCATCTCCGGCTCGGCCGCGCTCGACCCCGAGATCGCCCGCTGGTTCGACGCCGTGGGCATGCCCGTGCTCGAGGGTTACGGCCTGTCCGAGACCAGCGCCGCGTCGTTCGTCAACCGCCCCGGCTCCTACATCCCGGGCACCGTCGGCTGGCCGGTCCCGGGGACGCAGGTGTGCATTGCCGACGACGGCGAGGTGCTCATCAAGGGGCCGGGCGTCATGCAGGGCTACCTCAACCAGCCGGAGGCCACCGAGGAGGCCCTGGACATGGGCGGGTGGCTGCACACCGGCGACATCGGCAGCATCGACGAGCACGGCTTCCTGCGGATCACCGACCGCAAGAAGGACCTGTTCAAGACCTCCCAGGGCAAGAACGTCGCGCCGTCGGCGATCGAGGCCATGTTCAAGGGGATCTGCCCCTACGTCAGCCAGTTCATGGTCTACGGCGAGGGCCGGCACTTCGTCACCGCTTTGATCACCCTCGACTACGACGCCATCACCGAGTGGGGCGTCGAGCACGGCATGGCCGGCAAGCTCTACCGCGAGATGGTGACCTCGCCGGAGTGCCGGGCGATGGTGCAGGGTCACGTCGACGAGCTCAACAGCCGGCTCAACCGCTGGGAGACGATCAAGAACTTCATCATCCTGCCGCGTGACCTCTCCATCGAGGAGGGCGAGCTGACCCCCAGCATGAAGCTGCGCCGGCGCGTGGTGGAGGACCGCTTCCGCCCCGACCTCGACGAGCTCTACCGCGCCTGACACGCCTCACGGCCGACGTCCAGCCTTCTCCCAGCCGGCGACTGCACACTCACGGTGCTGAGACGGACCCGCAGGGGGGCCGCCGCGAGGAGGATCCCCGATGTCGCTGCTGGGGGCGCCGCTACTGGTGCTGCTCGCCGTCCTCGCGGTGGGGCTGCCGGCCGCCACCGTGCTGCTGTGGCCACGGTGGCGCGGGCCCCGGGCCGTGCGGACGCTGCAGCGGCTGGTCAGCATCATGCTCTGCCAGGTCAGCGCGGTGCTGCTGCTCGCGGTCGGGGTCAACGACTGGGGCTACTTCTACGCCTCCTGGTCCGACCTGTTCGGCGCCTCGAGCACCAACGGCCGGGTGGTCCACGACGCGGCCACTGCCGCCGCCGGCGGCCGCACTGGGGTGGCCGCCAACGCCGTGGCGACGTCCCCGGCCGTGGCGCTCGGCGTCACGACGGCGCGGGTCCGGGTCGACAGCACGTGGGCCGGCCCGGCGCAGTGGGCCACCCGCGGGCGGCTGGAGACCGTCACGCTCGCCGGGCCGAGGTCCGCGCTGCGGGAGCCGGCGATCGTCTACCTGCCGCCGCAGTACTTCCAGCCCGGCTACGCCCACAGCACGTTCCCGGCCGCAGAGGTCATGACGGGCTACCCCGGCCACGAGCAGGCGCTGGTCGCCCGGCTCCACTACCCCGGGGTGCTGCTGCAGGAGATCCAGGCAGCGCGGGCACGCCCGATGGTGCTGGTCATGCTCCGGCCCACCGTCGCGCCCCCGCGGGACACCGAGTGCACCGACGTCCCGGCCGGCCCGCAGGCGCTGACCTACCTGGCCCAGGACGTGCCGGCCGCGGTCCGGACGCTGGCGCGGGTGCGACCGCTGGGCTGGGGAGCCGTCGGCGACTCCACCGGCGGCTACTGCGCGGTCAAGCTGGCGATGACCCACTCCGACGTGTTCACCTCCGCGGTGTCCCTGTCGGGCTACTTCGCCACCCTGCACGACGCCACCACCGGGGAGCTGTGGGGCGGCTCCGAGGTGGTCCGCGAGCAGAACGACCTCCAGTGGCGGGTGACGCACCTGCCCGCGCCGCCGGTGTCGCTGCTGCTGACCATGTCCCGGCAGGAGCGAGGTCCCGTCACCGGCTACGCCGCCACGCGCGCGTTCCTGGCCGCGGCGCGGCCGCCGATGCAGGTGGACTCGCTGATCGAGGCCACCGGAGGGCACAACTTCGCGACCTGGGGCGCCCAGCTGCCGCAGGCGCTCGACTGGCTGTCCCGGCACCTCTCCGCGACCGGGTAGGCCGCCACCTGGACACTGCGTCGATCAGCGGCCCGACGCGGCGAGCAGGGCACCGGCGATGAGCCGGTGCCCTGCGGCGTTCGGGTGGTCCCCGTCCGAGGCCAGCAACGGCGTGGGGTTGCGGCTGCCGTCGCCCTTGAACGGGGTGTAGAGGTCCACGCAGGTCGCCCCGTTGCCCCGGGCGGCGTCGCACAGCGCCACGTTGAGCGCGCGCGAGAGGCCGTCGCTCCAGGCCAGGTATGCCGTGCCCCGCGCCGCCGCGGCCTCGTCGCCGTCGTCGAAGACGTTCCAGTAGCCGGTGACCAGCACCCGTTCCCCGGGGGCGCCGCGCAGCTGGCGGGCGGTGCGGACCAGCTCGGCGACCGTGTCCGCGACCCGGCGCACCGAGGGAGCCCAGCAGCTCGCCGGGCAGCCGCCGTGGGCCCACTGCTGCAGTTGGGGCATGAGGTCGTTGGCCCCGATGGTCACCAGCAGCACGTCGGCGCCCGCCACCCCGTCCCGCAGGGGGCCGGGGCGACGGACGGCGTCCAGCAGCCCGGCCGCCGTCATCCCGCCGACTCCCAGGTTGCTGGCCGTCGCGGGTGTGCCGTGGGAGGTCAGGCCTTGGGCGTACAGGCGCACGAAGTCGGTGCAGTCGCAGGCGGTGCCGGCCGTGACGGAGTCACCGATACCCACCACGCGTACCGGCGGTGCCGGCGGTCCCGACGAGCCCGGCGACCCGGGCAGGACGGGTGGGTGCGCGTCGCCGGTGCCGCCGGCGGTCACCAGCACGGTGGCGACGACGGCCGCGGCGGCTGCGGCCAGCAGGCCCAGCCGGCGCAGTGGGCCGTGGCGGGGGCGGGGCGTTGACGCGGAGGGCACGCGCGCACCGTACGCCGCCAACCTGAGCGCGTGGCCGCTTCCGCGTTCGAGGGCACGGTGCGGCGCGGGTTACCCTTGAGCCCATGCCTGGCGAGTCCCTTTTTGCTGCCCTGGAGCCGTTGCTGGAGCAGGTGAGCAAGCCGATCCAGTACGTCGGCGGTGAGCTGAACTCCACCGTCAAGGACTGGAACTGCGCAGGGTTCGGTCCCGGCGGGGAGGAGCTCACCGCGCGGTGGGCCCTGATGTACCCCGACGCCTACGAGGTCGGCGTGCCCAACCAGGGCGTCATGATCCTGTACGAAGTGCTCAACGAGCGCCCGGACGCGCTCGCCGAGCGCACGTATGCCGTGTGGCCCGACATGGAGGCCCGGCTGCGGTCCGCGGGGCTGCCCCAGTTCACCGTCGACGGCCACCGCAGCGTGCGGGACTTCGACGTGCTCGGGATGTCCTTCTCCACCGAGCTCGGCTACACGAACATGCTCACCGCGCTGGACCTCGCCGGCATCCCGCTGCACGCGCGTGACCGCGGCGACGACGACCCGCTGGTGCTGGCCGGTGGCCACGCGGCGTTCAACCCCGAGCCGATCGCCGACTTCATCGACGCGGCCGTGATCGGCGACGGCGAGCAGGCCGTCCTGGAGATCACCGACCTCATCACCGCGTGGAAGGCGCAGGGCCGTCCCGGCGGCCGTTCCGAGCTGCTGCTGCGCCTGGCGCGCACCGGTGGCGTCTACGTGCCGGCGTTCTACGACGTCGACTACCTGGCCGACGGGCGGATCAAGCGGGTCGCGCCCGCCGCGCAGGGCGTGCCGTGGCGGGTCGCCAAGCACACGGTGATGGACCTCGACGCGTGGCCCTACCCCAAGCAGCCGCTCGTGCCGCTGGCCGAGTCCGTGCACGAGCGCATGTCCGTGGAGATCTTCCGCGGCTGCACGCGCGGCTGCCGCTTCTGCCAGGCCGGCATGATCACGCGCCCCGTGCGGGAGCGAAGCATCACCGGCATCGGCGAGATGGTCGAACGCGGCCTGGCGGCGACGGGGTTCGAGGAGGTCGGCCTCCTCTCGCTCTCGAGCGCGGACCACTCCGAGATCGCGGACCTGACCAAGGGCCTGGCCGACCGCTACGAGGGCACCCAGACCGGGCTGTCGCTGCCGTCCACCCGGGTCGACGCGTTCAACATCGACCTGGCCAACGAGCTGACCCGCAACGGCCGGCGCTCCGGGCTGACCTTCGCGCCCGAGGGCGGGTCCGAGCGGATCCGCAAGGTCATCAACAAGATGGTGTCCGAGGAGGACCTCATCAACACGGTGGCCGCGGCCTACGGCGCCGGCTGGCGGCAGGTGAAGCTGTACTTCATGTGCGGCCTGCCGACCGAGACCGACGAGGACGTGCTGCAGATCGCCGAGCTGGCCAAGAAGGTCATCGAGACCGGCCGGCGGGTCAGCGGTCGCCGCGACATCCGCTGCACCGTCTCGATCGGCGGGTTCGTGCCCAAGCCGCACACGCCCTTCCAGTGGTGTGGCCAGCTCGGCGCCGAGGAGACCGACGCCCGCCTGACCAAGCTGCGCGAGGCGATCCGCTCCGACAAGCGCTACGGCTCCTCGATCGGCTTCCGCTACCACGACGGCGAGCCGGGCATCGTCGAGGGACTGCTCTCCCGCGGAGACCGCCGCGTCGGCAAGGTCATCGAGGCCGTGTGGCGTGACGGCGGGCGCTTCGACGGCTGGAGCGAGCACTTCTCCTTCGAGCGCTGGATGCGGTGCGCCGCCGAGGCGCTGGCGGACGAGCCGGTCGACGTCGCGTGGTTCACCACCCGTGAGCGGGACCAGGCCGAGGTGCTGCCCTGGGACCACCTGGACTCCGGCCTGGACAAGGACTGGCTCTGGGAGGACTGGCAGGACGCCCTGTCCGAGACCGAGGTCGAGGACTGCCGCTGGACCCCGTGCTTCGACTGCGGCGTCTGCCCCCAGATGGGCACCGAGATCGAGATCGGGCCCACCGGCAAGAGCCTGCTGCCGTTGACCGTGCTCAACTCCGGCCGGGACCAGCTGCTCGAGACCCACTGAGCCACCCGGCGTACCGGCACACGCGAAGGCCGCCCGCACCCCTGGGGGTGCGGGCGGCCTCGTGTCGTCTCCGGCGTCCGCTGTCGGGTCGGCTCAGAGCCCGCCGAAGCCGCCGCCGGGACCGACGCCACCCCCACGGCGTGCCTGGTAGTCGTAGTCGATGACGTCGGACCCGATGTCGTCCCGGGAGCCCGGCCGGTTGCCGCGGAGCACCACGGCGAGGACGAGGAACAGGGCAGCGACCCCGAAGAAGACCCACATCATGACGACCCCTCCTGACACGACCGCACCGTGCGGTCACCCCATGGACGACGATGCCACCCGGATGGTTGCGTGCGGGCCACAACTCGTGTCAGCGGTGCACGCTCGACCTACCTCGCGGGCGTTCGGACGCGACAACCCGCCGAGACCGCCCCGACGACGGTCGACCGGTCAGGACAGGTGCGAGAGCCAGTCCGTGGCGTTCAGCGCCAGCTCGGCGTCGGTGCCGGCCGGGTCGTTCCACCCGTCATACAGGGTGTTGCCGCTCTGGCCGGTCCCGTCGTCGACCGGGGAGGAGTCGCCCCACAGCGCCACCCGGCCGGAGCCGAACTGGGACACCGCAAAGAAGCAGCCCGTCGAGCCGGTGTTGGACACGGCGTTGCGGTAGAGCAGGCACTGGGCGTTGGGGTTGCTGCTGGTCGAGATGGTGAAGGTGGTGCCGCCGCGCAAAATGCTGCCGGTTACTGTGCCCCAGGGACCGTCGATGACCGGGTGCGTCTTCGCGGCCGTCGGGATGTTGGTCTCGTTCTCGCTGGAGTAGTTCTTGTAGTCGACCGTGATCCCGAACGGGTTGGTGTTGTCCACGCCGTTGCTGCTGAACAGCTGGTTGGCGATGTCCACGCTGTCGACGCCGTCGTTGTTCCGGTCGCTCTGGTCGTGGTCGACGATGAGGAACAGGCCGCCGCCGTTCTGCACGAACTGCATGATCGCGGTGCGCTCGGCGGCGGTGAACGCGGTGTTGGGCTCGGGGATGACCAGCTCGTCGAAGTTCCTCAGGTCCAGGCTGCTGGTCGTCCCGTAGGTGAGGGCGCTGGTGGTCGTGCGCAGCGTGGGGTAGTAGGTCGGGTACTGCGCCAGCGACACGCCCCACGAGGAGATCGCCCCGGTCCAGTCGGTCTCGGAGCTGGGGGAGGCGTCCTGGTTGAACGGGTTCGGGATCGAGGTCGAGATGATCCAGTCGGCGTTGCCGGCGGTCTCGGCGTGGCCGTCGTCGAACAGGATCCGGGCCGAGGTGCCGGTGGTGGCGGCCGGCGCGGCGGCCACGGAGGGGGCGGCCAGGGCCGCCTGGGACGGCGCCACGCCGGTGGCCAGCCCGGCGGCGAGCGTGGTCAGCGCGGTGGCGGT
>NZ_DASVZH010000194.1:0-22115 GCF_036391795.1 Oryzihumus sp.
ACCACCCGGCGGTGGCGGCCGGCCATCGCCAGGATGGACATGCCACCCATGGAGTGCCCGGCCAGGACGAGCGGCCCGGACGGGGCGAGCTCGCGGACGACGCAGGCGAGGTCGTCGCCGAGGCGGCCGATGGTGGGCCGACGGGTGCCTCGGCCGGAGGCGCCGTGGCCACGCTGGTCGTAGCGGACCACGCGCAGGGCAGGGTCGGCGGCGCTGAGGGCGCCGGCCACCCGGTCCCACGAGGTGTGGTCCAGCGTCCAGCCATGGGCGAGGACGACGGTGGCGCTCGGGCGGTCGTGGGGGCCGTCGACCCAGGCGGCGAGCGGGGTGCCGTCGTCGGTGCGGACGGTGTGCCGGGTGCTCATGGCGGGGGAACTTACCACGAGTAAGTTACCGGCGGTAGGGAGCGGCTAGGATCCGGGCATGAGCCCCGAGGCGACGCCCGCGACCCGCTCCCGGATGCCCCGTGCCGAGCGGGAGGCCCAGATCCTTGCCGTGGCCGAGCAGGTGTTCGCCGAGCGCGGCTTCCAGGCCACGACGATGGAGGACGTCGCCGAGCGGGTGGGCGTGACCAAGCCGATGATCTACGGCTACTTCGGCTCCAAGGAGGGCCTGCTCGCGGCCTGCGTGGCCGGCGCCCGCAGCCAGCTGCTCCAGGCGACCGAGGCGGCCTGGGAGGCGGTGCCCGCAGGGTCGTCGGTGGAGGAGCAGTTCCGGGCGGGCGTGGGAGCGTTCTTCAGGTTCATCGACGAGCACGCCTCGGCGTTCGCGCTGATCACCCACGAGGGCGCGATGCAGGCCTCCGCGGCCGCCGGCGTCGAGAGCATCCGCCGGCAGCAGACGGCGTTCATCGTGCGGACCCTGCAGCAGCGGGCCGGCCTCGACGCGGTGCCGGCCACCCTGCTCGAGGGCTACGCCGAGGTCGTGGTCGGTGCCTGCGAGCGCCTGGCGATCTGGCGGGCCCGGCAGGAGCGTCCGGTCAGCGCCGACGACGCGACCGAGCTGGTCATGGGCGGCGTCTGGCACGGCCTGTCACGCCTCATCCCCTGAGGGCAGGTCGAGGTCGTCCTCGTCGTCGTCATCCGCGTGGGCGTCGCCCTTGCGCGCGATGGCGAGGAACGAGCCGACCAGCAGCAACGGCCCGAGCACCATCGCCGCCTCCGGCAGGCCGCCGTAGTGCCCCAGGGTGAGCACCCGGACCGGGGTGAGGACCGCGCGCCTCATGGTGCCGTCACCAGCACGATCCCGCCGGCGGTGAAGGCCACCATGGCCGCCAGCAGGGGGTACTGCGCCGGGCGCAGGGAGCGGCGCGGGAACGTCGCGACGGCCCGGTCGTGCGCGGCGACCACCCCGACCACGTGGCCGGCGACGATCGCACCGACCTGGACCAGCGAGGTGACCGCCGGCGACATCACGGCACGGTCGACGGCGACCGAGCCGCCGGTGCCGAGCAGGTCCCAGCCGCGCCCGAACGGGTCGGTGGCCAGCAGGTAGCCGAGCTGGCCCTGGGTCACCGCGAAGGTCGCGTAGTGCGCGACCGCGTAGCCGACGACGATCGGCACGAGGGAGTGCGCGAACCGGCGGGCCATACCGTCCTGGGGCAGGCCGCCGCGGGTCCGGTGCCGGGCCGCCGCCGCGGTGGCCGCCGCGAAGACGAGCATGACGAGGGCAACGCAGGCCACCAGGCCCAGCGAGTAGACCACCAGGTGGGCGGGGCCGCCCAGACCTGCCGTCGCGTGCCGCCACGGCCGCGAGCGCGAGAGGCCGTCGAAGCCGGTCGAGCCCAGCAGCAGGCAGATCACCGCGGTCAGGCTCCGGTCGGGACGCAGCCCGGCCAGGTGGGCCATCGGGCTGCGCAGCACCAGCCGGCCGTCCTCGTCACGCGACAGCGGCGAGAGCCGGGCCAGCAGCCCGGAGTAGACCTCGAACCCGTCACCGCGGTCGAACCACTGCGGCCCGAACCACGTCCCGGCGGCCGCGTGGACCAGCACCCACGCGGAGCCGAACGCCGCCACGACGCGGGGCTCGGCGGACCACTCCGGCACGAGCTCCAGCCACGCGAAGGCGGCCAGACCGGCGAACGCGGGCCAGTGCGCCCACCCACGCGGCACCGGCCGCAGCCGGACGGTGACCACCCGGCGCGCGGCGGAGGCCAGCGTGCGCACGGGGTTGACGGCCCGCCACACCGGGCCGACGAGCACGGACAGTGGGACGAGCCCGACCCAGAACCAGGCGTAGAACCAGGTCGGGGCCAGGTTGCCGTCGGCGTCATCCGGGCCGAGCCAGCCGGCGGCGAGCCAGAGCAGCAGCGCCAGGAGGGTGACCCCCCGCAGCACCCGCCGCACGGCGCGCGAGCCGACCACCGCGGCAAGCACCGCCGGCAGCGGCCGACCGGGACCCGGCTGCTCGAACCGGGGCGAGGACCAGAAGGCGGCCAGGCCGAAGAAGGAGACGGCCACGGCGGACCCGGCGGCATAGGCCGCGAGCCAGACCGGCACGGCCGGGTCACCGCGTCCACCGATGCCATGCAGCGGGACCGAGCTGATGGCGGTGAGGGCTGGGGTCACGCTCGCTCCTGACGTCGCGGGTGATGTGACGTCAGGAATGTAACACGATGAATGTCAGATAGTCAGGCCCCGGCCGCGTGCCCTCCGGCGGCCCCGAGCTCCTCCCCCATGGCGCGCTCGATGGCGCCGCGCATGGCCTCCTGGAACGCCGCGACGAGCGCCTGGCCGGCCAGCGGGATGATCGCCTCGACCTTCTCCTGCATCCTCGGCCACTCCCTCTCGGGCATCCCGGCGGCCATGAAGTCGGCCCAGAGCGTGCTGCGGAACAGCTCGACGAAGGACTCGGCGACCGCCCCGGCCTGCTGGCGCAGCCCCGGGACCAGGGTGAGGACGTCCTCGACCGGGATGCCGAGGCCGATCACCTCGAGACCGGCGCGCAGCAGCCCGGCGTTGGGGATCCGCAGGCGGCCGTCCTCGAGCCGCTCGGCCAGCCCCATCTCGACGAGCCGGTCGACCACGGTCGGGTCGTGCACCACCCTCGCCTGGGCCGCGAGCGTCTCGGGCTCGAGGACCTCCGGCTCGCTGTCCCACGGGGACATCAGCGAGTGGTAGAGCCCCAGCGCCTGGGCGCCCGAGGAGGGCGCCGAGGCGAGCAGCCGCTCGGCGGCGGTGAGCGTGTAGCCCTGGTCGAGCATCTCGCGCACCAGGGTCAGCCGGGCCACGTGCTCGGCACCGTAGTAGCCGGTGCGCCCCACCAGCCGCGGCGGCGGGATGAGGCCACGGGTGCTGTAGGCGCGGACGTTGCGGACCGTCATACCGGTCCGGGCGGCGAGCTGGTCGATCGTGAGCTCGCCCTCGCGCGGCCCCTGGCTGCTGGTCATCGGCACCCTTCCCTTGACAGTGCTCCATCCTACTTGCAACATCTGTTATGTGACATTCTCGATGTCAGATACCCCAGCCCTCATCACCCCGGCCGCCGCGGCCCCCGCGCCAGGCGTCGCCGAGGCCTCCCAGGTCGCGCTCGTGGTGGGGGTGGTCGCCGTGGTCTACGCCGCGCTCGCGTGGCTGGTGCTGCGCGAACGCACCGGGCACCGCACCCTCCTCGGGGCGCTGGCCGACCGGGTGGCCGGGCTCGACGGCACGCCCCGCTGGGCGGCCGTCAGCCCGTTCGTGCAGACCGCCGCGATCCTCACCGCCGGCTTCGGCGTGTGGTGGGACATCTCGTTCCACATCGACCACGGCCGCGACCAAGGCCCGTTCGGCACTCCGGCGCACTACCCGATCTTCTTCGGCCTGCTCGGCGTCATGGCCTCCGGCGTCATCACCTGCGCCCTCGCCGCCCGCCCATTGCCCGCCGGGGCGCTGCGGCTGCGCCCGGGCTGGCGCCTCCCGCTCAGCGGGGTCTTCGTCGTCGTGTGCGGCACGTTCTCCCTGGTCGGCTTCCCGCTCGACGACACCTGGCACCGCATCTTCGGCGAGGACGTCACCCTGTGGGGCCCCACCCACATCCTCATGATCGGCGGCGCCGTCATCGCGCTGTTCGCGCTGTTCCTGATGCGCGCCGAGGCTGTGCAGGTCAGCGGGCCGCGGTGGCGCTACACCCTGCTCGACATCGTCACCGGCGGTGCGCTGCTCATCGCGTTCGAGCTGTTCGCCACCGAGTTCGACTACGGCGTGCCTCAGTTCCCGCTGCTCAACCATCCGCTGCTGCTCGTGCTGGGCACGGTGCTGCCGCTGGTCCTGACGCGGGCCCGCCGCGGCCCGGGCAGCGCCCTCGGCGCGCTGGTGGTCTACCTCGTCGTCCGCGGCGCCATCACCGCGGTCGTCGCCGGGCCGCTGGACCGGGTCATGCCCCACTTCCCGCCGTACGTGGTCGAGGCCCTCCTCGTCGAGGGCACCGCGTTGGCGCTGGGCACCGGTCGGCGGTTCCGGTTCGGCGCCGTCGCGGGCGCGCTCGTCGGCGTCCTGGGGGTCCTCGCCGAGTACGCGTGGTCGCACGTGTGGATGCCGATCCCCTGGCCGTCCTCGCTGCTTCCCCCGGCGATCGGGCTCGGCGTCGTCATGGGCGTCGGTGCGGGCCTGGTCGCCGCCTGGGTCGCCACCCGCCTCGACGAGGTGGCCGGGACCGAGGGGTGCTCCGCTCCCCCGGTGCGCCGCGGCCACCAGCTCGCGGCCGTCGGACTCATCGCGGTGCTGGTGCCCCTGGCCATCGCGGTGCCGCGCAGCGCCGCGCCGGATGTGCGTGCCCAGGTCGACCTCGCACCCCAGGCCGGGTCGTCGCAGTCGGCCGTGGTCACGGTGCACCTCCAGCCGGCCGACGCCGCCGACCAGGCGACGTGGTTCATCGGCACCTCGTTCCAGGGCGGCCACACGCACATCGCGCCGATGGTGCGGGTCTCCGAGGGCGTCTGGCGAACACCGTTCGCGCTGCGCCTCGACGGGCGGTACAAGAGCACCCTCCGCCTGCACCGCGGCCTGCACGACATGCTGTCGCTCCCGGTGCACATGCCCGCCGACCCGCAGATCGGCAAGCCCGAGATCCGCGTGTCCAGCGGCTCGCAGGCGGCCTTCGTCAACGACGAGCAGGTGCTGCGCCGGGAGGAGCGCACGAACCTGCCCGGCTGGTACTGGACCGCGGGCTACGGCGTGCTCGGGCTCGTCTCGGCGCTCGAGCTGGGCATCCTGGCGTGGCTGCTCGCCCGCAGCGGTGCCGCGGCCCGGGCACTGCGGCGACCGGCCGGCATACCCTCCGGGCGGGTGCCGTCGTTGACCCGCTGACACCGGCGACAGGGAGCGGGCATGCAGGGGAGACGGGCCGCACGGTGGGGTCAGCCTGCCGCAGGAGTGGCGTTCATCCTGGTCGTCACGCTGCTGGTCGGGGCCTCCGTGGCGGCCTACCAGCAGCGGTTCACCCCCGCGGTCATGGTCACCCTGCGGGCCGACCGGGCCGGCAGCCAGCTCAGCGACCACTCCGACGTCAAGCTGCGCGGCCTGCTCGTGGGCCAGGTCCGGCGCATCACCAGCACCGGTGACGGGGCGGTCCTCACCCTGGCCCTCGACCCGGACCAGGCCCGGCAGGTGCCGGCCAACGTGCAGGCACGGCTGCTGCCCAAGACCCTCTTCGGCGAGCGCTACGTCGAGCTCGTCCCGCCCGCCGGCCCGGCCGGGCGCCCCATCCGCGAGGGCGACACCATCGGGCAGGACCGCAGCAGCGTGGCCATCGAGCTCGAGCGGGTCTTCGACGACCTGCTGCCGCTGCTGCGCACGGTGCAGCCCGAGCGCCTCGCCGCGACGCTGAACGCGCTGGCCACCGGGCTGGAGGGTCGCGGCACCCAGCTGGGCACCGACCTCGTCGAGGCCGACCGCTACCTGAGGGCGCTCAACCCGTCGATGCCGACGATCCAGGTCGACATCAGCGCCTTCGCCGACGTGGCCTCCACCTACGCCGATGCCGCGCCGGACCTGCTGCGGATGCTGCACTCCCTGGTCACCACCAACGCCACGCTCGTGCAGAAGAAGGACGCCCTCGCCGGGTTCCTCGCCGGCACGGCGGGCTTCGCCGACACGGCCACCGGGTTCCTGCAGGCCAACGGGGAGCGGATCATCCAGCTGGGGCGGGTCGGCGAGCCCACCCTGACGACGCTGGCCCGCTACTCCCCCGAGTACCCGTGCATGGCGCAGGCGCTGACCACGTGGACACCCCGGATCAGCCAGGCCTTCTCCCAGCACACCTTCCACATCACCCTCGAGGTGGTGACCCCGCGCGAGCCCTACCGTCCCGGCGAGGAGCCGGCTTGGGGGTCGATGCCGCCGGGGTGCGGCCTGCTCCCCTGCCCGCCGAGCAGCCAGGCCGAGCCGTTGCCGAGCAAGCACTTCCCCGACGGCACGCAGAACCTCTACGGCTACAGCTCGGACCCGATCGGGGACTACAAGCGCAGCCACCCCGACTGGCGCCAGCAGTTCGCCGAGCTCGCGCAGCACTGCGGCCAGGCCGGCTACGTCCCGCCCGGGATGAGCTTCGAGCAACCCTCGACCACCCCGGTCGGCAGCGGGTTCCCCGCCGTCGGGCTGACCCAGGCCGACTCCGGGATGGCCGGGACGCAGGCCGAGCAGGAGGTCGTCCAGGCCCTGCTCGGCGACAGCTCCCCCAGCGCGGTGACCACCCTGCTGGCCGGGCCGGTCCTGCGCGGAACGACGGTCAGCCAGGACTGAGCGGTATGCCGGGTGCCCGCCTCAGCGGCGGCGCTGGCAGCGGCCGCACCAGAACAGGTTGCGCCCCACCACGACCTGCGTGCGGACCCGTGAGCCGCAGACCCGGCACGGTTCGCCGGTGCGCTTGTAGACGTTGTAGGAGCGCTCCGGGGCGGTGACACGCTCCCCGCGCGCCAGCTGCGCCAGCGCGGCATCCACCTGGTCCTGGCGGGTGAGGATCTGCCCGGCCGCGACCCCGAGCGGCATCAGCGTGACGAGGTCGTCCCACATCGCCCGCCACGTGGCCGGGCGGATCTCCCGGCCGGGACGGAACGGGTCCACCCGGTGCCGGAACAGCAGCTCGCAGCGGTAGACGTTGCCGACCCCTGCGACGACCGCCTGGTCCATGAGCAGCTCGGCGATCGAACGGGTCGAACGGGAGATCCGCCGCCAGGCCAGGCCCGGGTCGGGGTCGGGCCGCAGCGGGTCCGGGCCGAGCCGGGCATGGACGGCCGCCACCTCGTCGGGGGTGACCACGGCGCACAGGTTCGGGCCGCGCAGGTCGCCGACCCACGCGTCGTTGAGCAGCCGCAGCCGCACCTGGCCCTGCACGGGGACGTGCGCGGACGGCATACGGTCCTGGCCGGCGCGGGAGTGCACGGCGAACTTGCCGATGAGGCCGAGGTGGACGTGCAGCCAGGCGTCACCGTCGAACTCGGCGAACAGGTGCTTGCCCCACGCGGTCGCCTCGCGCAGCACCCGGCCGTCGAGCAGCGCGGCGCCGGCCTCGAACCTGCCCTGCGGGCTGGACGCGGTCACGGCGGTGCCCGCGAAGGCGCGGTCGATGCTCCCTGCCAGGGCGTGCAGGGTGTGTCCCTCGGGCATCGGTCAGCTGGCCGCCTTCTTGCGGGGCTTCTCCTCGGCCGACTTGCGGGCGGCCGCCTTCTTCGCCGGTGCGCGCTTGGCGGCCTTCGTCGCGGCCGGAGCCTTGCGGGCCGCGGCCTTCTTGGCGGGGGCCTTGCCGGCCGGCTTCTCCTTCGGCTCGGCCTCCTCGACCGGCTCGCCCCGGGATGCCTTGGCCCGCTCGACGCTGCGCTGCAGGGCCGCGAGCAGGTCGACCACCTCGCCCGAGGTGTCCTTGGCCGCCGGCGCCTCCTGCACCTCGCCGCCCTCGAGCTTGGCCTTGACCAGCGCCTCGACCGCCTGCTGGTAGTCGTCCTCGTAGTCGTCGGGGTCGTAGTCGCCGGCCAGGGACTCGACGAGCATGTTGGCCATCGCCAGCTCGGCCGGCTTGGCCTCGCTCTCGGCGTCGCCGAGCCCGACGAACTCCGGGGAGCGGACCTCGTCCGGCCAGAGCATGGTCTGCATGACGATGACGTCGTCGCGCACACGCAGCACCGCAATCGTCATGCGGGTGCGGATCGAGACGGTCACGATGGCCATCCGGTCGGAGGCCTTGAGCGCGTCCCGCAGCAGGGCGTAGGGCTTGGTCGCCGTCTTGTCCGGCTCGAGGTAGTAGGAGCGGTCGAGCAGCATCGGGTCGATCTGCTCGGCCGGCACGAACTTCTCGACCGCGATCTCCTTGGAGCTGCGGGTCGGCAGATCGGCCATGTCCTCGTCGGTGAGCACGACGATCTGGCCGTCCTCGGTCTCGTAGCCCTTGGCGATGTCGTCGTAGGAGACCTGCTCGCCGTCGAGGCTGCAGGTCCGCTGGTACTTGATCCGCCCGCCGTCCTCCCGGTGCACCTGGCGGAACTGCACGTCGTGGTTCTCGGTGGCCGAGTAGAGCCGCACGGGCACGTTGACCAGCCCGAACGACACTGCCCCCTTCCAGATGGCTCGCACGCCAGACCTCCTCGTCGCAGGTGGCGAGTTCACACCTGTCTGCTGCTCCCTTCGGTCAGGATGGACCCATGCGCCCCATGCTGGCTAGTCAGGGCACGGCCATCCCGGCCGGTCCTTCGTGGGTCCACGAGGTCAAGTGGGACGGCATGCGCGTGCTCGCCGACGTGCACGAGGGGCAGCTGCACCTCACCTCCCGGACCGGCAAGGACGTCACGGCGACCTTCCCCGAGCTGGCCGGGCTGGCGCTGGAGACCGAGGACGCCCTGCTCGACGGTGAGGTCGTCGCCCTGGAGGGCGGCGTCCCCTCGTTCACCGCGCTGGCCGAGCGGATGCACGTGCAGGACCGGCGCCGGGCCGCCGCGCTGGCCGTGGTCCGGCCGGTCACCTTCATGGTCTTCGACATCCTGCGCCTGTACGGCGTGGACCTCACCTCCCGCACCCTGTCCGAACGTCGCGCCACCCTCGAACGGGTCGGGCTGGAGGGCGCGCACTGGCAGGTGCCCCCCGTCTACGACGACGGGCGGCTGCTGCAGGAGGCCACCCGCGAGAACGGCCTGGAGGGCGTCGTCAGCAAGAAGCTGTCCTCGAGGTACCACCCGGGCCGGCGCAGCTCCGACTGGCTGAAGTTCCCCCACCGCGCCACCGACTCGGTGGTCGTCGGCGGGTGGCGGCCGGAGACGACCAACACCGGGCGGCTGGGCGCGGTCCTCGTCGGGCAGCCGACCGCGACCGGGCTGCGCTACCTGGGCCGCGTCGGCAGCGGCCTCACCGGGCGGGCCGCGGTGCAGCTGCTCGACCAGCTGGGGCCCCTGGGCGCCGCCACCTCGCCGTTCGCCGACGAGGTGCCGCGGATCGACGCGGACGGGACCCGGTGGGTGCGCCCGGAGGTCGTCGTGGACGTGACCGCGCTGGGGGCGACGCACGGCGGACGGCTCAGGCAGCCTGCATACAAGGGGCTGCGGGCGGACCTGACACCCACGGACCTGCTCGAGACGGAGGGATGAGGGGTGCCGGAGAAGGAGGCCGTGGCGGTGACCGTCGACGGGCGGCGGCTGCAGGTGAGCAACCTCGACAAGGTGATGTACCCCGCCACGGAGACGACCAAGGGCGAGGTGCTCAACTACTACGCGCGCATCGCCCCGGTGCTGCTGCCGCTGCTGGCCGACCGGCCGGTCACCCGGATCCGCTGGCCGCACGGGGTGTCCGGGCCGTCGTTCTTCGAGAAGAACCTGCCCGGCGGGGCGCCGTCGTGGCTGCGCACGGTCACCGTGTCCTCGACCGGCTCGCGCGGCGGCGGTGACACGATCCGCTACCCGGTCGTGGAGGACACCGCCGGACTGACCTACCTGGTCAACCTCGCCTCGCTGGAGCTGCACGTGCCGCAGTGGCGCTTCGACGAGGGCGGCCACCCGCTGCCGCCGGACCGCATGGTCATCGATCTCGACCCCGGCTCCCCCGCCGGACTGCACGAGTGCGCCCAGGTCGCCCTCGACGTGCGCGAGCGGCTGGAGGCCATCGGGCTGCGCAGCGCCCCTGTCACCAGCGGCAGCAAGGGCATGCAGCTTTATGCCGCGCTGCCGGGCGAGGAGGACGCCGACACCATCCGGGAGGTCGCCCGCCAGATCGCCCAGGACCTGACCAGGAAGCACCCCGACCAGGTGGTCTGGAAGATGACGAAGTCGCTGCGGCCCGGGAAGGTGCTGCTCGACTGGAGCCAGAACACCGCGGCCAAGACGACGATCTGCCCGTGGTCGATGCGCGGCCGGGAGACCCCGACCGTGGCGGCGCCGCGGACGTGGGCCGAGGTGGAGCGGGGCGCGTCGGAGCGGGACGCGCTGCGCCAGCTGGACATCGACGAGGTGCTGGCGCGGGTGGCCCGCGACGGCGACGTGTTCAGCGCCCAGCTGGCCGGCTGAGCCGCGGGCACATCGCGCAGGTACTCGCGCCGGGCAGGGTGAAGATGAAGCAGCAGGACACCCGCCTGCTCGGGGCGGGTGCCGGCGGCGGCAGGCACGCCTCGGCGGCCCGGCGGCAGGCGATCTCCCACGCGTCCTGCACGGCGCCGAGCCGCTGGCGCGAGCTCATCTTCACCCCGGGCCGGTAACCCTCGACGAAGCGCCCGGCGTGGGCGAGGTAGCGCTGCCGGGCCACCTCCCGCCGCTGCGCCGGGTCGGCGACCAGGCGCAGGTCGCCGGTGCCGAAGGAGGCCGCCTCGGGGTAGTGCTGGTCGGTCTGCAGGTCGAAGCGCACGTTGCCGGGGCTCACGTCGAGCACCCAAGGGCCGAGCGCCGCGGCGAAGGCCAGCGGGTTGGCCAGCACGTCGAGGTACCACAGCAAAACGAAGGCGGCCGGCATCGCCGGTGGTGGCGCCTGACGGTGCTGCCGGGTGGTCGTGTCGGCGAGGGCCTGCCGCCAGGGGGCGGTGGGGTCCTCTCCGCGGTCCTGGGCGTCGAGCACGTGCGCACACGACCACGGCAGGGCGCTGCCGTGCCCCGCCGGGAGCACGTCCATCCAGCCCAGCCGTGACGAGACCAGCGACAGCGCCAGGTCGCGGTCGCCGTCGGTGCCGGTCGGGGTCATGGCCCGACCCTCTCACTGGGTGTGTCCCTTTCGGGAGCACACCGGCTCCCCTTGACCATCGCCCTTTCGGGGCGGTGGTGCTTGGTTGCCGTCCGAGCGCCTGCCGCACCATGGCGGCTGGTCTTGCCTCGGTTCCGACCCAGCGCCCCAAGACTGGAGGGTGGCGGTCGGCTCTCCCCCGGCCCATCCGGGTGCAGACGCTGTACGGACGTCAGGCGGCCACCGGTGGTGGCAGGGTGGTCGGGGACGGCGCGTAGCGGGCCAGGTTGACCGCGGCGTTGATGTCCCGGTCGATGACCAGGCCGCACGCGTCGCAGTGGTACACCCGGGCGGACAACGTCAGGTCGGCCTTCACGGTCCCGCACCCGGAGCAAGTCTTCGAGGACGGGAACCACCGGTCGGCGATTACGAGCTCGGTGCCGTACCAGGCGGTCTTGTACCCAAGGTGCCGGCGCACCTCCCCGAACGCGGCGTCGGAGACCACCTGCGCCAGACGACGGTTGGCAAGCATGCCGGCCACGTTCAGGTCTTCGACAACGACGCAGGTGTACCCCTTGGCGAGGTCACCGGTGAGCTGGTGCAGCAGAGCCTTCCGCACGGCGGCGACGCGGGCGTGCATCCTGCCCAGGCGTCGCGCTGCCTTCGACCTGCCGACCGAGTCTCGCTTGGTTCTCGCGAGCGCCTTGTTGGCCAGCCGAAGGCCCACCTGGGCGTGCTTGAGTGCTTTCACCCCCTCGACCATGTCAAGCACACGACCGGTCTCGTCGGCGATGACCGCCAAGGTCTTCACGCCCAGGTCCACCCCGACCCGGGCCGGGTGCCTGCCCGTTTGGCTGCGGCGGGCGTGGTGCAACGGCGCGGCGACCCCGGTCACCGAGACGACCCAACGGCCGCGTTCGAACCGGAAGCTGGCGGCGAAGGCGTGGAAGCGGCCGCGTTCGAGCATCCGCCGCAGTTGCCGGGTGGACTCGCGAGTCCGGAGCTCGCCCAGCTTGGGAAACCGCATCGTCTTCGGCCCGGTTGGGCGCACCGCGGCTGCAGCGCCCTCTTGGTACTTCGCGCGGAGCCGGAAAGCCGGCGTGGTCCGGTGCCGCGACTTGAACCGCGGGAACCCGACGCGGCGACCGGCCTTGGCCGCCGGGGCACCCTCCTTCGAGGCGGCCCACTTCCCGAGCGCTTGCGCGGCGTTCACCGAGGCGGTTTCGAACACGTCAGTCGACACTTCATGCCGCCAGGGCAGGCCGAGGACCTTGTTCC
Source organism: Oryzihumus sp. (assembly GCF_036391795.1). Lineage (GTDB taxonomy): Bacteria > Actinomycetota > Actinomycetes > Actinomycetales > Dermatophilaceae > Oryzihumus. Next base: position 12,381 of record NZ_DASVZH010000194.1, read on the forward strand.
CGTCCTCGTCGACGGACACTGGTGAGTCTGGGGAACGGCCGTCCTTCCAGGCGTTTATGTGGTTGATGAATTCCACCCTGCTCCACGACAGCGACGGGGTCAGGTCTTCGTCCGCGATGCCGTAACTGCGTTCGGCGGTGCGCTGGCCCAAGTTCGCCTTCACCCGGCCGAGGTGGTGGTTGAACGCGAGTCGGGACGCGCCCGCGTGCGCGAGCAGCCATTGATGCTGCTCGCGGTTGACGTCCAGGGTGAACCGCAACGTCGTGGGCCGGGACAGCGGCACCCCGGTGTGCGACACCAGCAAGGCGTCGTCACGGGTAGCGGCTACGGGCACTCACCAAATGGTGCCGGACACCACCGACAAGGCACCGTGCTGTAGACGTCGTGAAAGCAAACGGGTCAGGCGGCCGGACCGGAGGGAGCGGCGGCGGGTCTGGTCACGTGAGAGATGCCGGATCGTGGCTGCAATGCATACGTCCTGGAGCCAGCCCGTCGCGGAGGCAGTGGTGCTCTCAAACGACTTGGCGAGCCCAAGGCTGGCGGCCCGAGCGAACCTGAGCAACCTCCACTGGCCATGGCACCGAATGGGGCGAGGCTGGCACGGCTATGCGCGCGGACGAGGAGTCGGGTCATATCGACCGCAGCCTTGGGCTTGGCGCCCTGGGCGGCGGTGGAGGACGCCGGGGTCGTGGGAGATGAACCAGCAGTTGGGCGGCCCACGGGCCGGGTGGGTGTCGATGACCACCTTTGACGGCGTCGGGTCGTACGCCCCGCGTGCGGCGAAGTCAGCATGGGGAGCGCTCGGCCCAGGTGCCGTTGCGCTACCAGCGCCGGGACTGCGACCACAGCCGCGTCCAGGCCGGGGAGGACTCGGTCAGGAACAACCTCAACTGGCAACCGTGATCGCGCTGTACAGCATGGAGTGCACCTCGGTGCGCAAGTCGGGAGCGTGCCTCGCGCCTGCTTACCGGGCGCCGTGAAGACGCCGGAGCGCCAGGATGTCGTCGGACAGCGAAAGCAATGGCGGGAGAAGTCAGCGTTCGCTCAGGAGCCGTGCGAGCCGGCTCCAACAGCGCCCCCGGTGATCGGTCACCTCGCTTGGATGCCCCCATACCCGCGACCGTGCCGACTGAGACGTATTGCGCAGTCGCCGCCGATCGGGCCCCACCCAGTCACACCCCGTGGACGACGACGGCGCCCGCCCCGGGTGGGGGTCGGGCGCCGTCGCGGTGCCGGGTCGGCTCAGGCGTGGGCCTTGTCGTAGGCGGCCTGGATCTCGGCGGAGATGCGACCACGGTCGCTCACCGTGTGGCCGTTCTTGCGCGCCCACTCACGGATCGCGGACAGGTCGCGACCACCACGGCTGCCGCCGCTGCGACGGGCCGTGGACGTGCTCTTGCGTCCGCCGGCGCGGCGGGCGTGACCGATCCACGACGCGAGGTCGTCGCGGAGCTTGCTGGCGTTGGCCTCGGACAGGTCGATCTCGTAGGAGACGCCGTCCAGCGCGAAGGACACGGTCTCTGCGGCCTCGCCACCGTCGATGTCGTCTTCGAGGGTGACCACGACGCGTTGTGCCATATTTTTCTCCGGAGGGGGTGGAGGAATTGCTGCCATCACGGATGAGTGAAGTAATTCCCGACTCGTCAATTGACGAACGCACCCTACGTGAGATTTCTACTCAGGTAAATCCTCGGAATGGGGTTTCTCAGCGCGATGTTCCTGCTGCGCTTCCCATTGGGAATGTGCGAGACGCTCACGCCGGTCGCCCTCGATCATCGCCTTGATGACGAGGTAGAAGAGAAAAGCGACACCGGCGGTCGGCAACAGGGCGGCAATGGCGAGCCAGAGGGAATGCATGCTCACTCCGGCTTCACGGTCGGGAAGAGGATGACCTCGCGCATCGGCTTGCCGGTGAGCAGCATGACCAGCCGGTCCACGCCCAGGCCGGTGCCGCCCATCGGCGGGGCGCCGTACTCCAGCGCGCGCAGGAAGTCCTCGTCGAGCTGCATGGCCTCGGGGTCACCGCCGGCCGCGAGCAGCGACTGCTGCGTGAGGCGATCGCGCTGGATGACCGGGTCGACCAGCTCGCTGTAGGACGGGGCCAGCTCGATGCCGCCGATGATGAGGTCCCACGCCTCGACCAGGCCCGGCGTGGACCGGTGCCCGCGGGCCAGCGGCCGCACGGACTCGGGGTAGTCGCACACGAACGTGGGCTGGATGAGGGTGTGCTCGACCAGCTTCTCGAACACCTCGAGGATGATCTCGCCGGTGCCCCAGCCGGGCCGGAGCTCGATGCCGCGGGCCTCGGCGAGCTTGCGCACGCGCGCGGCCGCGTCCTCGTCCTCGGCGGCGGAGACCTCCTCGCCCAGGGCGTCCGAGACGGCGTCGACGATGGGCAGCCAGCGCCACTCGCCAGCGAGGTCGACCTCGTTGCCGCGGTAGTCCACCACGGTGGTGCCGACACCGGCCGCCTTGGCGGCATTCAGGACCAGCTCACGGGTGAGCTCGGCGGCGGTGAACTGGTCACCATAAGCCTGGTAGAACTCCAGCATCGTGAACTCGGGGCTGTGGGTGGAGTCAATGCCCTCGTTGCGGAAGTTCTTGCCGATTTCGAAGACCCGGTCGACACCGCCGACAACCGCCCTCTTCAGGAAGAGCTCGAGCGCGATCCGCAGCGTCATCGGAATGTCGAAGGCATTCAGGTGCGTGTGGAAAGGACGGGCCGCGGCGCCGCCGTGAATGAGCTGAAGCTGCGGCGTCTCGACCTCGATGAAGTCGTGGTTCTCCAGGGTGTGGCGCAGCGAGCTGAGCACTCGGGCGCGGGTGCGCACCATGTCGCGTGCCTCCTGGCGGACCAGCAGGTCGGCGTAGCGCTGGCGCACCCGGGACTCCTCGGAGAGCTCCTTGTGCAACGTCGGCAGAGGGCGCAGGGCCTTGCTGACCATGGTCCAGGAGTCGGCCATGACCGACAGCTCGCCGCGCTTGCTGCAGATGACCCGGCCGTGGACGAACACGTGGTCGCCCAGGTCGACGTCGGCCTTCCACGACGCCAGCGACTCCTCACCCACCTCGGCGAGGCTGAGCATGACCTGCAGCCGGGTGCCGTCGCCCTCCTGGAGCGTGGCGAAGCAGAGCTTGCCGGTGTTGCGGACGAAGACGACCCGGCCGGCGACGCCGACGAGGTTGTCGGTCTCCTCCCCCGCCTCGAGGTGCTGGTAGCCGGCACGCACGTCGGCGAGGGTGTGCGTGCGGGGCACGCCCACGGCATACGGCTCCCTGCCCTCGGCGAGCAGCCGCGCCCGCTTCTCCCGACGGACGCGGATCTGCTCAGGCACATCGACATCGGGCACGGTGGGGGTGGGGTTGTCGCTCACCCGGCAAGGGTACTAACTGCGTCTGGGCCCCTCGCGAGGTAGTTTGCGCCGCATGGGTGGGCAGAGCGCGCGAGAGGTGTTCACGGCACGCCGCACGTCGTTCGGGGCGATCGCGGCGGAGTACGACGCGGTGCGGCCCTCGTGGCCCGAGGAGACCGTGCGCTGGATGCTCGGATCCCCCGCCCCCGCAACGGAGCTCGACGTCGTCGACCTCGGTGCTGGCACCGGCAAGGGCAGTCGGGTGCTCGCCCGGATGGGCCACCGGGTCACCGCCGTGGAGCCGGCCGAGGGGATGCTCGGGGAGTTGCGAGGATCACTGCCCGGGCTGGAGCCGGAGGTGGCGGCCCGGGTCGAGCCGCGCGACGGCAGCGCCGAGCAGCTGCCTGTCGAGGACGGCTCCGCCGACGCGGTGACGGTGTTCCAGGCGTGGCACTGGTTCGACCACGAGGCGGCGGCCCGGGAGTGCGCCCGGGTGCTGCGCCGACGCGGGTGGCTCTCGATGGCCTGGCACCGCCGGGACGAGTCGGTGGACTGGCAGAAGGAGCTCTCCGTCCTCGTCGAGCGGCACGAGAACATCGCCGACGACCAGGACTTCCCGGCCTTCCCCGAGGCGTTCGGACCGGTCGAGCACGAGGTCTTCGGCTGGACGATGCGCCAGAGCCCGGAGGACCTGGCCCGTCACGCGGGCACGTGGTCGTTCGTGGCGATCCGCCCCGACCGCGACGAGGTGCTGGCGCGCGTCCGGGACCTCGGCCGCCGGGCGGCCGGCGCCGACGGCATGGTCGAGCTGCCGATGCTGACCGAGTGCTTCCGCCTGCGCCGCCGCTGACGCAGGCCGGTCCTCGTCCATCCGGGGGGTGTGCGCGCCGCGGGGTGCGCCGATCCTCGGGCGTGGAGGTGGTCACCATGGCTGACCAGATCGACCGGGTGGGCGCGCTGCTCCACGAGGTCGCCGAGACCCACCACCGGGTCTACCGGATCACCGACGGCGCCGACGACGACTGGGCCACGTTCTACTCCGACTGGCTGGTGCGGCTCTCGGAGCTGCCGACGCTGCTGGGCCGGGCCCCCGTGCGCAGCGAGCTGACCCAGCAGCTGGTCAGCCTGGACCAGGAGTTCACGGAGGCGGTCACCGACCTGCCCTGGGAGCAGTACTACGCCGAGCGCCTCGTCACGCACTTCGGCTGACCGGCACCAGCGGCCGGCCGGCGTCAGCCCTCGACGAGGTCGAGGGCGATGTCGACGATCGGCGAGGAGTGCGTCAGCGCGCCGACCGAGAGGTAGTCCACGCCGGTCTGGGCGTAGGCCCGGGCCACGTCGAGGGTCAGCCCGCCGGTCGCCTCGATCTCGACCTTCTCGCCGGTGGCCCGCACGGTCTCCACGGTGGCCTGCAGCAGCTCGAGGGTCATGTTGTCGAGCAGCAGGAAGCGCGCCCCGGCCTGCACGGCCTCCAGCGCCTCCTCCAGCGTCGTGGCCTCCACCTGGATAGGCACCTCGGGGTATGCCGTGCGGACCGCCGCGATCGCGGCCGTCAGCGAGCCGGCGGCCAGCTTGTGGTTGTCCTTGATCATGGCCACGTCGTAGAGGCCCATCCGCTTGTTGGTGCCGCCGCCGCATCGGACGGCGTACTTCTCCAGCGCGCGCAGCAGCGGCGTCGTCTTGCGGGTGTCGAGCACGGTCGCACCGGTGCCCTCGAGCTCCATCGCCCAGAGCCTCGTGTGGGTGGCCACGCCGGAGAGCCGCGACAGGAGGTTGAGCAGGGTCCGCTCGCCCACGAGGATCGCCCGGGTGGAGCCGCGCAGCACGGCGATGACCTCGCCCCGGCGCAGCATGTCGCCGTCCTCGTGCACCAGCTCGACGTCGACCTCGGGCAGCCCGAGCCGCTCGGAGACCGCGCGGAAGACCAGGGACACCAGGGGCGCGCCGGCGAGGACGCCGTCGGCCCGGGCCACGACGTGGGCGGTGCAGCGCTGGCCGGCGGGGATCGTCGCGGTGCTGGTGACGTCGACGCCGGGGAAGCCGCCGAGGTCCTCCTCCAGCGCCCCGTCGACGATGCTCTGGGCGGCCTTCTCGGGGAATCCGGTCATGCGAGGTCCTGGGGTTCGACGGGGTGGATGGAGGTGGCGACGGAGCCGTCCGGCTCCCGCCATGCGTGGATGTGCGCGCGCCACTGCTCGTCGCGCCGGGGGAAGTCGGAGCGGACGTGGCCGCCCCGGGTCTCCTCCCGCATCGCCGCGACGTGGGTGAGCAGCTGGCCGACGTGGAGCAGGTTGGAGGTCTCCCACGACTGCGGGCCGGGCGCGGCCCGCTCGCCGTCCTCGGCGACCACGGTCAGCGTCTTGGCGGTCTGGGCCAGGCCGTCACCGGAGCGCACTGCCCCCGAGCCGAGGGTCATCGCGCGCTGGATGTCGGTGCGCCGGGCCGCGGGCACCAGCGCGGCCGGCCCGGACGGCGGCTGTGGGGTGGTGGCGGACAGCTCGCCGCGGGCCAGCCGGGCGGCGACGTCGTCGGCGATGCGGCTCGCGAAGACCAGGCCCTCGAGCAGCGAGTTGGACGCGAGGCGGTTGGCGCCGTGGACGCCGGTGCAGGACACCTCGCCGCAGGCGTAGAGCCCGGCCAGCGAGGTGCGCCCGTGCAGGTCGGTGCGCACGCCGCCGCTGGCGTAGTGCTGGGCCGGCGCGACCGGCAGCAGGTCGGTGACCGGGTCGAAGCCGAGCTCGCGGCAGCGCGCCACGATCGAGGGGAACCTCGCCTCGAGGAACTCCCGGCCGAGGTGCCGGGCGTCGAGGTAGACGTGGTCGGTGCCGGTCAGGGCCATCCGGTCGACGATGGCGCGGGCCACGACGTCGCGCGGGGCCAGGTCGGCCATCTCGTGCACGCCCTGCATGAACCGCACGCCGTCCTCGTCGACGAGGAACGCGCCCTCACCGCGGACCGCCTCGGAGATCAGCGGCTGCTGGCCGCTGGAGCCCTCGCCCAGCCAGAGCACGGGCGGGTGGAACTGCACGAACTCCAGGTCGGCGATCACCGCGCCGGCGCGCAGGGCGGCGGCGACGCCGTCGCCGGTGGCCACGGACGGGTTGGTCGTGGCCGACCAGACCTGGCCGATGCCGCCGGTGGCCAGCACGACCGCGCGGGCGTGGGCGGCGCCGACGCCGTCGACCTCGCCCTCGCCGATGACGTGCAGCGTGACGCCGCAGACGCGGGAGTCCTTGTCCTGCAACAGGTCCACGACGAGCGCGTGCTCGATGACCTGGATGCCGGGGTCGTCGATGACCGCGTGCAGCGCCGCGATCAGCGCCCGCGAGATCTCCCTGCCGGTGGCGTCCCCGCCGGCGTGCGCGATGCGGTCGCGGTGGTGCCCACCCTCGCGCGTCAGCGAGATCTCCCCGTTGGCGTCACGGTCGAACTCCGCGCCGAGCGCGACGAGCTCGCGCACGCGGGCCGGCCCCTCGTTGACGAGGGTGCGCACGGCCTCGACGTCACAGACCTCCACCCCGGCGACGAGGGTGTCGCGCAGGTGCTCCTCCGGGGAGTCCTTCTCGTCCAGGGCCGCGGCGATGCCGCCCTGCGCCCACAGCGTGGAGCCCTCGGACAGCACCGTCTTGGTGACGAGCAGGACCCGGTCCACCCGCTGACGCAACCGGAGCGCGGCGGTGAGGCCCGCGATACCGGAGCCCACGACGATGACGTCCGCTGACACCGTCCAGCCGGCGTCGGGGGCGACCAGCCGCGACGGTATGCCGCGCGGCAGCGTCGCGCTCACCGCGCGACGCCCGAGGACTCCAGCCCGTAGCCGTCGGGCACCTGGCCCGGGTCTCCGCTGACGTCGACGATCCGGTTGTCGTGGTCGACGAAGACCACCTTGGGGACGAAGCTGCGCGCCTCCGCGTCGTCCATGCCCGCGTAGGCGATGAGGATGACGATGTCGCCGGGCTGGATGAGGTGGGCCGCGGCACCGTTGATGCAGATGGTGCCCGAGCCGGCCTCGCCCTCGATGACGTAGGTGGTCAGCCGGTTGCCGTTGGTGACGTCGACGATGTCGACGCGCTCCCCCGGCAGCAGCCCGGCGGCCTCGAGCAGGAGCCGGTCGACGGTCACCGAGCCGACGTAGTTGAGGTCCGCCTGGGTCACGGTGGCCCGGTGGATCTTGGCGTAGAGCATGAAGCGCTGCACGGGTGTCGTCCTTGGCTACTCGACGGGGGCTTCGTGGCGTCCGGCGTGCTCGGAGAACACCTGCAGGGCCCCGCCCCCGGGGCCGACGCGGACCGGCATGTTGTCGATGAGGCGGGTCGTGCCGACCCGTCCGGCGACGGCGAGCAGGGCCTCCCCGCGGTACCACTCAGGCACGTCCTCGAGCGTGGTCGGGTGGACCAGCACGAGGTAGTCGATGAGCGCCAGCGGCTCCTTGACCAGCACGGAGCGGGCCGCCCGGCGGATCGCCGAGGGGCCCTCCGCGGCGGCGTCGGCGCCGGCCTCGAGCGCCTGCGACAGGCACAGGGCGACCTCGCGGTCCGAGGCGGTGAGGTAGGTGTTGCGACTGGACATGGCCAGTCCATCCTCCTCCCGCACGGTGGGCACCGACACCACGTCGACGGGGAAGTCCAGGTCGCGGACCATCCGGCGGATCAGCAGCAGCTGCTGGGCGTCCTTCTGGCCGAAGTAGGCGCTGCTGGCGCCGGTGAGGTGCAGCAGCTTGCCGACCACGGTGAGGACGCCGTCGAAGTGACCCGGCCGGGCCTGGCCCTCGAGCACCGCGCCGAGCGGGCCGGCGGAGATGCGCACGCCCGGGTCGCCGTCGGGGTAGACCACGTCGGGGGTGGGCGCGAAGACGATGTCGACGCCCTCACGGGTGCAGATCTCCATGTCGTCGTCGAACGTGCGCGGGTAGCGCGAGAGGTCCTCCCGCGGGCCGAACTGCAGCGGGTTCAGGAAGATCGTGACGATGACGTGCTCGGCACTGGCGCGGGCCTGCTTGATCAGCTGGGCGTGCCCGTGGTGCAGCGCCCCCATCGTCATCACCACGGCCACGTCGCCGGCCGACAGCTCGGCGCGGGCCTGGGCCAGCTCGTCGCGGGTGCGCGCGACGACGGGTGTGGCGGTCTGGGTGGTCACGGGAGCTCCTTCGGGACGGCAAGGATGTCGAGCAGCGGCTCGGCCGCCGACGCCGTCAGCCGCCCGCTCGCCAGGGCTCGCTCGGCTGTGGCGCGCGCGAGGGCGAGGTAGGTCGCGCGGACGTCGGGGGTCTCGTCGGTCAGCTGTCGCAGGTGCGCAGCAACGGTACCGGCATCGCCGCGGGCCACCGGACCGGTGAGAGCGGCGTCACCCAGGCGGAGCGCGTTGTCGAGCGCGGCGTTGAGCAGCGGCGCGATGACCCGGTGCGGGTGCTCCACCCCGGCCGAGCCGAGCACCTGCATGGCCTGCGCGACGAGGGTGACCAGGTGGTTGGCGCCGTGCGCCAGGCCCGCGTGGTAGCGCTCGCGCTGGTCCTCGGCGATCCACACCGGCTCGGCGCCCATCTCCACGACGAGGGCCTCGGCCACCGGGCGCAGCGCCTCCGGCGCGGTGATGCCGAAGCAGCAGTCGGTCAGGCGGGTCAGGTCCATCGCCGTGCCGGTGAACGTCATCGCGGGGTGCAGCGCCAGGCCGATGACATGCGCGCCGGCGGCCGGCTCGAAGACCTTGACCCCGTGGCGGCCGGAGGTGTGCACGACGATCTGCCCCGCCTGCCACGAGTGCGTCGCGGTGAGCCCGGCGATGAGGTCGGTCAGCGCGTCGTCGGGGACGGTGAGCAGCAGCAGCTCGGCCCGCGCCACCACCTCCTCGACGGGCAGCAGCGGTATGCCGGGCAGCAGCGCCGCGGCGCGCGCCCGGGAGGCGTCGCTCACGGCGGAGGCGGCCACGACCTTGTGCCCGGCCCGGGCCAGGGCCGCACCCAGGACGGCGCCGACCCGGCCGGCGCCGACGACGCCGACCTCCAGGCGTGCGGGACGCTCCTCGGGGGTGCTCACGCACGGAACGCTAGCGCGGTCGCCGGGGGCCGTAGCGTGCTGCCCGTGACATCGATGCCCTGGCAGCAGGCGTGGCAGGCCGCGCTCTACGGCCCCGGCGGCCTCTACCGGCAGCCCGCCGGACCGGCCGGGCACTTCGCGACGTCGGCCCAGGGAGCCCCCGGGCTGGGCCCGGTCCTGGCCGGGGCACTGGTGCGCTGGCTGCGGGCGGAGGGCCTGACGACGTTCGTGGACGTGGGCTGCGGCCGGGGCGAGCTGCTCGCGGACGTGCACGCCCTCGACCCGGCCGTGCGCTGCGTCGGGGTGGACGTGGTGCCGCGCCCGGCGGGCCTGCCGCGGCCGGTGGAGTG
>NZ_DASVZH010000195.1:0-17709 GCF_036391795.1 Oryzihumus sp.
GCCGCGCGGCGGGTCGACGTCGCGGGCTCGGAGGAGTCGCGCGCCCACCGGCTGCACGACGTGCGCAAGGCGGCCAAGCGCGCCCGCTACGCCGCCGAGCTGTGCACCCCGGCGCTCGGCGCGCCGGCGGCGGACCTGGCCGGCCGGATGGAGTCCGTCCAGGAGGTCCTCGGCGAGCGGCAGGACAGCGCGCACGCCCAGCAGGTGCTGCTCGAGCTGATGGAGGCTCCCGGGGCCGGGGGCCCGGAGGGGTTCGTGTGCGGGGCGCTGTGGTCGGCCGAGCAACAGCTCGCCGGCGCTGCGGAGGAGGCCTATCCCGTCGCCCTCGCCCGGGCCGAGGAGCGGGCGGTGCGCCATTGGCTGGGCTGATGCGGGCAGGGCAGCGGTTCTTCACGGGCCTGCACACCCGGGTCTACCGCGCCAGCCACGGCCGCATCGGCTCACGCATGGGCCCGGTCGAGAACGTCCTGCTGACCACCACCGGTCGGCGCACCGGCCGCACGCGCACCACGCCGCTGGGCTGCCTGCCCGACGGCGACCGCCTCGTGCTCGTGGCCTCCAACGGCGGGGCGACCCGCCACCCCGACTGGTACCTCAACCTGTGCGCCGACCCGCACGTCACCGTCCAGCGCGGCGCCCGGACGCGCCCGATGCTGGCCCGGACGGCCACCCCACAGGAGCGGGACGTGCTCTGGCCGCGGGTGGTCCAGCGGTATGCCGGGTACGCCCGCTACCAGCGGCGCGCGCCGCGCGAGATCCCCCTGGTCATCTGCGAGGAGCAGCCGCGCCGGCCGGGATGATGGGCCCGTGCACGACACCTCGACGTCGCTGAAGTACGCCCACCTCGAGCGGGAGCTGCGCTTCCTGCTGCCCAGCCCTCCCCGGTCGGTCCCGGTCGAGCGGACCCAGCGGATCACCGACCGCTACCTGCCCGAGACGGGGCTGCGGCTGCGCCGGGTGGAGGAGGAAGGCCGGCCGGTGGTGCTGAAGCTGGGACAGAAGGTCCGGGTCGACGGCAGCCCGCGCACCGTGGCCCACACGACGATGTACCTGCGCCCGGCGGAGTACGACACCCTGCTCGTCCTGGCCGCCGACGAGCTGGCCAAGACACGGCACACCGTCCGGCTGGGCGGTCATCGCTGGGCCGTGGACGTCTTCGAGGGTCACCTGCGCGGCCTGGTCACTGCCGAGCTCGACCTCGGCGCGGACGGCCGGCGACCGGATGCACTGGGCCTCGACGTCCTGGCGGAGGTGACCGGCGACGAGCGGTTCACCGGTGGGGCCCTGGCGCGCACCTCGCCCGACGCCCTCGCGGACCTGCTGGCCGAGCACGGCCTGTCCGCCTCCTGACGCAGGAGCCACGCCAGGACGGAGGTGGACTTCCGGACCATCCGGTCTGGGTGATTCCGCCCGGCCGCAGGCTGACTAGCGTCGGCGGGGGCCGACAGGCACGTGCCGGTCACGGAGGACGCGGGGCGGGCTGCCACGGGGGCGGCGCCGACCCCGGGGGAGGACTTGGATGGATTCCGCGACCGCGGAGGAACGGTCGGTCTCCCCGGAGGTGGGGCCGGTCCCGCCTCCGCTGGGCGTCGGGGCGTCGCTGGCGCCCTCGCTGGTGGTGCTCGAGCACATCCGCCGCGGCCAGGACCTGGACGTCTACGAGGCCCGCGACACCACCCGGTTCTGCCGCGTCCTGGTCAAGACCCCGCGCCCGGAGCTCGCGCACGACCCCGGGACGCTGGCGTCCCTGGAGCACGAGTGGGACGTGCTGGCGAGGTTGACGCACCCGCATCTGGTCCGCGGATACGAGCTGTTGCGGCCGGAAGGGGCGCCGCCCCGGCTGGTGCTGGAGGTGCTCACCGGCGCGACGTTCGAAGCGCTGGTGCACGACGTGGGCAGGCTGACCCTGCGCGAGCTCGCCCAGCTGGCCGACCACCTGGGGTCGGCACTGCGCTACCTGCACTCCGTGGGGTTCCTGCACCTGGACGTCAAACCGTCGAACGTGGTGTGCGGGAACGGGATCGCCACGCTGCTGGACTTCTCCATCGCCCGTCCGCCGGGCACGTACTGGCCCGGGCTCGGCACCCGGACGTGGGCCTCGCCGGAGCAGCTCGCCGGCGGGGAGCTGACCTCCGCCTCCGACGTGTGGGGGCTGGGACTGCTGCTGCACCTCGGCGCCACCGGCACCAACCCCTACGACGACGGCGGGGAGGGGCTGCCGCCTTCTGCGCGCGCTCCCCGGGTGGGCAGCGTGCGACGGCTGCCCGCACCCGTTGCTGCCGCGATGGACGCCTGCCTCGAGAGGGCGCCGGGGGACCGGCCGACGCTGCCCGAGCTCGCCGCGGCCTTCGCGCCCCATCTGGGCGAGTGACGGGCGGCGGGGCGGCCGGGCGTCTAGGTTGGCGCCATGGCAGCCGCTGACGGCAGGAGCCCCGCGGTCGAGGTCGAGGTCGGCGACAAGACGGTCCGGATCTCGAACCCGCAGCGCGTCTACTTCCCTGCGCGCGGGGAGACCAAGCTCGACCTGGTCAACTACTACCTCTCGGTGGGCGACGGCATCGTGCGGGCGCTGCGTGAGCGACCCTGCATGCTGCACCGCTTCCCCGAGGGGGTCTCGGGGGAGAAGGTCCACCAGAAGCGGCTGCCGCAGGGCGCGCCGCCGTGGGTCCAGACGGTGAGCGTCCACTTCCCGCGCTACCACCGCGACGTCCACGAGCTGTGCGTCACCGAGCTGGCCAGCGTGATCTGGGCCGTGCAGATGTCGACGGTGGAGTTCCATCCGTGGAACTCGAGGCGGGCCGACACCGAGAAACCGGATGAGTGGCGGATCGACCTCGACCCCATGCCGGAGTGCGGGTTCGACACCGTGCGCCGGGTCGCCCACGTCGCGCACGAGGTGCTCGATGAGCTCGGCGCAACCGGCTGGCCGAAGACCTCCGGTGGCAAGGGGCTGCACGTCTACGTGCGGATCAAGCCCGAGCACGGGTTCAAGGACGTGCGCCGGGCGGCGCTCGCGTTCGCCCGGGAGGTCGAGCGCCGGGCCCCGGACGAGGTGACCACGACGTGGTGGCGGCGCGACCGCGACCCCTCGACGCTGTTCGTCGACTACAACCAGAACGCCCGCGACCACACCATCGCCGCCGCGTACTCGGTGCGGGGCCTGCCCGACGCCCGGGTCTCCACACCGATCCGCTGGGACGAGGTCGACGACGTCCTGCCCGAGGACTGCACGATCGCGACCGTGCCCGAGCGCTTCGCCCGGCTCGGGGACCTGCACGCGGGCATCGACGACGCAGTCTTCGACATCGCCCCGTTGCTGGAGTGGGCGGAGCGGGACGAGCGCGCCGGCGCCGAGGACCCCGGCATACCGGACTGACGGCGCGTGTCGCGCCGACCGGACGCGCCCGCCCACGCAGGGTCGGGTATGAGCGCCCTGCGCGGCTGACCTGGCGTTCGCCTGCCTCCCGGCGACGGTGTCCGGTTTCCGCCGGACAAACGAGCGGCGGGGTGGTTCGCTCGCACCATGACGACTTCCCCCGAGCCGGTCCCCGGCGCCGCAGAGAGGTTCCACCAGCTGCACCAGGGCCCGATCCTGGTCCTGCCCAACGCCTGGGACGTCGCGTCGGCCCGCCTGGTCGAGGACGCCGGGGCGACAGCCGTGGCCACCACGAGCGCCGCGCTGTCGTGGTCATGGGGTGCCGCGGACGGCGAGGAGCTGGGTCTCGAGACCGTCCTGGACCTCACCCGCCGGATCGTGGACGCCGTCGACCTGCCGGTCACGACCGACTTCGAGGCGGGCTACGCACAGGACCTCGACGCGCTCGCGGAGAACGTCCGCGCCGTGCTCGACGCCGGTGCGGTGGGGATCAACTTCGAGGACGGGTTCGACGGCGGTCTGCTCCCGGTCGCCGAGCAGGCCGCGCGCATCGCCGCGATCCGGCAGGAGGCCGGGGCGGGCCTGTACGTCAACGCCCGCACCGACCCCTACCAGCGTGCGGTCGGGGCGCCCGAGGGCCGGCTCGACGAGACCGTGCGCCGCGCCGAGGCCTACCTCGAGGCGGGGGCATCGGGCATCTTCGTCCCGGGCGTCAAGGACCGCGGCGTCATCGAGCAGCTGGTCGCCCGGATCCCGGCGCCGGTGAACATCCTCGTCGGTCCCGGCTCACCGACCATTCCCGAGCTGGCCGACCTCGGGGTGGCTCGGGCGTCGGCCGGGTCCGCGATCGCCCAGGCGGTCTACGGCCATGTCCGGCGCGCGGCGACCGAGCTGCTCGGGCCGGGCACCTACACCGAGCTCGCGGGCGCTGCGGACTACCCGACGATGAACGCGCTGCTGTCCCGCTGACCCGCGGCGCCGCCAGGGGTGCCCGGCGGACAGGGCGATCGCGATGCCCAGTGCGGTGTCCACGAGGCGCCACCCGAGCAGCGCGTCCGAGACGACCCCGCCGAGCCGCAGCAGGATGAACACCATCGGGGCGACCACCGCCGACAGCGCGGCGTAGCTGCGGGCCGTGGCGGGGGGTACCAGCAGCGCCGCTGCCACGAGGACGCCGCAGAGCCAGGCCGTGCCGGGCCGGGGCGCGAACAGGGCAGCCGCCACTGCGACCCCGGCAAGCGTGCCGAGCCCGCGTTGCACCGAGCGGCGCGGCACGGGTGCTAGGTCGGGCTTGACCACGAGCGCGACGGTCAGCAGCAGCCAGTAGCCGCGGACCGGGTGCACCAGCAGCGCTACCACCTCGGCCAGCGCCGCGCACGCGGCCAGCCGCAACCCGTCACGCGCGGGGTGCCGGGAGGGGACGGGGGTATGCCGGACAGCCGGCGCGGGCGGCTCCGCCCGCCGCCCGCGGGCGGCGAGGGCACGGCATACCGCGGAAGTGCCGGTGAGGAGCAGGACCGGCAGCGCACCGCAGACCAGCAGCGGCGCGGGCAGCCACCAGGGTCGGTGCGCGGGCATGCCCTGGCCGAGCGCAGTCATGGTGAGCAGCTGCAGGCCGGCGGCCGACGCGCTCGGCCCCACTGTGCTGATGGCGCCGGCCACGCCCGCGACGAGCGCCGGCAGCAGGACGACTGCCACGGGCGCACCACCGCGGGTGGCCGCCCCGGCGAGCAGGCCGAGGGCGCCCCCGAGGGCCGGCAGGAGGATGTGCCGCAGGCGACGCGGCGTCGGGTGAGGGCGGTCGTTGGCCGAGGCGTAGAGGCTGCCCACCGCCAGGGGGATGGTCATGCCGGGGTGCTGCAGCCCCACCCCGACGGCGAGGGCGGCGGCCATACCGACCGCCGCCCTGAGCATCGGACCCCGCAGGGCCAGTGCTGGTGGGTTCAGCGCGCGCTCCAGCCGCCGTCGACGACGAGGGACGTGCCGGTCATGGAAGCCGCCGGCGGGCTGCACAGGAACAGCACCATCTCGGCGATCTCCTCGGACTCGACGAGGCGCTTGAGGGCGGCCTTGTCGAGGAAGACCTTCTCGAGGACCTCGTTCTCGCTGATGCCGTGGGCGGCGGCCTGGTCGGCGACCTGCTTGTCCACCAACGGGGTGCGCACGTAGCCGGGGTTGACGCAGTTCGAGGTCACGCCGTGGGCGGCGCCTTCCAGGGCGACCACCTTGGACAGGCCCTCCAGGCCGTGCTTGGCCGAGACGTAGGCGCTCTTGAACTCCGAGGCGCGCAGGCCGTGCACCGAGGACACGTTGATGATGCGGCCCCAGCCCTTCTCGTACATCGAGGGCAGGGAGCGGCGGATCAGGCGGAACGGCGCCTCGAGCATGATCCGCAGGATCTGCGAGAACTTCTCCGGGTCGAAGTCCTCGACGGGACGCACGTGCTGGATGCCGGCGCAGTTGACCAGGATGTCGGCGCTCAGGTCCAGGGCGTCGAGCGCGTCGAGGTCGGACAGGTCGGCCACGACGGCCTCGCCGCCGGTGATCTCCGCGACCTCGCGGACGGCCTCCTCCTTGAGGTCGACGGCGATGACATGGGCCCCGGAGCGGGCCAGGCGCAGGGCGGTCGCCCGGCCGATGCCGCTGCCGGCGCCGGTGACGAGGGCGGTGCGCCCGGTGAGGTCGACCTGCACGGTGTCGTGCGGCTGGGCAAGGGGTGAGGTGGTCATGAGGTGCTCCTTCAGGCGGCCAGGTAGTCGTGGACGATCTCGGCCCGAGGCAGGGTCAGGTCGGTGATGATGTGGCTGGCGCTGACTATCTCGCGCACCGGCAGGTCGGCCAGCGGCGCCAGGGCGTGCTCGAACAGCTGGAGGCGGGCCGGGCCGACCCAGGCGCCGCGGATGCTCAGGTCGCTGATCTGCGTGCGGATGAGCTCGGCGATTCGCGGCCGCCCGTCGTAGCCCGGCATGAGCTTGAGCATGTAGGTCGGCATCGCGATCTCGGCGCGGGCCGCCTCGGGGTCCATGACCTGGTGCTTGAAGCCCATGGTGGCCGTGGCCACGCGCAGGCTGCCGTAGTCCAGCGTCCCGACCAGGGTGTCGGAGTCGGTGAACAGGCTCGGGTGGCCCAGCTTCTTGGGGTAGGCGCTGCCCTCACGGCCGAGCGCGATGGCGGGGGCGTTGTCGAGGTACATGGAGTGGATGTAGTCCGCCTCCTGGCCCTCGTGCCGGACCCGCAGCACCTGGCCGGACTCGGTGTAGTCGCCCAGCCCCGAGCTGTCCGGCATCCGGATGACCTCGAAGCGCACGAGCGGGTCGTCGACCGCGAGCGGCTCCGGGACGACGGCACGCATCGCGTCGAGGTCGGTGCGGTAGGTGATGTTGAGGTACTCCCGCCGGCTGAACCGGTAGGGGCCGGCAGGGTATGCCGCGCCGCCGAGCGGGGTTGATGTGGCCTGGAGAACGTCCTGGCTTCGCACAGTGATCCTTGGGTGTCCCAACGCGCGATCCGTAGGTCGACCGTGGCGGTCCTCGCGCTCTGGTGCCGTCCGGCCCGGTACCTCCACGACGTTAGGCAGACCCGACCCGGGAGAGAAATGCAGGTGAACGGGGATTCATACACTTGGCGCATGGACGTCGAGCTGCGCGACCTGAGGCTGTTCATGGCGCTGGTGGAGGACCCGCACTTCTCCCGTGCTGCGGCCAGCCGGCGCGTCAGCCAGCCGACGCTGACCCGGTCCCTCGCCCGCCTGGAGCGGGCGCTCGGGGTGCGGCTGGTGGAGCGGACCACCCGCAGCGTGGCGCTGACCGAGGCCGGGGAGCGGCTCAGTGCCGAGCT
Source organism: Oryzihumus sp. (assembly GCF_036391795.1). Lineage (GTDB taxonomy): Bacteria > Actinomycetota > Actinomycetes > Actinomycetales > Dermatophilaceae > Oryzihumus. The sequence goes on from NZ_DASVZH010000195.1 coordinate 7,214, forward strand.
CGCCCAGATCCTGCCCCGCCTCGACGCGGCGGTCCGCTCGGTGAGCGCCCATCCGACGCTGCGGCTGGGGTTCACGTGGCTGCTCCCGGCCGAGCTCGTCCGCCGGTTGCTGGTGGGCTTCGAACAGTCCGCCGGTGGCCGGATCGACCTGGTCCGCCGGGACGACCGCTCCGGTGGGGTGCTCAGCGGCCAGACGGACGCCGCCATCGTCTTCGGCACGGTCCGGCGCAGCGAGTCCCTGCGCGTGGTGGAGCTCGGCACCGAGTCGCGGGTCGCGGCGGTCTCCCGCGACCACCCCCTGGCCCGCCGTCGGCGGCTGCACTGGGCCGAGCTGGCCGAGCACCCGCTGGTGGTCAACGCGGTCAGCGGCACCGTCGGCCCGACGATGTGGCCGGCCTCGGCGCGTCCGGAGGTGGCGGTCAGCTGCCGGACCTACGACGAGTGGATCGCCATGGTCGCGGCCGGCCGCGGCGTCGGGGTGCTGCCCAAGTCCGCCCGGGAGCAGCCGCACCCGGGGGTGCGTTACGTGACGATCGGTGACGCGCCGCCGGTGTCGCTGCTGCTCGTCCTGCCGACCCGGGCCGCGCATCCCCTCGTCGGTGCCCTGGAGGAGCTGGCCGTCACGGCCGCGCAGCAGTCCGCGCCGGGGCCCTAGCCGGAGGTGGAGGTGGCGAGGTGCTCCAGGACCGGCGCGGCGCGCGCGATGGGGATGCCGAAGCCGATGTTCTGGGCCAGGGCCTCGCCGGAGCTCGACGCGCCCGCGGTGGTGATGCCGATGACCGCGCCGGAGGCCGACAGCAGCGGGCCCCCGGAGTCACCCGAGCTGATCGCCGCGTCGGTCTGCAGCAGGTGGCTCAGGGTCGTGCCGTTGCTGAACGAGACGGTGCGCCCGAGGGCGGAGATGATGCCGACCGTCACCGTGGGGGTCCCCTCCAGGGCCAGGGCGTTGCCGGCGGCGATGACGAAGTCGCCCACGCGCGGGTTCACGTCGGTGGCCAGGCCCAGTGGTGGGAGGGAGGCGCCCTCCATCCGCACGACCGCCAGGTCCGCGTCCGGGTCCGACCCCACCACGGTGGCGGCGACGCGCGAGCCGTTGGGCAGCGTGACCATGACGGTGCGGGCGCCGGAGACCACGTGGGCGTTCGTGGCGATGTCACCGGAGTGGTCGAAGGCGAAGCCGGTGCCGGCCACCTTGTGCGTCATCGTGCCGCCGAGGCCGTCCGGCACCGTGGTGGAGACGTTCAACGCCACCACCGAGCCCCGGATCCGGGCGGCCACGTCGGCCAGCCCGGTCATGGCGTCCCCGCTGACGCGCCCGCCCGCCTGTGCGCTCGAGCGGGCGCCGTCGCCCTCGACCAGCCAGGCCACGACGCCGCCGCTGATGCCGCCCGCGACCAGCGAGCTGACCACGACCAGGATGGACAGCCGCCGGCGCACCGGGTGGTGTGTCGGGGCGGGCGGAGGTGCTGCTGAGGAGGCCGGTGACGTCGGCGCCGGGTCGGGAGAGGCGGCCGGGGGATCCTCCCGGACGTCCACCGGCTCGGGCTGCAGGTCGGCGCTCACCCCATCAGTTGACCGGCCGGGCCGGGACGCCTCCCGTGGCCTTGGTCCCTCCTCAGCCGCTGGTCAGGCGCAGGACGCGGCCCACGTGCGGCCAGGCGAGCGCCCCCAGCTCCGTGTCCGCGGCAGGGGTGCCGCCGCGCGCCATCGCCTGCCCCGCGACGACCGCGGTCTCCCCGGGCAGCACCGTGCGGTGCCCGGCGCGTGGGTGCGTGACGACAGTCGTGGCCAGCCCGTGCGCCTCGCGCCGCGCGGCGATGCTGCGGGCGAAGTCCGCACCGGGCCAGACCTGGTCGTCCTCGCCGCCGACGAGCACGACCTCCCCAGTGATCCGCTCGACCGGGATCGCGGCCGCCTGCGCCTGCACCGGGTGTGCCGCGAGGCTGGCCTCGTAGAGTCCGCGGAAGGCCGGCGGCGTGGTGTCCGGCTCCCAGGACTCCAGGAAGGGCACGAACGGCAGCGGTATGCCGTGCCGCGTCCAGTGCGAGGTCTGCCGCGGCTGCCCGTCGGGGCCGTCCGGCGCCACCCCCGCCCAGACCACCGGGCTCGGGGCGAACGCGATGGCCGCCTCGACCCGGGTGTCGTGGGCGGCGGTGAGCAGTGCGGCCTCGGCGCCGAAGGAGAGCCCGACGACGGCCAGCCGATCGCACTCGGCGGCGAGCCGGTCCAGGGCCGCCGTGAATGTCTCCAGCGGCACCTCCCACGGCCCAAGCTGTTGTCCCGCGCCGCCGAACCACTGGATGGACATGGCGCTCGCGCCGTGCGAGGCGAGCAGGCGGGACCGGTCGGCGTCGACCCTCCCGCTGGAGCCGGCCAGGACGAGCACGCCTGTGCCGCAAGGATTCTCGGGTCGGACCCATACGCCCGTGGGGGTGCTCAGCTGCTCCTCCATGCGCCCGAGGCTAGATCACCGGGACTGCGAGGCGAGGGAGCGGCATACCCCTGGGGGTATAGTTGTCGGCACGGTTCCCGACGAGAGGAGAGGCACGTGTGCCAGCCGGCCGTGTGCAAGCAGTGTGGGAAGGCGACGTGGCGCGGATGCGGCATGCACGTCGACCAGGTCATGGCGGGTGTGCCCAAGGCGGCGCAGTGCACCTGTGAGCGAGGCGGCGGTGGCGGCCTGGTCGGGGCGATCAAGGGGTTCTTCGGCCGAGGCTGATCCCGGTCGGCACACCGACGAAACGGGATGCGGCGCGGCCGGTGGGTGGCTCACACTGCACGGGGCGCGCGGCCTCTTCATGCCGGCGCCGGACCGCGGTGGCGGTCGCCTTCGCCCGGACAGGAGCGGAACGTGCTGCGAGGTGCCAAGGTCGGCCTGAGGGCCCGTCGCGACAGCGACGTGATGACCCTGCAGGCGGGGTTGTACGACGACGTCGCGACCCGGGTGCGCGCGGACTCCCGCCCGTGGCGGCCCGTCCCGCCGAATCCCGACGCGTCGCCCTACCGGGTGAGTGAGCCGTCCGACGACGTCGCCGTCTTCTCCGTCGTCGACCTGGACCAGGGCGAGGCCCTGGCCGGCGAGGCGCTGCTGTGGGGCATCGACCTCCACAACCGGAGCGCCCACGTGGGGATCTCGCTGCTGCCGCAGTTCCGTGGCCGTGCCCTCGGCACCGACGTGGTGCGGGTGCTGTGCCACTACGGGTTCGGGCTGCGGGGGATGAACCGGTTGCAGGTCGACACGCTCGCCGACAACCACGCGATGCTCCGGGCAGCGAGGCGCGTCGGGTTCACCCGGGAGGGCGTCCTTCGCCGGGCTGCGTGGGTCGACGGCGCGTTCGTCGACGAGGTCGTCCTGGGGCTGCTGGCGCAGGAGTGGACCCGCGACGCGGGCTGACCGGTCGACGTACCAGCTCGACTGGTCATGACTCCCGGCAGTCGACCATCACGACCTGACGGGTGCCCAGCGCGCCGACTTCGATGCCGACCTCGGCGAACCGGATCACCTTCTGTGTGCCGGCCGGGACCCGCACACAGTCCGGCCACCCGCTGTCGTGGACGCTCCCGCTCCTGTCGATCCACTGCGGCACCGAGTCCCGGAACCCATACGTCCAGTCGCCCACGCGGAGGCTGACCACGTGGTCGCCCACGTAGGCGCGCGCGGTGTGCCAGGTTGCCTGGGTGGCGTGTGCCTCACCGATGAGGTAGCCACCGGCGCCGCTGGCGACCACGAGGCCTGCGAGTGCCCATGCCGCCATTGCCTGCCGCATCATGCGTGCCCCTCCCGCCGCGTGGTGACCTGCTCCCAGGAGTATGCGCGCAGGGACCCACGCCGGCCCGGATGTCGATGGGATCAGGCCACGAAGATGCAGAACGGGTGGCCGGAGAGGTCGGCCAGGACGTACAGCGGCTCGTCCGGGTCATCGGTGCGGTCCAGCAGCAGCTGCGCTCCCAACGACTCGGCCCGCTCCCGCTGGCGCTGCAGCTCCGCAAGGCTCGAGACGGTGAAGTCGAGATGCATCTGCATCGGCACGTCATGGGTGGGCCACGTCGTCCGCTCGAGGCGCTCGACCTGCTGGAACGCCAGCTTGCGGGCGCCGTCCGCGCCCACGAGGACGAGCCAGTCCGCCTCGTCCATGCCACCGGCCGCCGACGGTTCGTCGCCCGGCCGGTACCGCAGCCCCAGGAGCTGCCGGTAGAACTCGGCAAGGCCCCGGACGTCGGTGGTGTCGATGGCCGTGTGGAGCAGTTGAGGGTACTCAGCCATGCTCGCCTCCCCTTCCGCCCGCATGGTTCCACGCCCGGCAGTCCTGTGCACGCATCCGTATGCCCCGGTCGCCGCGGCTTCCAGCTGCAGGTGGAGCTTCGCGCCGGTGTCCGCCCCCGTCACCAGGGTCTGGGCGTGACGCTCAGGACACCGGGACGTGCGCCATGGCCGCCGACGGCCGGGCCATGGACCACAGCGAGACGCCCACTCCGTAGGTCAGGAAGGTGCCAACCGGTGTCAGCTCCAGCACGCAGCCGGAACGCCGGTCCCGTGGCAGGAGCCGGGTCAACCTGGCCGGCGCTGACCGCGCCACCGAGCCCGCCGGGTGCACGGTGGCCCGGGCGCGGAAGGACACCGTCGCCGGTGGGATGGGGGCGAGCAAGGACAGCACGCCTCCACGGCGCAGAGGGACCGTGACCGCGACCTCGTCGCCGTCGGCGATCTGGCGCGCCTTCCAGCTGTCCGCGGCAATGACGATGAAGGCGCGGCCGTCCTGGACCGCGCACATGACTCCGGTGCTGCGTGGCGTCCCTGCGGCAGTCACGTGGCTGATGACGGCGAACGAGGCCCTTCCCAGGCGCTCCCACACCTGCTCCGTGGTGGGAGCCGGCGACGTGGGCTGCGTGGCATGACCGCGACCGAGCCGGAATGCAGACATCACCCACCCCTCAGAAGTGGCGTGACCGGGCCCCTCCAGTCTGGTCGACCACGCGGCCCCCACGAGGGGTCCGTGGTCCTGCCCGTGGCCGTCGGGAGGTGGCCCCCCACGGTCGGGGAGAGCGACGCGGCGCTGCTTTGCCCGGCATGCTCCCGCGGTTGCTGGCAGGATCTGCGCACTGGCGACGGGCCGGGATACGAGGGGGTCGTCATGGGTTGGTTCGGGCGCAAGCGCAGCGACGGCAAGGACAACGCCGCGACGCCAGGGGCGGAAGGGGCGGACTCCAGCCTCACCTTCTTCAGCGTCGACGAGGCGGCGCAGTTCCGGGCGTTGGTGCGTGAGGTGGCCGCGGAGCGGGGACGTGAGGTGACTGTGCACGCCGACCACATCGTCGATGACGCCGGCAACGTCTTCGGCCTGTGGAACGTGGCGGCGCTGTGCGCCGGCGAAAGCGACGGCGCGTGGAGGGGCCTTGTCGACACCCACGTCGACCACCTGTTCAACCCCCAAGGACCCGACGTCGCCACGATGGACCTGGAGGCGCTCATGGCCAGCGTCCACGCCAGGCTCGTCGAGGAGGACTCCTTGCGATCCTTCGACGACCTCGACGCCTACTCCCTGGAGGAGTGGGCGCCGGGGGTCCGGCGCATCCTCGCGGTGGACACCCCCACGACCGTGCTGACTCCCGCCCTCGACCACCTCAAGGCCCGCGCACCACTCGCGACCCTCATCGACCAGGGCTGGCGCAACACCCGGTCCCTGCTGGACACCGAGCCGCTGTCCGCCGAGCGCGTGGAGCACGACGGGCGCTGGTTCACCTGCCTGCTGGGTGACTCCTTCTTCACCGCCAGCCTTGCCCTCATGCTCTCCGACGTCGCGGCTCGTTTCGAGCCCGAGGCTGTCCAGGAGCACGGGATCATCTTCGCCATCCCCTACCGCCACCAGCTCGCCTTCAGGGTGGCCACTGACGCGGAGGCCGCGCTGGCGGGGCTGATGCTCATCCCCCGGTTCGCGGCGAACTGCTTCTCCGAGAGCCCCGGCCCGATCAGCCCGTGCACCTTCCACTGGCGCGACGGCGTCGTCAGCTGCCTCACGGAGATGGACGGTCAGGGTCAGCTCACGGTGCGGCCCGGACCCTACCTGGAACGGCTCCTGTCGGAGCTGGGCTGACCGTCATGGGCGAGCGCGGGTGCGGTTGGAGGCTGGCGATCACCCTTGGGGGCGATGCGCCGCATCCAGCCGCCGCTGCATGGCGTAGAAACGGCGCTGCGCGGGCCACAGTGCGGCACTGGCGCCGAGAGCGATCACGGCAGCGAGCAGGGCGCAGAGCCCGGTCGGCCACCTCGTGACCGCGTGGAGCGGCACACCTGCCAGGAGCGCGAAGGCCAGCGTCGCGAACGCCCAGGCCCAGTAGGCGAACGAGAGGCGCTCGTGCCGCCGGTGCCATCTCGCTCGTGTGAACACGGCGGCAGGCAGCCACCACGCATACACCGCAATCGCCTCAGCCAGGCCCGGGCCCGGGCCTGTGCCGGCGACGACGGACAGCCCGAACAGCAGGGGGAGGAACAGGAGGACCAGCCTGCGCACACGTGTGTGGTTCTTCATCTAGTGCACGGTGCTGTGCGGCCGCACCGACGAGTCCCACCTCCACTGGGTCAGGCGCGGCCGCTCGCCTAGCGCGGCACGTCCGGTGCACCACAGCAGCACGGCGGCGGGGTCCCCTTCGGGGGCATCGGGAAACAGCCTGTCCAGGGCCTGGCGGCTGAGCTCGGCGGATGGCTCCCACGGGATGTCGAGCCCCTTGGCGATGTCGTGGGTGTGCACGAGGACCTCGACCACCCCCATCGCGGCGAAGCCCTCCGGATCGGAGGTGCCGTACGGGTGCCAGGCACGGCAGTCGGTGGACGCCGACCCCACCGCGAGGCGAAGCAAGTCCCCACACATCGCGATGGACTCAAGGACCGCTGCCGGCGGCGCTCCCGGCTCGATGGCAGCTTCGATCGGGAGATAGCCCTGAGCGGGTTGGGCCAGGACTTGCGAGGCATAGGAGAACAGGTCGTCGGCGATGTGAGCGCCCGTCGCCCAGCAGGACCACTCGAGGTCTCCCGCGGCCACGCTCCAGTCGATGTCAGCAGAAGCGCGAAGGACACGCTGCATCTCGGTCGTCGCTTCGCTGACCATGTCCCCCGTCAGTGTCATGGGGTGATGCTGTCACGCTGATGCGCTGTGCGCACTGGCTCTGGAGCCGTGGGACGAAGTCTTGCGCGGTCAGTTCTGACGGCCACCGACGTGGCGCTGGAGCGTCCTGCCGACTCTCACGCGACTAGCACCCGCCGTCTCCTGTGCCGTCGATGTTCACGACCAAGCCGGGCTCGGAGGTGGCGAGACGGCCGCGCGCCCGGCCCTTGATCAGCTCGACCACGCCTGCGGGGTCGTCCGTGATGAACAGCAGCGGCCGGGCGCCAAAGCGGTAGCCGGGTCCAAACGCCTCTCGGGCGAAGCTCAGCGCTTCCTGGTCGACGAGGCGGCGCTCCTCGGCGCTGAGAGAGACCTGCTCGGCCTCGTCATCGGTCAGGGGTCGGAACATGTCGGTCAGGCGGTCCCCAACGACTTCGATGCAGACTCGCGCCTGTTTGGTGAGGCTGAAGGTGCCGTCTGGCATCACGCGGCCGCTGCCAACGAGGTAGGCGCCTGCGACCTCGGTCCAGGCCAGCTCCACCGGAGGCAGATGACACCACTGAGCGAACCGGCTGGGGATGAAGGCCAGTCCGTCCGCGGTGGCCTGGAGTGACACCGCGACGGACTTGTTCCCGAAAGCTGCGCCGATCCAGCCACGGGGTTGCCACAGGCCTCCGTCATAGATCCGCCAGACCCGGCCCCACCACAGGCCGTACGCGCCGGTCTGCCTGTCACGGCGCTTCCGGGTGCGCCGCCGCACATACAGCTGTCGCGCCCCGTATGCGAGCAGCATCGCGAGAAGCACACCGACCATGACGGGATCATCGGAACCAGACCTCAGCATGGCGCCCACGATCACGATGGCGGGCCCAAGCCACGCCCACTTGCCCAGGTTGCTGCGCACGACGTCCCCTCGGGTCACTTCTCTGACAGCGACCCAGTGTGCTCGGAGAACGGATCCCGCGTGTCCGGTTCAGGCACAGTCAGCAGATCCCTGCCCCCAGGTGGGCGCGACCGAGCGGATCGCGGCATCCGGTCCTCGGCTAAGGCATCGCTGCCGGCTGGGACTCTCGATCACCGACCGACAGGCGCCCCGGAGCGACCACGTCGGTCCACACGCCGAAGAGGCCGCGGTGGTGGCGGGCAAGGGTGCGGAAGATCTCCACGTCGGCGTCGAGCCCGGGTTGGGGTCGCGTGACCATGGTGCAACGGACGCATGGCTGTCTGGGGAGCAGACTGACGGCCCCCATCTGGATCGGGCGCCCGACCCATGAGTCCTCGATCCACCCGACGCCGTCGAGGCCGACCAGGATGTTGGCCCGGAACCGGCGCGGATCCCACGTCCCACGTGGGTAATGACCCGCGGCGGTGCGCAACGACGCAGTGGTCAGCACCAGAATCGGGGACGCATCGACGTACCGGCCATCTGGCATCGTCCACTCAACGGCCTGGCTGGTGTCGTCGGTCGCGTCCTCGAAGTACTCAGCCTTGCCCGCAAGGGCGCCTTGTGAAGAGGCGAGCGTCACCGGGCTCCCGAGCCAGTCCGAGAGCTGACTGTCGGTTCGGGTTCCCGGGCCGACGACAGTGCTCCCGTCCGGGAGCGTGATGACCGGTTCGTCACCGTCGTAAGACGCCGAGGCACCGAGGAGCTCGGGACGACGCCGCGCAGTCAGGATCCGGCCGGTGCGCTGGTCACGGAGTCCCCACCGTCGGTCACCGACGACGCCATCAGCCTCCACGCTGGCGGCATCAAGCGGCTCGCCCTGCAATGACTTCACTGGATAGCGCCACAGGCCCACGACCTCCATGACCGCCTCCGGATCCGATCGCGCGACTCACCACGAGAATCGCTCATCCAGGCTGCAGGTGTCGATGACGTCCGGTCGACGCAAGCACCTCGTCAGGCAACGGGCATGCGATACGCCAACGGGCGCTGTCTCCGCGAGGGAGTCAGCGCCCGTTCTGCCTGTTCAGGCGGGGTTTCTGCGTGTGGAGCGGGTGACGGGAATCGAACCCGCACTGTCAGCTTGGGAAGCTGATGTTCTGCCATTGAACTACACCCGCATGCGCCACCGACCGGCATACGGCCCCGGCGCGGGACGCAGTCTAGCCCAGCCGCACGCGCCGCCCGCCACCGACGCACGAGTCGCCACCCTCCGCCACCGGCACGCCAGGACCCGCGCCTTCACCCCGCGCACGCCAGGGCGACCCGGCGGCCACGGCCGGGTCGCGGGGCGGGACCCCTAGGGCGTGTCTCCTAAAGATCGCCGTGATGGGCCGGGATGGTTGACCCATGCCGCGTTCCGCCGTTCTAACTGACGCCCAGTGGGCCCGGATCGAGGCGTTGATGCCGTCATCTGCTGGGCAGCGGGGCCGCCCGTTTCGGGACCACCGTCAGGTGATCGAGGGGATCGTCTACCGGCTCCGGACCGGGGTCGCCTGGCGGGACCTGCCGGACTCCTTCGGGCCGTGGCAGACGATCTGGAAGCGGCACCAGCGGTTCTCCACCGACGGGACGTGGGACAAGATCCACGCCCGCCTGATCGCCGAGGCCGACGCCCTCGGGCAGGTCGACTGGAACGTCTCGGTCGACTCCACGATCAACCGAGCTCACCAGCACGCCAGCACCCTGGCCCGCATCGAAGACCCACCCGGGCGGCGCACGGGGGGCTGAACCGAACTACAAGGATCTGCGCGCCGAGCCACCCGACCACGCCCTGGGCCGCTCCCGTGGCGGCCTCTCGACCAAGATCCACCAGCTCGTCGACGGCCGCGGCCGGCCGCTGGTGATCGCGCTCGGTCCCGGGCAGGGCGGTGACTCCCCGATGCTGGCGCCGCTGTTGGCGCACCTGTCCGTCAAGCGGCCGGGGCCGGGACGCCCGCGCACCCGACCGGACGCGGTGATCGGGGACAAGGCCTACTCCTCGCGCGGCAACCGAGCCATGCTGCGCTCACGCCGGGTCAAGACCGTGATCCCGCAGCCCGCCGACCAGGTCGCCCACCGCAAGCGGCGCGGCGCCGCCGGCGGCCGCCCACCCGCGTTCGACCCGCTGGCCTACAAGGGCCGCAACGTCATCGAGCGGTCCTTCAACGACCACAAGCAGTGGCGCGGCCTGGCCACCCGCTACGAGAAGCTCGCCGCCATCTACCGAGGAGGGGTCGTCCTCCGCGCGATCACCATCTGGCTACGTGAATAAGGAGACACGCCCTAGTGCAGATCGACCGTGAGGACCGGAGCGTGCAGGCCTGATCACGCGGCGCGGAGTAGCGGCGAAGTCGCACCGACACGGCGCGCCGTCCCCGCTCGAAGCCGACCGGCTGTAAACCCCACTGGGCTGGTCAACCTCTCCAATCAACAGCATCGCCGGCACCTGGTAGACACACCGGCGTAAGTCC
>NZ_DASVZH010000196.1:0-13324 GCF_036391795.1 Oryzihumus sp.
GAGCCGGAGCCGGCCAGATCCGGGACAAAACACCCGTAACCCGGGTCAGGTCGCGTCGTTCTCATGGCGGTCGGACGCTCACGCTCCGGCCTCGGTGCGGCTGCGAACTCCACCCCCGGCTCGTTCGCAGCCGCACCACGAAAGAACCCCGGAGGAGCGGGTGCATCTGCACTTGCAGGGGGGTGCAGATGCGCCTCACTCCGGGGCCCTGTGCTGCACAGGGGTGGCACGGGTCCCCAGCCCCGGTCGGCTCGTCCGGCCGGGGCGCCGTGGTGTCCGGGGCCGGGTGCGGGCTCAGCCCGCCGGGACGACCGCGTCCCGGGCAGGCACCGGCGCCAGCCGCTCGTAGCCGGCATCCTGCGCCGGCCGCGGGTCGGCCTCACCGGCGTTCGGCCACAAGGACATCGCCCGCTCCGCCTGAGCCGTGATCGTCAGTGACGGGTTGACCCCGAGGTTGGCCGACACCGCCGAGCCGTCCACCACGTGCAGGCCCGGGTAGCCCCACACCCGGTGGTAGGCGTCGACGACGCCGGTCCCGGCGCTGTCGCCGATCACCGCACCGCCGAGGAAGTGCGCCGTCATCGGGATGTCGGCGATCTCCCCCAGCGAGCTGCCCGCGTGGGCGGTGAGCCCGGTCCGCTCCGACAGCCTTGCCGCGAGCCGGCGCAGCGCCACGTTGGCGACCGGGATCCACGTCGGGTTGGGTTGGCCGTGCCCCTGGCGGGAGGTCAGGCCGACGCCCCCGAGCGGCCGGCGCCGGGCGGAGACGGTCAGCGAGTTGTCCAGGCTCTGCATCACCAGGCCGATGACCGTGCGCTCGCTCCAACGCCGGACCGACAGCGAGCGCAGGAAGGTCACCGGGTGGCGCACCGCCTCGGCGAGGAAGCGCAGCGGCCGCGGGACCCGCCCTCCCCCGTCGACGAGGATCGTGGCGAGCAGCCCCATCGCGTTGGAGCCCTTGCCGTAGCGCACGTTCTCGATGTGGGTGTCGGCGTCGGGGTGGAACGAGGACGTGATCGCCACGCCCCGGGTCAGGTCGAGGTCGCGCGGCACCCGCACCGTCATGGCCCCGCCGAGCGCCTCGCTGTTCGTGCGGGTCAGCGCACCCAGGCGCGAGGAGAGGTCGGCCAGCTCCCCGGCATACCGGAGGCGGTGCAGCAGCCGCTGGGTGCCCCAGGCACCCGCGGCGAAGACCACCTGACCGGCGGTGACGGTATGCCGTGCCTTGCGGAACCAGGCCCCGGTCGCCTCGGTCGTGACGAGGTAGCCGGCCTCACGGCGTGTGTCGTCGACGGGCCGGACCGAGACGACGGTGCGCAGCGGCTCCACCCGCACGCCACGACGCTCGGCGAGGGCGAGGTAGTTCTTCACCAGCGTGTTCTTGGCCCCGACGCGGCAGCCGACCATGCAGTTGCCGCACTCGGTGCACCCGGTGCGCTCCGGCCCGGCGCCACCGAAGTAGGGGTCGGGCACCCGCTGTCCGGGCGGCCCGAAGAACACGCCGACCGGCGTCTTGCGGAACGTGTCGCCGACCCCGAGGTCCTCGGCGGTCTGGCGCATCAGCTGCTCCACCGGCCCGTCGCAGGGGTTGGTGACCACCCCGAGCATCCGGGAGGCGGTGGCGTAGTGCGGGGCGAGCTCGGCCTGCCAGTCGGTGATGGCCGCCCACTGCGGGTCGCGGAAGAACGGCTCCGGCGGCACGTAGAGGGTGTTGGCGTAGTTCAGCGACCCGCCGCCGACGCCCGCGCCCGCGAGGATCATGACGTCGGGCAGCCGGTGGATCCGCTGGACGCCGAAGCACTTCAGCCGCGGCGCCCACAGGTAGCGGCGCAGGTCCCAGGAGGTGCGGGCGAAGTCGTCGTCCTCGAACCGGCGCCCGGCCTCGTAGACGTGCACCCGGTAGCCCTTCTCGGCCAGGCGCAGCGCGGTGACCGAGCCGCCGAAGCCGGAGCCCACGACGACGACGTCGTGGTCGAACCCGCCGCCGCTCACCGGCGGCCGAGCCGCTTCATGACGGACAGGGCCAGCGTCAGGGTGGTGGCCCAGGCCTCGTCGCTCATGCCGAACGGTGGCCCGAAGCCGAGCAGGTGCTGGGCGGTGATGTTCTGGGGCTCGGTGTACTTGCGGATGCCCTCCTCGCCGTGGCGGCGGGACAGCCCCGAGTCCTTCATGCCACCCATCGGCGCGGCGACGCTGCCCCACGCCGCGGCGTAGCCCTCGTTGATGTTGACCGTGCCGGCCTTGATCGCGGCGGCGAGGCGCCGGCCGCGTACCACGTCGCGGGTCCAGACCGAGGCGTTGAGGCCGTACTCGCTGTCGTTGGCCAGCGCGACCGCCTCGGCGTCGGAGCCGACGACGTAGACCGAGACCACCGGGCCGAAGGTCTCCTCGTCGCGGCAGGCCATCTCGGTGGTGACGTCGGTGAGCACGGTGGGCTCGTAGAAGTACGGGCCGAGGTCGGGCCGGGCGATGCCGCCGGTCAGGACCCGGGCCCCCTGGCTGCGAGCGTCCTCGACGTGGGCGACGACCCGCTCCAGCTGGGCGGCCGAGACGAGGGTGCCCATCTCGGTGCCGTAGGCCAGCTCCGGACCGAGGCGCAGCTGCTGCACCGCCGGCACGAACCGCTGCAGGAACTCCTCGGCGACGTCCTCGTGCACGGCCAGGCGCTCGACCGAGACGCACAGCTGACCGGCCGAGGAGAAGCACGCCCGCACCGCGCCCTCGACGGCCCGGTCGAGGTCGGCGTCGGCGGCGACGTACATCGTGTTCTTGCCGCCGAGCTCGAGAGAGACGCCGACCAGGCGGCGGGCGGCCGACTCGGCCACGGCCCGCCCGGTCGCGGTCGAGCCGGTGAAGCAGATGTAGTCGCCGCGGTCGACCACGGCCTGGCCGATCGTGGGCCCGTCGCCGAGCACGACCTGCAGGACGCCCTCGGGCAGGCCGGCCTCGCGCAGCAGGGCAACCGCCTTCAGCGCGGTCAGCGCGGTCTGGGTGTCGGGCCGCAGGACGACCGCGTTGCCGGCCAGCAGCGCCGGGATGGCGTCCGTGATCGCCATCGACAGCGGGTAGTTCCACGGCGAGACGATGCCCACGACCCCCTTGGGGTGGCGCACCTCGACGGCCTGGCTGAGCAGCGGGAACAACCCCTGGCGCCGACGCGGCCGCAGGTAGCCGTAGGCCCGGCGGGCGTAGTGCCGCGCCACGATCGCGGTGTCGGCGACCTCCTCGAAGGCGTGGGCGCGCGCCTTGCCCGACTCGAGCTGGATCAGGTCCAGCAGCTCGACCTGCTCGGAGAGCACCAGGTCGTGGAAGCGCAGCAGCACCCCGGAGCGGTGGGCCAGCTCGGTGCGCTCCCACGAGCGCTGGGCGGCCCGGGCCCCGGCGAAGGCGACCTCCACGTCCTCGACGGTGGACATCGGCAGGGCGGCGAGCGGTGCCCCGGTCATCGGCGTGTGCGTCAGGACCGTCTGCGGGCGTGGGGCGCAGACCACCAGCGAGGTGAGCCGGCGCGCGAGCGCGGGGTCCACGGCATACGTCGCGGTGGGGTCGGTCTCGGGGTCGGCGAGGGTCTCCGGGGCCATGGACCAGAGCGTATTTCGCCTGCCACCCCTTGGCTACCCATGAGTAACCACAAGGTGGGACGGCTCAGCTGAGCGGCACGATCTCCGGGGCCCCGAGCCGGGCCGAGTCGGCCGTCTCGTCGTCGGGCTGCTCCTGGCTGGCGCGCTCGGCCTCGACCCGGGCGAGGTAGTGCTCGACCTCCTTGCGCTGCTGCTCGGCGCTCCACCCGAGCACCGGGGCCATGAGCGCGGCGACCGTCGCGGCGGCGGAGACGCCGCGGTCCCAGGCCTCGATGGAGATGCGGGTGCGCCGGGTCAGCACGTCGTCGAGGTGGCGGGCGCCCTCGTGGGTGCAGGCGTAGACGACCTCGGCGGCGAGGTAGTCGTCGGCCCCGGGGAGCGGCCGGGCCAGGTCGGGCTCGTCGGCGCAGAGGTCGAGCACCTCCTCGACCAGCGAGCCGTAGCGGCCCAGCAGGTGCTCGACGCGGGCGACGTGCACGCCGTAGCGGGTGGCGGTGCGGTGCCGGGCGTTCCAGGCCGCGTCGTAGCCCTCGGCCCCGAGCAGCGGGATCCGCGCGGTGCACGACGGCGGCACCCGCCCGTCCAGCGCGCGGGCGACCTCGTCGACCGCGTCGGCGGCCATCACGCGGTACGTTGTGTACTTGCCGCCCGCGACGACGACCAGGCCCGGCGTGGGGTGGCCGACGACGTGCTCCCGCGAGAGCTGGGAGGTCTGCTCGCTCTCGCCGGCGAGCAGGGGACGCAGCCCGGCATACACGCCCTCGACGTCCTCCCGGGACAACGGCGTCACCAGCACCCGGTTGACGTGCTCGAGCAGGTAGTCGATGTCGCGGCTGCTGGCCGCCGGGTGGGCCTTGTCCAGGCTCCAGTCGGTGTCGGTGGTGCCGATGATCCAGTGCCGGCCCCACGGGATGACGAACAGCACCGACTTCTCGGTGCGCAGGATCAGCCCGCTCTGGGACTGGATCCGGTCCCGGGGCACGACCAGGTGGATGCCCTTGCTGGCGCGGACCCGGAACTGACCGCGCTCCCCCACCATGGCCTGCGTCTCGTCGGTCCACACGCCGGTGGCGTTGAGCACCTGCTTGGCGCGGATCTCCAGCTCCCGCCCGCTCTCCAGATCACGGACCCGGACCCCGGTGACCCGCTCCCCCTGGCGGAGGAAACCCGTGACGCGGGACCGGTTCGCGGCCAGCGCGCCGTAGGCGACGGCGGTGCGGACCAGGGTCATCGTGTGGCGGGCGTCGTCGACCTGGGCGTCGTAGTACTGCACCGCGCCGACCAGGGAGTCCTTGCGCAGGCTGGGCGCCAGGGACAGCGCCTGCCGACGGGTCAGGTGCCGGTGCCGGGGCACCCCGCGGGAGGCGTCCGAGGCGGCGCCCATCGTGTCGTAGAGGGTGAGCCCGGCCCCGACGTAGGGCCGCTCCCACACCCGGTGCGTCAGCGGGTAGACGAACGGCACCGGCCGGACCAGGTGCGGGGCGAGGGTGCGCAGCAGCAGGGCGCGCTCGCGCAGGGCCTCGCGCACCAGCCGGAAGTCGAGCATCTCCAGGTAGCGCAGGCCGCCGTGGATCAGCTTGCTCGACCGGCTCGACGTGCCCGACGCCCAGTCCCGCGCCTCGAGGATCGCGACGGAGAGCCCGCGCGTGGCGGCATCGAGGGCCGCACCGGCCCCCACGACGCCGCCACCGACGATGACGACGTCGAGCTCCTCCTCCTGCATCGCGGCCAGCGCACGGGTGCGCTCGGCCGGGGACAGGGCGGTGGACTCCATCGCGACTCCCTCGAGGTGCGTCAGCTGCGCTGGTAGGGCGCGACGACGACCTCGACGCGCTGGAACTCCTTCAGGTCGGAGTAGCCGGTGGTGGCCATGGCCCGCTTCAGCGCCCCGATGAGGTTGGTGGTGCCGTCGGCGACCCGGCCGGGCCCGAGCAGGATCTCCTCCAGCGAGCCGAGGGCGCCGACCGCGACGCGCTCGCCGCGCGGCAGCTGCTGGTGGTGGGCCTCCGGCCCCCAGTGGTATCCGCGGCCGGGTGCCTCCGTGGCGCGCGCCAGGGCCGCGCCGAGCATCACGGCGTCGGCGCCGCAGGCGATGGCCTTGATGATCTCGCCGCTGCGGCCCATGCCGCCGTCGGCGATGACGTGCACGTAGCGGCCGCCGGACTCGTCCATGTAGTCGCGCCGGGCGGCGGCGACGTCGGCGATCGCGGAGGCCATCGGGGCGTGGATGCCCAGGGTCAGGCGGGTGGTGTGGGCGGCGCCGCCCCCGAACCCGACGAGGACGCCCGCGGCACCGGTGCGCATCAGGTGCAGGGCAGCGGTGTAGGACGCCGCGCCGCCGACGATGACCGGCACGTCGAGCTCGTAGATGAAACGCTTGAGGTTCAGCGGCTCGGCCCGGCCGGAGACGTGCTCGGCCGAGACGGTGGTGCCGCGGATGACGAACAGGTCGACGCCGGCGTCGACCACGGTCTTCCAGTGCTCTTGGGTGCGCTGCGGCGACAGCGCGCCGGCGACGGTGATGCCCGCGTCACGGATCTGCTTGAGCCGCGCGGAGATCAGCTCGGGCTTGATCTCCTCGGCGTAGATCTCCTGCATCCGTGAGGTGGCCGACTCGGGGCCGAGCGCGGCGATCTCGGCCAGCAGCGGGGCCGGGTCCTCGTAGCGGGTCCACAGGCCCTCGAGGTCGAGCACCGGCAGGCCGCCCAGCCTGCCGAACGCGATCGCGGTCTCGGGCGACATGACCGAGTCCATCGGCGCGCCGATGACCGGCAGGTCGAAGTGGTAGGCGTCGATCTGCCACGCGACCGAGACCTCCTCGGGGTCGCGGGTGCGCCGCGAGGGCACGACCGCGATGTCGTCGAAGGAGTACGCGCGGCGGCCGCGCTTGCCTCGGCCGATCTCGATCTCAGTCACCGGGGGATCCTATCGACCGGCCGGCCCACCGGCGTCGGGCGTCCGGGTCACCGCCCGACCGAGTAGTTCGGCGCCTCGACGATGCCCTGGATGTCGTGGGGGTGGCTCTCCTTGAGCGAGGCCGACGTGATCCTCACGAAGCGGCCCTTCTGCTGCAGCTCGGGGACGGTCCGGGCGCCGACGTAGAACATCGACTGGCGCAGGCCGCCGACCATCTGGTGCGCGACGGCGGACAGCGGACCGCGGTAGGCGACGCGGCCCTCGATGCCCTCGGGCACGATCTTGTCGTCGGACTCGACCTCGGCCTGGAAGTAGCGGTCCTTGGAGAACGACTTCTTGCCGCGGCTGCTCATGGCGCCGAGCGAACCCATGCCGCGGTAGCTCTTGAACTGCTTGCCGTTGACGAAGATCAGCTCGCCCGGGCTCTCCTCGCAGCCCGCGAGCAGGGACCCGACCATGACCGCGTCCGCGCCGGCGACGATGGCCTTGGCGATGTCGCCGGAGTGCTGGAGGCCGCCGTCGGCGATGACCGGCACGCCGGCCGGCTTGCAGGCCTGGGCTGCGGCGTGAACGGCGGTGATCTGCGGCGCGCCGACTCCGGTGACGATGCGCGTCGTGCAGATCGAGCCGGGACCGACGCCGACCTTGACGGCGTCGGCGCCCGCGTCGACGAAGGCCTGGGCGCCCTCGGTCGTCGCGACGTTGCCGCCGATGACCTGGACGTGGCGCGTGGCCGGGTCCGACTTCAGGCGCTGGACCATCTCGAGGAGCATCCGGACGTGGCCGTGGGCCGTGTCGGCGACGAGGACGTCGACACCGGCCTCGATGAGCGTGGTCGCCCGCTCCCACGCGTCGCCGAAGTAGCCGATCGCGGCACCGACCATGAGGCGCCCCGCGGCGTCCGTACTGGCGTCGGGGAACTGCTCGCTCTTGACGAAGTCCTTGACGGTGATGAGCCCGGCGAGGTGGCCCTCGGAGTCGACGATCGGCAGCCGCTCGCGCTTGTGCTGGCGCAGCAGCGCGGTCGCCTCCTCGCGGCTGATGCCCTCGTGGCCGGTGATGAGGGGCATCGGCGTCATGACCTCACGGACGCGCGTGGTGGCCCACTCGGCGACCGGGGTGAACCGCAGGTCGCGGTTGGTCACCATGCCGATGAGCAGCTTGTCGCCGTCGAGGACGGGCAGACCCGAGATGCGGTACTCGCCGCAGAGCTGGTCGAGCTCCTCGAGCGTGGCGTCGGGGCCGATGGTGACCGGGTTGGCGATCATGCCGGTCTGCGTCCGCTTGACGAGGTCGACCTGGTAGGCCTGGTCGTGGATCGACAGGTTGCGGTGCAGCACGCCGAGGCCGCCCTGGCGGGCCATGGCGATGGCCATGCGGGCCTCGGTCACGGTGTCCATCGCCGCCGACACGAGCGGCGTGCGGATGGTCAGCTCGCGGGTCAGGCGCGTCGCCGTGTCGATGTCGGTCGGCGCAAGGTCGCTGTAGCCCGGCAGGAGGAGCACGTCGTCGAAGGTCAGGCCGAGGGTGGCGAACGGAGCAGGGACGTCGGGGGCAGCCTCGATGCTCATTGGCCGATTCTAAGGCAGCCGCCCGGGCCCTCCGGACGCCCTGCCGCGGCCGACGTCGCGCAGGTCACGGCCGGTCAGCGCAGCAGTCCCTGGCGGAACGCGAGGGCCACCGCGTGAGCCCGGTCGAGCGCACCGAGCTTGTGCAGCAACCGCTTGGCGTGGCTCTTGACCGTCTCGGCGGCCAGGAACAGCTCGGCCCCGATCTCGGGGTTGCTCAGCCCGCGGCTCATCCCCTCCAGCACGGCCAGCTCGCGGGGGCTCAGCGGGGTCGGGGCGGACGGCGGACGCAGGCTGGCGTGGGCCAGGCCCTGGGAGACCGCGTGCACCAGCTGTTCGCGGCTGGCGTCCTGGTGGACGTAGCCCAGGGCCCCGGCCGCCACGGACTCGGCCACCGGGTCGGTGTGCCCGACCGGCGCGATCATGACGACGGCAGCGCTCGGCTGCACGTCGAGCAGCCGGGTCAGGACGGCCGCGCCGTCGACCTGCCCGGCCCCCGGCCCGTCACCGCCGGCCTCGAGCAGGGTCAGGCTGGGGCGTTCCATCACCACCCGGGACAGGGCCTCCTCGGCGGTACCCACCGTGACGACCCGGGTCACCCCCCGCACCGCCCCGACCTCCCGGGCCAGGCGCTCGCGAGTCCTGGCGTCGGACGCGCACACCAGAACGGTTGGCATCGCGTTTCCCCCCGGTTTCCCTCACGTCGATGGTGGGCACACCTTAGGCGGTCGGAATGAGCATTGTCGTCGGAAAGCAGAACGAGGGTGGTGGATGTCTTGAAGATTTCTTGACACTCGACACCTGTTCACGCCAGTGACCCACGGGTAGCGTCCCGGGGACGGGGGTGGCTTCGTGGCCCGCCGCACGTGAGGGCGTGCTCGGCTCACGTCGCGACCTGCTTGACAGGCAACAGAACAGTGCAAGGCCAGGAAAGACAGCACGCGGTCCGGCCGCTCGGCCGGGACAATGGAGGAGGCACCGTTGGCCGAAATCTCTCGCTTGCCCGGGCCAGTTGCGGATCTGTGGGATTGGCAGCTCGAGGGCTCCTGTCGGCGCGAAAACCCCGATGTGTTCTTCCACCCCGAGGGTGAGCGTGGACCTGCCCGGCGCAACCGCGACAGTGCCGCCAAGGCCGTCTGCCTCGGCTGCCCGGTGCTCACCCAGTGTCGGGCCCACGCGCTGAAGGTGCGTGAGCCCTACGGCGTCTGGGGTGGCATGACCGAGGACGAACGCGAAGCGATCTACGCCGGGACGTCCGCCATCCCGGCCGCCAGCTGAGGCATCGGAAGGCAAGGGCCGCGACCCACCAGGGTCGCGGCCCTTCCGTATGCCGGACCGCCCGCGAGGCCGAGTCCCAGGGCCCACGAGCGTCGGCATCAACGACGAGCCGGGATGATGGGTCGCGTGAGCGAGCGCATCGAGGTCCCCATCCGTGACGAGGTCATCCGGCTGGGCCAGCTGCTGAAGCTGGCCAACGCCGTCGAGGACGGCGTGCAGGCCCGCGAGGCGATCGAGGCCGGGGAGGTCAGCGTCGACGGCGAGGTCGAGACCCGCCGCGGCCGCCAGGTCCCCGTCGGCGCCACGGTCACCCTCGGCGACCTGACCATCGAGGTCACCAGCGCCTGACCCCGCCGCCACGCAAGGCGAGTGGCCCTCAGAGCCGGCGCCGCGGGTTTGACCGCCATACGCAGCGAAGGCCGCAACCCCAAGGGGCTGCGGCCTTCGCCGTGTGGTGCGGGTCGGTCAGTGACCGTGGCCGTGGCCGTGCCCGTGACCGGCAGCGTCCGGCTCCTCCTCGACCTTCTTCTCGACCACCAGGGTGTCGGTGGTCAGGACCATCGAGGCGATCGACGCGGCGTTGCGCAGCGCCGAACGGGTGACCTTGACCGGGTCGATGACGCCGGCCTTGACCAGGTCGGTGTACTCGCCGGTCGCGGCGTTGAGGCCGTTGCCGACCTCGAGCTCGCGGACCTTGGAGACGGCGACATAGCCCTCGAGACCGGCGTTCTCGGCGATCCAGCGCAGCGGCTCGGCCGCGGCCTTCCGCACGATGTTGGCGCCGGTGGCCTCGTCGCCCTCGAGCGCGAGGGTGTCGAGCACCGCGGAGGCGTGGACGAGGGCGGAGCCGCCACCGGCGACGATGCCCTCCTCGATCGCCGCACGAGTCGCCGAGATGGCGTCCTCGATACGGTGCTTCTTCTCCTTGAGCTCGACCTCGGTGTGCGCGCCGACCTTGATGACGCAGACGCCGCCGGAGAGCTTGGCGAGGCGCTCCTGGAGCTTCTCGCGGTCCCAGTCGGAGTCGGTGCGCTCGATCTCGGCCTTGATCTGATGCACGCGGCCGGCCACGTCGTCGTGGGCGCCTGCGCCGTCGACGATCGTGGTGGTGTCC
This sequence comes from Oryzihumus sp., assembly GCF_036391795.1. Lineage (GTDB taxonomy): Bacteria > Actinomycetota > Actinomycetes > Actinomycetales > Dermatophilaceae > Oryzihumus. The sequence continues at coordinate 10,458 of NZ_DASVZH010000196.1, forward strand.
TTGGTGACCACGACGCGGCGGGCCTGGCCGAGGACGTCGAGGTCGGCCTGGTCGAGCTTGAGCCCGACCTCCTCGGAGATGACCTGGCCGCCGGTGAGGATGGCCATGTCCTGCAGCATCGCCTTGCGGCGGTCGCCGAAGCCGGGGGCCTTGACCGCGACGGCGTTGAACGTGCCGCGGATCTTGTTGACCACCAGGGTGGAGAGCGCCTCGCCGTCGATGTCCTCGGCGATGATCAGCAGCGGCTTGCCGGACTTGACGACCTTCTCCAGCACCGGGAGCAGGTCGGCGACCGCGGAGATCTTGCCCTGGTTGATGAGCACGTAGGCGTCCTCGAGGACGGCCTCCATGCGCTCGGCGTCGGTGACGAAGTAGGGCGAGATGTAGCCCTTGTCGAACTGCATGCCCTCGGTGAAGTCGAGCTCCATCGCGGTCGTGGAGGACTCCTCGACCGTGATGACGCCGTCCTTGCCGACCTTGTCGAACGCGTCGGCGATGAGGCCGCCGATGGTGTCGTCCTGCGCGGACAGCGTGGCGACCTGGGCGATCTCGTCCTTGCCCTCGAGCTCGCGGGCGGTGTCGAGCAGGCGGGTGTTGACCGCCTCGACCGCCTTGTCGATGCCGCGCTTGAGGCTGGCCGGGGCCGCGCCCGCCGCGACGTTGCGCAGGCCCTCCTTGACCATGGCCTGGGCCAGCACGGTCGCGGTGGTCGTGCCGTCACCGGCGACGTCGTTGGTCTTGGTGGCGACCTCCTTGGCGAGCTGGGCGCCGAGGTTCTCGTAGGGGTCCTCGAGCTCCACCTCTCGGGCGATGGTCACGCCGTCGTTGGTGATGGTCGGGGCGCCCCACTTCTTGTCGATGACGACGTTGCGGCCCTTGGGGCCCAGCGTCACCTTGACGGCGTTGGCGAGGGCGTCCACACCGCGCTCGAGCGCCTTGCGTGCGGAGTCGTCGAACTCCAGCGTCTTGGCCATGAAGTGTGTCCTTCAGTCGTAAGGGTGGTTCAACGGACGTGCCCCGACGCGCACCTGGAGTCAGGCACGTCGCCGGGGCGCGTCATACGGAGCAGAAGCTCAGCTGGTGACAACCGCGAGGACGTCGCGAGCCGAGAGGATGAGGTACTCCTCGCCGGCGTACTTGACCTCGGTGCCGCCGTACTTGCTGTAGATGACCTTGTCACCCACGGCAACGTCGAGCGGGACGCGGTTGCCCTTGTCGTCGATGCGGCCGGGACCGATCGCCAGGACCTCGCCCTCCTGGGGCTTCTCCTTGGCGGTGTCCGGGATGACCAGACCGGAGGCCGTCGTCTGCTCGGCCTCGACGGACTTCACGACGATGCGGTCTTCGAGCGGCTTGATGGAAACCGACACGTGCTGACCTCCCCTTCGGGAATGTCGATGTGGACGTTGTGGAAATGCTCGGGGTGCGGCCGTGCAGGCGTGTCGCCGTCGCGGGGGTCGACGCGCTTGCGGGTCGCGATTGGCACTTGCCGGGGGCGAGTGCCAATCAGAATCTAGGTCCGCGTTTAGCACTCGGTCAACTCGAGTGCCAGCACCGCATCCGGCCACGCACCCGGGCGGGCATGGGGGAGGATGTGCGCCATGGATCTCGCGGCGGTGGAGAAGCTCGTCTCGGGCGAGGGCTGGGGCCTGCTGCAGTCGCTCCCACCGTATGACGAGTCCTCGGCGATGCAGCTCGGCCACCAGCTGCGCCTGGCCGGCTTCGACCCCGAGCTGGTGGCCGCCGCGCTCACCCAGTCGCGGCTGCGGGCCCGGGCGAAGGGCAAGTTCGGGGAGTTCGCCGGCGGGATGATGTTCACCGCCGACGGCCTGGAGCAGGCCACCCGCCTGGAGCTGGCCGCGCGGCACGCGTCGCGCTTCCGCGAGGCCGGGGTGGGACACGTGCTGGACCTCGGCTGCGGCATCGGGTCCGACGCCATGGCCTTCGCCGGGCTGGAGCTGGTCGTGACCGCCGTCGACGCCGACGAGGTCGCCGCCGCCATCGCCGGGGTCAACCTGCGGCACTGGCCGTCCGCACGCACCCTCGTGGGCACGGTCGAGGACACCGAGCTGCCGACGGGCGACGCGGCCCGGCACGCCGGGGCCTGGCTGGACCCGGCCCGGCGCCTGCCCGGGGTGTCCGACACGCGCGGGCGCACCCGGCGCGTGTTCAACCTGCAGGCCATCTCCCCCTCGTGGGACACCGTGCAGGAGGTGGCGCGGGCGCTGCCCGCGACGGGGGCCAAGCTCAGCCCGGCGTTCCCGCACACCGCCCTGCCGCCCGGGGCCGAGGCGCAGTGGACCTCCTTCGGCGGCGAGGTGCTCGAGTGCGCCGTGTGGTGGGGGCCGCTGGTCGAGCGGGCCGGCCGCAGCGCCCTCGTGCTCGGGCCCGACGGGAGCGCGTCGACGGTGAGCCAGGCCGACTCCCCCGGGCCGGCACCGACCGCCGAGGGGTTCACCGGGCTGGGCCAGTTCCTCTACGAGCCGGACCGCGCGGTGATCCGGGCCGGCCTCGTCTCGGCCCTGACGTCCGCCGTCGACGGCGTCGAGGTGGACACCGGGCTGGGCTACGTCAGCGCCGACCGCGCGGTCGAGCTGCCGTGGGCCCGCCGGTTCGTGGTGACCGAGGCCATGCCGTTCCACGTCAAGACGCTGCGGGCGTGGCTGCGCGAGCGCGACGTGGGCAACCTGACCATCAAGAAGCGCGGGGTCAGCACCGACGCCGACGCGCTGCGCCGCCAGCTGCGGCTGACCGGCCAGGCCGAGCTGACCGTGGTCCTGACCCGGGTGGCCGGCCAGCAGGTCGTCCTGGCCGTCCGCCCCGCCTGAGCCCACTCCGGCCGTCCTCCGCCGGCACCAGGACGTCCT
>NZ_DASVZH010000197.1:0-4658 GCF_036391795.1 Oryzihumus sp.
CCTGGCCGAGGCGTGCGGCGTCGCCGCCCCCGCCGGGGCGGTCCTGTCGGTGCCGATGCCCGGACCCCGGGAGGCCCTGGCCGCGGTCGAGGAGGCCGCGGGGCACGGCATACGGATCGGGTGCTTTCGTCCCCCGTCGACCCCGGACGGCACGAGCCGGCTGCGGCTGACCGCGCACGCCCACCACACCCGGGACGAGCTGGCCCTGGCCGCCAAGGTGCTGCGGGAGGTGACCGGCCGTGCCTGACCTGCCCCCCGTCATCGTCGTCACCGGCACCGGCACCGAGATCGGCAAGACCGTCGTCACCGCGGCCCTGGCGGTCTCGCTGCGGCACCAGGGGCTGCGCGTCACCGTCGTCAAGGCGACCCAGACCGGGCTGCAGCCCGGCGAGCCCGGCGACGTCGACGAGGTCGCCGCCCTGGCCGGCGACGTGCGCACCCGTGAGCTGGTCCGCCTGCCCGACCCGCTCGCGCCCGACGCGGCGGCCCGGGTCGCCGGCGTGGAGATCCCCACGGTGGCCGAGCACGCCGACGCCGTCATGCACCTGGTCAAGGACGGTGACGCCGACGTCGTCCTCGTCGAGGGCGCCGGTGGGCTGCTGGTGCACATGGACTCCGACGGCGCGACCATCGCCGACCTCGGCACCGCGCTGGAGGCCCGGGGGGCGCGGGTGGGCTTCCTCGTCGTCGCGACCGCCGGGCTGGGCACGCTCAACCACAGCGCGCTGACCGCCGAGGCGCTGCGCCACCGCGGGCTGGACTGCCTCGGCTTCGTCATCGGCTCCTGGCCCGAGCACCCCGACCTGGCCATGCGCTGCAACCTGGAGGACCTGCCGACCGTCACCGGCGCCCCGCTGCTGGGCTGGGTGCCCGAGGGCGCCGGCCGCTGGGAGCCGGAGCGGTTCCGCACCGAGGCACCGGCGTGGCTTCGGGTTGAATGACCGCATGACCCGCACCCCGGCCTACCGCGTCTGCTTCGTCTGCTCCGGCAACATCTGCCGCTCGCCGATGGGCGAGGTCATCCTGCGCTCGCTGCTTGAGGAGGCCGGGCTGGACGCGCTGGTCGAGGTCACCTCGGCCGGCACCGGTGGCTGGCACGAGGGCGAGGGCGCCGACCCGCGCACCGTGCGCACCCTGGACGAGCACGGGTATGACGGGTCCGCCCACGTCGCGCACGAGTTCCGTCCCGAGCGGTTCGAGGAGCTCGACCTGGTGCTGGCCGCCGACCTGGGGCACGTGCGCCAGCTGCAGCGGTGGGCGCCGACGGTGGCCGACCAGGACAAGGTCCGGCTGATGCGCGAGTTCGACGCTGCGGCCGCCGCGGCGGGGACGCTGGAGGTGGACGACCCCTGGCACGGTGGGGAGGCCGAGTTCCAGCGCTGCCTGGCCGAGGTCCGTGCCGCCTGCCAGGGCGTGGTCGCGCACGTGGCGGCCGAGCTGGCCGCGACCCGCACATGACGGGAGCGCCCCGCGCGTCGACCGGTCTGGTGATCGCGGTCGTCGCGGCGGTGCTGTTCTCGGTCAACGGCACCGTGAGCAAGGTCGTGCTCCAGCACGGGCTGTCCTCGCTGGAGCTGGTCTCGGTCCGCAGCGCCGGCACCGCGCTGGTGCTGCTCGGGATCACGGCCGCCACGCGGCCCCGGGCGCTGCGCGTCGGCTGGCGCGAGCTGGGGTTCCTGGTGGCCTACGGCATGACCGGCATCGCGATGGTCCAGTGGCTGTACTTCGTGGCGCTGCAACGGCTCCCGGTCGGGGTCGCGCTGCTGTTCGAGTACACCGCCCCGCTGATGGTCGCGCTGTGGGTGCGGTTCGTGCAGCGTCAGCCGGTGCGCTCCCGGCTCTGGCTCGGCCTCGCCTGCGCCCTGGGTGGGCTGGCCCTGGTCGCCCAGTTCTGGAAGGGCCTGGTGCTCGACCCGCTCGGCCTGGTCTCGGCGGTCGGCGCCGGCGCCGCGCTGGCGACGTACTACCTCATGGGCGAGGCCGGCCAGCGCCGGCGCGACCCCATCTCGCTCATGGGCTGGTCGTTCGGCTTCTCGGCGGTGCTCTGGGCGGTGGTTCAGCCGTGGTGGCTCTTCCCGTTCGACCGGATGGGGCAGGCGGTCGAGCTGCCCGGCGCGGTGCCCGGGGCGGCGCCGCTGTGGGTGCTCGTGGCCTGGGTGGTCCTGCTCGGCACGGTGGCGCCGTTCCTGCTCGTGCTGGTGGCGGTGACCCACCTCGGCGCGGCCCGGGTCGGCCTGGTCGGGATGCTCGAGCCGGTCGGCGCCGGGGTCATCGCCTGGGTGCTGCTCGGGGAGTCGCTGACGCCGGTGCAGGTGGCCGGCTCGGTGGTGGTCCTGGTCGGGATCGCCCTGGCTGAGACCGCCCGCCTGCAGGTCGGCCCACCGGCCGAGGAGGGGGCACCCCTGCCGGAGGGCGTCGCCCCCTGACGGCCGAACCCCGTTGCCACGACGGCGCGGCGGCCGGTAGACAGGCGCCCATGACCGAGCAGGGGATGACGCCGGAGCTGGCTGCCGAGATCGCGCGCGGTTTCGCCGCCCGGGACCGGGACGACATGGGTCCGACGATTGCCTACTTCGAGGAGCTGCTGACCCGCCACCCGGGCGACGCCCACGTCCTCTACGAGGTCGGCGGGTCCTACGACACCGCCGGCCGCGAGGACGAGGCGGTCACCTACTACGAGCGGGCCATGGCCGCCGGCCTCGCGGGCGACACCCTGCGCCGGTGCCTGATCCAGTACGGCAGCACCCTGCGCAACCTCGAGCGGTACGACGAGTCGGTCGCCGCGCTGTCCCGGGCCGCCGAGGAGTTCCCCGGGTCTGCCTCGGTGCGGCTGTTCCTGGCCCTGACCCTGCACGCCGCCGGGCGCAGCGACGCCGCGGTCGGTGAGCTGCTCGAGGTGGCCGCCGACCACCTCGACGCCCCGGACGTGCGGCGCTACGAGGCGGCGCTGCGCGGCAACGCGGAGTACCTGCGCGACCTCGACGCCGGCGTCGTCACGGCCTGACCGTTGGGGGTGTCGGTCGGCCGGACCCGGGTCGACCATGGAGCCGTGGGTGCCGAGAATCCCGACCCGCCCATCGCGCGGACCCCGGAGACGTACCTGTGGCCGATCCTGGCGATGGTCGCCGCGATCCTGCCTCAGGTCCTGGTCCCGGCCCGGTTCCGGGTCGGGCCGGTCCCGCTGGTGCCCCTCATCGAGCTCGCCGCCGTGGCCGTGATGGTCGTCATCGCCGCCCGGCCAGGACCGGTGCCCCGTGGGGCCCGGCCCCTGGTGCTGACCCTCTTCGGCGTGCTGGTCGGCGCCAACACGGTCGGCGCCGGGCGCCTGGTGGCCCTGGTGCTCGACGGCCACCCCGTGGACGGCTCGGCGCTGACGGCGAACCGGCTCCTCGTCGCAGGCGCCCTGGCCCTGTCGACGAACATGTTCACCTTCGCGCTGCTCTACTGGCAGGTCGACGGCGGCGGCCCCTGGACGCGCGCCCGAGGACCGGCGCAGCGCCCCGACTTCCAGTTCCCCCAGACCCTCGACCGGGACCTCGGCGGGCCGGACTGGATCCCCCACTTCGGGGACTACCTCTACCTGGCCTTCACCAACCTGGTCTCGTTCAGCCCGGCCGATGCCGCCCCGCTCACCGGCCGGGCCAAGACGCTGATGGCGCTGCAGTCGCTGATCGCCCTGGCCGTCATCGTCGTGGTGCTCTCGAGGGTGATCAACATCCTCCCGGCACCGGCCGGCTGAGCCCGCGAGCAGCCACCACCCCGAGCAGGACCGGCTCCAGGACCGCCGCGGCCCAGGCGAGCAGGTGCTCGTCAGCCCCCGGCCGTGCCACGCACTGCAGCCCGAGCGGCAGCCCGTCCGGCGCGCACCCCGCGGGAAGCCCGACCGCCGGCAGGCCGGCCTGGCTCCACGGCAGGCTCATCACCGAGCTGCCGGTGTCCGACAGCCCCTCCGGCGCCGGGCCGACCGCCGACGGCGCGACCCACAGGTCGAGCCCCTCGGCGTCCATCCGCGCCACGAGCCCGGCCCGGTGCACCGCGCACCCGGCGAGCGCCTCGTCGTACTCCTGCCGCGTGACCGTCTGGCCCTGGCGGATCGCCGCGACGGTCTCGGGCCGGTAGTGCTCGGCGTGCGCGGCGAACCACGCCACGTGCGTCCGGGCGATCTCGTACCTCCCCACGTCGACCTGGCGCTGGGCGAGCGCCTCGAGGTCGCCGACCGCCGGAACGCGTCGCACCACGACACCCGCCTCGCACAGCCGGTCCAGCGCCGCCTCGAACCCGGCCCGCCCCTCCGCCGACACCAGGTCGAGGTAGGGCCCCTCGGGCACGCCGACCACCAGCGACCGGTCGGGCACTGCCGCAGGCGTCCACCCGTCCACGACCACCGACGCCGCCAGCGCCACGTCCTCGACCCGGCGCGCCAGCAGGCCCACCACGTCGAAGCTCGGCGCGTTGGCGATGACCCCGTCGACCGGGATGCGCCCGTGCGTGGGGCGGTAGCCGGTGATGCCGCAGTAGGCCGCCGGGCGGATCGTCGAGCCCACCGTCTGCGTGCCCACGCCCAGGCTGACCAGCCCGGCTGCCACCGCCGCCGCGGACCCGCTGCTCGACCCGCCCGGGGTGTGCCCCAGCGCGCGCGGGTTGCGGGTGGGACCCGG
>NZ_DASVZH010000198.1:0-26127 GCF_036391795.1 Oryzihumus sp.
GCGCTCAACAGCACCGGCACCACGGCGATCTTCATCAACCAGCTCCGCGAGAAGATCGGCGTGATGTTCGGTTCGCCGGAGACCACCACCGGTGGCAAGGCGCTGAAGTTCTACGCCTCGGTCCGCCTCGACGTGCGTCGCATCGAGACGCTCAAGGACGGCTCCGACGCGGTCGGCAACCGCACCCGCGTCAAGGTCGTCAAGAACAAGGTCTCCCCGCCGTTCAAGCAGGCTGAGTTCGACATCATCTACGGCGCGGGCATCTCCCGTGAGGGCGGCCTGATCGACATGGGTGTCGAGCACGGCTTCGTCCGCAAGGCCGGTGCCTGGTACACCTACGACGGCGACCAGCTGGGGCAGGGCAAGGAGAACGCCCGCAACTTCCTCAAGGACAACCCCGACCTCGCCGACGAGCTCGAGAAGAAGATCAAGGAGAAGCTCGGTGTCGGCCCGCAGGTCGACAAGCCCGCCGAGAAGGACGTCCCGGTCGACTTCTGAGGCACCGCGTGACCACTGACAAGCACGACACCGCCAGGGCAGCCTTCGAGGCTGCCCTGGCGGCCACGTCCGGCGGCGACTCGGGCGGCCCGGCGCCCGCCTGGTCCGATCCCCGTCTCGGGGCCTCGGGTCCGGACTGGGCCCGCGGCCCGGCCGGGGAGGGCGGTGCCGAGCCGGAGGAGGATCGGGGCCGCCGGAGCACCGGGCGAGTCTCGGGCCGGAGCACCGGAGGAGCCCGGGGTCGGGCCACCGGGCCAACCTCGGGTGAGGCGACCGACGGCCGGCGCCGCACCCGTCGGTCCCGGCGCGGCGAGGCCACCCCCGGTGACCCGGAGCAGGACCTGCAGGCCCGCGACACCGAGCCCGACCCCTACGACGTGGCCCGCCAGATCGTCCTGCGCCAGCTGGCCATGGCGCCGCGCAGCCGTCAGCAGCTCGAGGACAAGCTGCGCCGGCGCAACTGCCCCGACGACGTCGCGACGGCCGTGCTCGACCGGATGACCGAGGTCGGGCTGGTCGACGACGCGGCCTACGCCCAGATGCTCGTGCGCTCCAAGCAGGCCGAGCGGGGGCTGGCCCGGCGGGCACTCGCCCAGGAGCTGCGCACCAAGGGCATCGACCCCGAGCTGGCCGCCGAGACCCTCGACGACATCGACGAGGACACCGAGCGGGCCCGCGCCCGCCAGCTCGTCGACAAGAAGCTGCGCACCATGCACGGCCTCGGCGTCGAGGTGCAGACCCGGCGCCTCGCCGGGATGCTCGCCCGCAAGGGCTACTCCTCGGGCATGTCCTACGCGGTGATCCGTGACGCGATCGCCGACTCCGAGGAGTACCTCACCGACTGACCGGGCCCGGCAATCCCGACTCGGACCGTAGGGGCGGTGCGTACAGCACGTGCGCGGCACGGTCGGGGCGGTACCGCTCGAAGAAGTCGGCGTCGTTGGGCCGCCAGACACCGGTCCAGAGGTCGGCCTGCGCGTTGCCGTACTCGTGCTCGTCGCGCCACATGCCCCGGGCCGTCGCCGTGTCCAGGTCGACGTCGACCCACACGCGCAGGTCGAACAGCCCCACCAGCTCGGGCACGTAGAGCCCGAGGCCCTCGACGAGGACGGCCGTGGCGCCGGCCAGGGACACCCACGGCCCCGGCGCGGCGGTGTCGTGGTCCCACACCTGGTAGGCCCTGGCCGCGCCCCGCCGCGCCGGCTCGAGGACCTGACCCACCAGCCGCTCGCGGTCCACCGAACCCCAGTCCTCCGAACGCTCGATGGGCGGGCGGCTGTGCAGGAACTCGTCGCCGGGCACGACCGCGGACCCGGGGAGGTGCTGGGCCAGCTCCGCCGCCAGGGTCGACTTGCCCGAGCCGCCGAACCCCGAGATGCCGACCACGGGCGCCCGTCCGTCGGGCAGGTCCAGCGCGACGACGGAACGTGCGAGGACCGCGGCCGAGTCGACCTCCTGGTGCATGCCGGGCAGCCTCGCACACGGGCCGTCCGCCCGCGCGGGTTCTCCCGTCCGGCGACGGTGCGGCACACGGGTGCGCAGGTGGGCCGAAGGGGTGCCGCGACCACGTACCCTTGTCGGTGCCATGACGACGCAGAAGACCTACGACGTGCGCACCCACGGGTGCCAGATGAATGTCCACGACTCCGAGCGCCTGGCCGGGCTGCTCGAGACCGCAGGCTATGTCGACGTCCACAGCCTGGCCGTCGAGGAGCGCCCGGAGGCGGCCGACGTCGTCGTGTTCAACACCTGCGCGGTGCGCGAGAACGCCGACAACAAGCTCTACGGCAACCTCGGCCAGCTGCGTCCGGTCAAGGCCAACAACCCCGGCATGCAGATCGCCGTCGGCGGCTGCCTGGCCCAGAAGGACCGCTCCACCATCGTCGACAAGGCCCCGTGGGTCGACGTCGTCTTCGGCACCCACAACATCGGCTCGCTGCCGGCCCTGCTGGACCGGGCCCGCCACAACAAGGCCGCCGAGGTCGAGATCCTCGAGAGCCTCGAGGTCTTCCCCTCGACGCTGCCCACCCGACGCGACTCCGCCTACAGCGGCTGGGTCTCGATCTCGGTGGGCTGCAACAACACCTGCACGTTCTGCATCGTGCCGAGCCTGCGTGGCAAGGAGATGGACCGACGCCCCGGCGAGATCCTCGCCGAGATCGAGGCCCTCGTGGCCCAGGGGGTCGTCGAGGTCACCCTGCTCGGGCAGAACGTCAACACCTACGGCGTGGAGTTCGGCGACCGCCTGGCCTTCGGCAAGCTGTTGCGTGCCTGCGGCCAGATCGAGGGCCTGGAGCGTGTCCGCTTCACCAGCCCGCACCCCGCCGCCTTCACCGATGACGTCATCGCCGCGATGGCCGAGACCCCCAACGTCATGCCGAGCCTGCACATGCCGCTGCAGTCCGGCTCCGACCGCGTGCTCAAGGCGATGCGGCGCTCCTACCGGAGCGAGAAGTTCCTCGGCATCCTGGACAAGGTCCGCGCCCAGATCCCCGACGCGGCGATCACCACCGACCTCATCGTCGGCTTCCCGGGCGAGACCGAGGAGGACTTCGCCGACACCCTCGAGGTCGTGCGCCGGTCCCGCTTCTCCAGCGCGTTCACCTTCCAGTACTCCATCCGCCCCGGCACCCCCGCGGCCACGATGGCGGACCAGGTGCCCAAGGCCGTGGTGCAGGAGCGCTACGACCGGCTCATCGCGGTGCAGGAGGAGGTGTCCTGGGCCGGCAACCGCGCGCTGGAGGGCCGCACCGTCGAGGTGCTCGTGGCCACCGGCGAGGGCCGCAAGGACGCCGCCACCTCGCGCCTGTCCGGCCGGGCCCGCGACAACCGTCTCGTGCACTTCTCCGTCCCCGAGGGTGCGGTGCGTCCCCGGCCCGGTGACGTGGTCACCGTCGACGTCACCTACGGCGCTCCGCACCACCTCGTCGCCGACTCCGGCGTCGAGGGCGGCACCTACGCCGTGCGCCGCACCGCAGGCGGTGACGCGTGGGAGGTGTTGCAGGACAAGGGTCCTGCGTCCAAGCCCGCGGTCTCCCTCGGTATGCCGTCCCTGGGCAAGCCCGTGACGCCGCCTCCCGCGGCGCGGGCCTGCGGCTGACGGGCGCAGCGCATGGTCGTCACCGTCGCCATCCTCCCGTGGCCCCCGGCGCTCGTGCCCGAGCTGATGGGCCGGGCCGCCTCCGAGGTCGAGCCGTTGCGGCATGCCGCCGATGCCGCCCTGCGGGGGCTCGTCGCCGAGCTGCGCCACCACGCTGACGGGCAGGTCGTCTTCGTCGCTCCCGGTGAGCCGGGGGAGCACGAGGCCGCCGGCGAGGTCAGCTTCAGCGGCTTCGGCCGGGACGTGCGGGTCCCGGCGCTGCCCGGTGCCGCCGGAACCGTCGACCCCGAGCTGCCGACCTCGATGATGGTCGCCCGCTACCTCGCCCACCGGGTGTCCGCGGACGAGCCCGACGTCGCCAAGCTCTGGGCAGGTGCCCGCTGGGTGACCGTCGACGCCGCCGGGGCCGCGCGCCTGGCGACCGAGCTGGCCGGGGCCGACCGGCAGACCGCCGTCGTGCTGCTCGTCGACGGCGCAGCAAGCCACGGGCCCAAGGCTCCCCGCGCCGAGGACTCCCGTGCCGGGGCGTTCGACGACGCCGTCGCCGACGCCCTCGCGCGCGGCGACCGCGACGCCCTGTCCGCCGTCGACCTCGACCTCGCCGGTCAGGTCGGGGCGGACGGCGCCTACCTGTGGCCGCTGCTGGCCGGGGCCACTGCCGGGGGCGAGTGGCTGGGGGATGTCCTGTTCCGGGGCGAGCCCTACGGCGTCGGCTGGACCGTCGCCCTCTGGCGCCGTGGCTGACCGCGCCCGCCCCGACCTCGACAGCGCAGCCGCCGGTGACCTGCCGGTCCTCGCCGTCGTCGGCCCCACCGCCAGCGGCAAGTCCGACCTCGCCCTGGCCCTGGCCGAGCGGCTGGCCGGTGAGGTGGTCAACGCCGACGCGATGCAGCTCTACCGCGGCATGGACATCGGGACCGCCAAGCTCGACCCCGCCGAGCGCCGGGGGGTGCCGCACCACCAGCTCGACGTGCTCGACGTGCGCGAGGAGGCGAGCGTCGCGGCATACCAGCGGGAGGCCCGCGCGGACGCGGCGGCGATCCGCGAGCGCGGCCACGTGCCCGTCTACGCCGGCGGGTCCGGGCTCTACCTGCGCGCCGCGCTGGACCGGCTGGAGATCCCGCCCACCGACCCGGCGGTGCGGGCCCGGCTCGAGGCCGAGCTGGAGGCGATGGGCGTCGCGGTGATGTACAGGCGGCTCAAGGGCTCCGATCCCGTTGCGGCACGGTCGATCCAGCCCAACAACGGTCGGCGGGTGGTGCGCGCGCTGGAGGTCATCGAGCTCACCCGCAGGCCCTTCTCGGCCACGATGCCGACGCGCGAGCACCTCGCGCCCACGGTGTTGATCGGGCTGCGCGGCCCGCGCCCCCAGCTCGACGCGCGGATTGCCGCCCGGGTGCACCGGATGTGGGAGCGCGGGCTGCTCGAGGAGGTGCGCGCGCTCGACACGGCCGGGCTGCGCGAGGGGCGCACCGCGAGCAAGGCGCTGGGCTACTGCCAGGCCCTGGCCCACCTCGACGGGCGGATGAGCGCGGCCGAGGCGATCGAGGACACCGTGACCGCCACCCGCAAGTTCGCTCGCCGCCAGGAGTCGTGGTTCCGCCCGGACGCGCGCGTCGTCTGGCTGCCGTGGGACGCCCCGGACCTGCTCGAGCGTGCCCTCGACGTGGTGGGCGCCTCGCTGGTGGACAATGGCCGACGATGACTGACAACGGCCTGCGGTTCACCAAGGGGCACGGCACCGAGAACGACTTCGTGCTGGTCCCCGACCTCGACGGCGCCCTCGACCTCAGCGCCGAGCAGGTGCGCCTGCTCGCCGACCGCCGGGCCGGGGTGGGTGGTGACGGGGTCATCCGCGTCGTGCCCACCGACCTGGCCGACGAGGCGTTCGTGCGCAGCCAGGCGGCCCGCGCCCACTGGTTCATGGACTACCGCAACGCCGACGGCAGCGCCGCCGAGATGTGCGGCAACGGCACCCGGGTGTTCGCTGCCTACCTGCGCCGCGAGGGGCTGGAGACCGCCGACGAGTTCGAGATCGCCACGCGCGCCGGGGTCAAGACGATCCGCGTCGAGGGGCACCTCTTCGCCGTCAACCTCGGCGACTGGAAGGTCGCCGACCCCGACGCCGCCCTGGCCAACGGCTACGACGCCCTCGTCAAGGTCGCCCACCACGACCCGATGCCCGGGCTGAGCCTGGACCTGGGCAACCCGCACACAGTGGTGGCGCTGCCGGACAGCGCCGACCTCGCCGGGCTCGACCTGACCCGCGCCCCGGAGGTCAACCCGTTGCCGCCCCAGGGCACCAACGTGGAGTTCGTGCGCCCGCTCGGCCCCGGCCACATCGCGATGCGCGTGCACGAGCGCGGCGTGGGGGAGACCCGCTCGTGCGGCACGGGCGCAGCGGCCGCCGCCCTCGCCACCCGCTGGTGGGCGGGGGAGAGCGAGGACAACACCGTATGGCGCGTGGACGTCCCCGGCGGCACGCTGCGGGTGCGGGCCCTGCCGGGCCAGCAGGTCGAGCTCGCCGGCCCGGCCGTCCTCGTGGCCGACGGGGTCCTCACCCCGGGCTGAGTGCCGTGAGCGGCGCCCCGGGAGGAGCGGCGGGACCGGGCGGGGAGGGCCCGGGCGCCGCCCTCGACCGGGCCTTCGCCGCCACACCCCGGGCTGACTTCCTGCCCGCCCACCAGCGGCAGTTCGCCGCCCTCGACCTGCCCCTGCCGATCGGCGCCGGCCAGACCTGCTCCCAGCCGGCGGCCGTGCGGACCATGCTCGAGCTCCTCGACGTCCGACCCGGTCAGCGGGTGCTCGACGTCGGCGCCGGCTCCGGCTGGACCACCGCCCTGCTGGCCGCGCTCACCGGACCTTCCGGCGCCGTGGTCGGTGTCGAGCTCGAGCCGGAGCTCACCCGGACGGCGGCGGAGCGGGTCGCTGCGACCGGGCGCACGTGGGCCCTCGTGGAACAGGCCGTCCCCGGCCGGCTCGGGTGTCCCGGCCGGGCGCCGTACGACCGGGTGCTGGTCTCCGCGGAGGCGCCGGAGGTGCCGGCAGACCTCCTGGCCCAGCTCGCCCCCGGAGGGGTCATGGTGCTGCCGGTGGCCGGGCGGATGCTGCGGGTCAGCGTCGCGGCCGGTGGGGAGCCCGTGGTCACCGAGCACGGCCACTACCTGTTCGTCCCGTTGCGCTGAGCTCACGCTCCAGGACGGGACCCGGGGTCGTTCCGGTCGCGGGGTGACCGGGCCGGGGCTAGCGTCCCGATATGACCAGGTCGTCCCACATGCCCCGATCCGTCCTGTTCGCCGGGCTGGCCGCCGGGAGCCTGTGCGTGGGGCTCCTGGCCCCCACCACGGCTCTGGCCCAGCCGGCCGCACCCGCCACCAAGGCCCCGCCGCAACCGACCAGCCAGCAGCCCAAGGTGCCCGTCATGACCGGGTCCGGCGGCGCCGTGGCCTCGGTCGACCGCGACGCCAGCCAGGTGGGGCTCGACGTGCTCGCCCGCGGGGGCAACGCCGCCGACGCCGCGGTCGCCACCGCCGCGGCCCTGGGCGTCACCGAGCCCTACAGCGCCGGCATCGGCGGTGGCGGGTTCCTCGTCTACTACGACGCCAAGCGGCACAGCGTGCGCACCATCGACGGCCGCGAGACGGCCCCGCAGACGTTCACCGACAAGACCTTCACCAACCCCGACGGCTCGGCGATGGACTTCAACACCGTGGTCAACTCGGGCCTGTCCATCGGCATCCCGGGCACCCCGGCGCTGTGGGCCAAGGCCGCCCACGACTTCGGCACCCGCCGCTTCGCCGACCTCATGGCGCCGGCAGAGGCCTTGGCGCGCAAGGGTTTCGTCGTCGACCAGACCTTCCACGACCAGACCGCAGCCAACGCCGCGCGGTTCAGCAAGTTCCCCGAGACGGCCCGGGTGTTCCTGCGCAACGGCCAGGCGCCGGCGGTCGGGTCCACGTTCACCAACCCCGACATGGCCAAGGCCTACGCCGAGCTGCGCCGGCACGGCGTCCAGTCGGTCTACGACGGCGCCCTCGGCGCGGCGATCGCCGCCGAGGCCCAGCACCCGCACACCGACGGCAGCACCGTCATGGGTGGGCAGCTGACGCGCGGTGACCTCGCGGCATACCGGGCGCTCGGCAAGGACCCGGTGCACTCGACCTACCGCGGCCTCGACGTCTACGGCATGCCGGTGCCCAGCTCGGGAGGCATCACGATCGCCGAGATCCTCAACCTGCTGCAGGCCTACGACAAGCAGACCGGCGTGCCGCTCAAGGACGTCAGCAACGTGGACTACCTGCACCGGTTCAGCGAGGCCTCGGCCACGGCGTTCGCCGACCGCAACCGCTACATCGGTGACGTCCCGGGCGTCCCGGTCAAGGAGCTGACCAGCACGGGCTTCGCCGCCGAGCGTGCCTGCGGCTTCGACCCGAAGAAGGCCCAGCCGCGGCCGATCGCCTTCGGCAGCCCCGACGGCAGCTACACCAGCTGTGCGCCCGGGTCCACGACCCAGGCCGAGCCCTACGAAGGGCAGTCGACCACGCACCTGGTCACCGCCGACCGCTGGGGCAACGTCGCGTCGTACACGCTGACGATCGAGCAGACCGGCGGCTCGGGCATCACGGTGCCCGGCTGGGGCTTCCTGCTCAACAACGAGCTCACCGACTTCGACTTCACCCCGCTGACGGCGGGCGTGCCCGACCCGAACCTGCCCGGCCCGGGCAAGCGTCCGCGCTCGTCGATGAGCCCGACCATCCTGCTCAAGGACGGCAAGCCGTTCCTCACCCTCGGCTCTCCCGGCGGCGCCACGATCATCACCTCCGTCGCGCAGACGCTGACCGAGTACCTCGACCGCGGACTGCCGCTCGTGGACGCCATCGCCGCGCCGCGTCTGTCCTCGCGCAACGGCAAGGAGCAGGCCGAGCCGGCCATCCTCAACGGCCCCGACGGGGCAGCCCTGACCGCGCTGGGCCACGTGCTGGTCTCGGCCGGCAACCCGCCCGAGATCGGGGCGGTCACCGCGATCCGCACCTACAGCCGCCACTGGTTCGAGGCGGCCGCCGAGACCTCCCGGCGTGGCGGCGGCTCAGCGATGGTGCTCCACCCGGCGCACCAGTAGCACCCGGAACCCCTTCGAGGTCGCGTGGCGCTCGACGGTGAACTCGCCCGGCCACCGGTCGGCGAGCTCACCGTCGAGCCACTTCTGCAGCGAGTCCGAGCCGAGGTTCTTCTGCACCACGAGGTATGCCGCGCCGCCGGCTTCCAGCCGCGGCAGCCAGGTCAGCAGCAGCTCGTGCAGCACGGCCTTGCCGACCCGGATCGGCGGGTTGGACCAGATCGCGGTGAACCGCAGATCGGCCGGCACCTCCTCGGGGGTGCAGGCGTGGAAGTCCTCGACCCCGACCGAGCGGGCGTTGTCGGCGGCGAGGTCGAGCGCCCGGCGGTTGACGTCGACCGCCCACACCGCGGCGCCGGGGGAGCGCAGCCCGAGCGTGAGCGCAACCGGCCCCCAGCCGCAGCCGAGGTCGAGCAGGTTGCCGGTGGCCGGCGGCGCGGGGACCTCCCGCAGCAGCACCGCGGTGCCGATGTCGAGCCGGTCGGGGCAGAACACGCCCGGCGCGGTGTGCACGGTGACGGTGCGCCCGGCGAGCTCGACGTCGAGGCGACGGCGCTCGGCCGCGCTGGCCGGCTCGGCGGTGAAGTAGTGGTCCTGGGCGTCGCTGGTGCTCATCACGGCACACGCTAGCGGCCGGCGCGCAGGCACCTTTGCTCAACCCGGGCCGGTTTCCGGGCCGGAAAAGGGCCCCGTGAGCGGCCCTGGGTGAGCAGAGCCCACCGCGGTGAGCAAAGTCGGGAGGGTGGGCTCGCGGCCTACCGGCATAAAGGTGGCCCGGGCGTGGTTTGAAAAGGTGTCGCCCGCCCCGAACAAAGGGTGGGACGCTTGAGGAGATATGACAGAACGCACTGACCTTTTCGAGTTCCGCGCCTCTGCGCTCGCCGACGACGACTCGTGGCACGAGCAGGACGCGGACTTCCGTTATGACGGCGACCAGCTCGACCGCGAGGAGCGCGCAGCGATGCGCCGCGTCGCCGGGCTCTCCACCGAGCTCGAGGACGTCACCGAGGTCGAGTACCGCCAGCTGCGCCTCGAGCGCGTCGTGCTGGCCGGTGTCTGGACCGAGGGCACCGTCGAGGACGCCGAGAACTCCATCCGCGAGCTCGCCGCCCTGGCCGAGACCGCCGGCTCCACCGTGCTCGCGGGCGTGATCCAGCGCCGGCAGCGCCCCGACGCCGCGACCTTCCTGGGCTCGGGCAAGGCCGAGGAGCTGCGCGACATCGTCATCGCAGAGGGCGCCGACACCGTCGTCTGCGACGGCGAGCTCACCCCGGGCCAGCGCCGCGCGCTGGAGGACGTCGTCAAGGTCAAGGTCATCGACCGCACCGCGCTGATCCTCGACATCTTCGCCCAGCACGCCAAGAGCCGGGAGGGCAAGGCCCAGGTCGAGCTGGCCCAGCTGCAGTACCTCCTGCCGCGCCTGCGTGGCTGGGGTGAGTCGATGTCCCGCCAGGCCGGTGGCCGCGTCGCCGGCGGTGAAGGCATCGGCTCCCGTGGCCCCGGTGAGACCAAGATCGAGCTCGACCGGCGCCGCATCAACACCCGCATCGCCAAGCTCAAGCGCGAGATCAAGGCCATGAAGACCGGCCGCGACACCAAGCGCCACAGCCGCAGGGCCCACGGCGTGCCGAGCGTGGCCATCGCCGGCTACACCAACGCCGGCAAGTCCAGCCTGCTCAACCGGCTCACCGGCGCCGGGGTCCTGGTGGAGAACCAGCTGTTCGCCACCCTCGACCCGACCGTCCGCCGCGCCGAGACGCTGGACGGCCGGGCCTACACCCTGGCCGACACGGTCGGCTTCGTGCGGGCGCTGCCGCACCAGCTGGTCGAGGCGTTCCGCTCGACGCTGGAGGAGGTCGGCGACTCCGACCTGCTGCTGCACGTCGTCGACGGCTCCCACCCCGACCCCGAGGGGCAGATCAGCTCGGTGCGCGAGGTGCTGGCCGACGTGGGCGGTGACCAGATCAAGGAGGTCATCGTCGTCAACAAGGCCGACGCCGCCGACCCCGAGGTGCTCGACCGGCTGCGCCGCCACGAGAAGCACTGCGTCGTGGTCTCTGCGCGCACCGGCGAGGGCCTGGACGAGCTGCGCGACCTCATCGCCGAGGAGCTGCCGCGGCCGGAGATCCCGGTGACCGTGCTCCTGCCCTACGACCGGGGCGACCTGGTCAACCGGCTGCACCGCGAGGCCGACGTCATCGAGAGCGAGCACACCGAGCACGGCACCCGGGTGCATGCCAAGGTGGGCCCGACGCTGGTCGGTGAGCTCACGGCGTACGCCGTCTGAGCCACCGGTATGCCGGGTGGGGACGGGCCGCGGGCCCGTCCCCTCGCCGTGTCCGGGCCGTCGGTGCGGGGCACTAGTCTCGGGGCCATGGCCCGCCCTGACCTCGACGCCCTCCTGCACGCCGCCGTCCAGGGCGTGGGCGGCACCGAGCGCCCCGGGCAGGTGCAGATGGCCCACGCGGTGGAGCACGCCATCGAGGCCGACGAGCACCTGCTGGTGCAGGCCGGCACGGGCACCGGCAAGTCGCTGGCCTACCTCATCCCCGCGGTCGCACACGCCTACGAGGCCGGCAAGCCCGCCGTGGTCGCCACAGCCACCCTGACCCTGCAGGCGCAGATCGTCGACCGCGACATGCCGCGCCTGGCCGACGCGATCGCGCCGATCCTGGGCCGCAAGCCGACCTACGCGCTGGTCAAGGGCCGGCGCAACTACCTGTGCCAGCACAAGCTCGTCGGGGGCTTCCCCGAGGAGGAGGACGAGGGCCTGCTCTCGGTCGGCCAGGTCGACGCCAACCGCTCCCGGCTCGGCGCCGAGGTGGTGCGGCTGCGCGAGTGGGCCGAGGTGACCCGCTCCGGTGACCGCGACGAGCTGGTGCCGGGCGTCTCCGAGCGGGCCTGGCGGCAGGTGTCGGTCTCGGCGCACGAGTGCCTGGGCAGCAAGTGCCCGGTGGTCACCGAGTGCTTCGTGGAGCAGGCCCGCGAGGCCGCCCGCGAGGTCGACGTGGTGGTGACCAACCACAGCTTCATGGCGATCGACTCCTTCGAGGGCCGGCAGATGCTGCCCGAGCACAAGCTGCTCGTCGTCGACGAGGCGCACGAGCTGGTCGACCGGGTGACCTCCACGGTCACCGACGAGCTCACCGCCTCGATGATCGCCGCAGCGGCCAAGCGCGCCGGCCGGCTGGCCCAGACCGAGCCGGTCAACGAGGCGTCGGTGCTCTTCCAGGGCATCCTCGACGACCTGCCTGAGGGCCGACTGCTGGGCCTGCCCGACACCTTGACGCTGGCGCTGACCCGGGTGCGGGACACGGCGCGGGCGGTCCAGACCGAGCTCAAGCCCGCCTCTCCGGAGGACAACGACGGCGCCCGGCAGGTGGCCCGCGCGGCGATCGACGAGATCCACGAGAACGCCGAGCGCATCCTCGAGCAGCGTGAGCTCGACGTGGTGTGGGTCAGCCGTGACCCGCGTCGCGGCTCGGTGCTGCGCGTGGCCCCGATGAGCGTGGCGATGCTGTTGCGCGACAAGGTCTTCGGCGACCGCACGGTGGTCATGACCTCGGCCACGCTCGAGCTCGGCGGCACCTTCGACGCCGTCGCCGGCACGCTCGGCCTGCGCGGCGAGGGCTCGCCCGACTGGCAGGGCCTCGACGTGGGCAGCCCGTTCGACTACCCCAGGCAGGCGATCGCCTACGTCGCCAAGCACCTGCCGGCGCCGGGCCGCGACGGCATCGGCGACGCCACGCTCGACGAGATCGAGGCGCTCATCCGGGCCTCGGGCGGCCGGGCGCTGGGCCTGTTCTCCTCGATGCGTGCCGCGGTCGCGGCGACCGAGGCGATGCGCGAGCGGTTCGGCGACGACATCGCGTTCCTGTGCCAGGGCGAGGACCAGACCGCCACGCTGGTGCGCCAGTTCGCCCGGGAGCCCTCCACCTGCCTCTTCGGCACCCTGTCGCTCTGGCAGGGCGTCGACGTGCCGGGGTCCTCCTGCCAGCTGGTCATCATCGACCGCATCCCGTTCCCGCGCCCCGACGACCCGCTGGCCTCGGCGCGCTCGCAGGCGATCGCGCGCATGGGCGGCAACGGCTTCATGGCCGTGTCCGCGACCCACGCCGCGTTGCGCCTGGCCCAGGGCGCCGGCCGGCTGGTCCGCCGCGGCGACGACCGCGGGGTGGTCGCCTTCCTCGACTCTCGCATGATGACCGCGCGCTACGCCGGCTTCCTCCAGCGCTCGCTGCCGCCGTTCTGGCCCACGACCGACCGCGCCATGGTGCTCGCCGCGCTGAAGCGTCTCGACGAGACCGCACCCGAGCCGCTGCCGGTGCACGAGCCCGCGCTGCGCGGCATGGCCGGCGCGGTCGAGGGCACCTCGATGGGGGACACCCGGCCGGTGGCGTCGGCCCCGCCGCAGGCCCGCTCGCCGCGGACCGCCGTGACCCAGGGGCGGGCGTGGTCGGCCGAGGAGGACGAGGAGCTGCGCGACGGCGTCGACGCCGGGCTGAGCGTGGAGGAGCTGGCCGACCACTTCGAGGTCGAGCCCGACGTCGTGGCCGCCCGGTTGTCCCTGCTCGGCCTCGAGGCCTCCGGCGCCGCGACCCTCTCCTTCGACTGACCTTCCCCTTCGGCTCTCCGGCCGGCCACGTGTGCCCCGGCTCGCCGTCGGCAGGCTCACGTGGGCGGCTCACGTGGGCGGCGGGGTTGGCGCGCGGTGTCGGCGCGGCGTGAAAGGCTGGGCCCTGTGACGATCGCTGCCACCGCACCCTCCGTGCCGGCATACGTGCTCATCTCCGGGCCCGAGGGGGTGCTGGCCGAACGCGCGCTGGCGTCCACCCTGGAGCAGCTGCGCGCCGCCCAGCCCGGCATCGAGGTGATCCGGCTGGCGGCGCAGACCTACTCCGCCGGCGAGATCGCGATCCATGCCAGCCCGAGCCTGTTCGGCGGGGCCAAGGTGATCGTCGTGCAGGACCTCGACGAGGCGGCCGAGGAGCTGCAGACCGACCTGCTCGACCTGCTGGCCGCGCCGGCCGAGGACGTCTGGCTCGTGGTGACCCACAAGAGCGGCGCCCGCGGCAAGAAGGTCCTCGACACGCTGAAGAAGTCGGGCGCCCGGGTGCTGGAGTGCCCGGCGATCAAGACCGACCGCGACAAGGCCGACTTCATCACCCACGAGTTCCGGGCCGCCCGGCGCAAGGCCACCCCCGACGCCGTGCGCGCGCTGATCGAGGCGGTCGGCAAGGACGTGCGCGAGCTGGCCGCGGCCGCCGCGCAGCTGGTCTCCGACACCGAGGGCGTCATCGACGAGGGCGTGGTCCAGCGCTACCACGGCGGCAAGGTCGAGGCGACCGGCTTCCGGGTGGCCGACGCGGCCGTCGCCGGGCAGGCGGGGGAGGCGCTGCGCCTGCTGCGCCACGCCATCGCCACCGGTGTCGACCCGGTGCCGATCGTCGCGGTGCTGGCCAGCCAGCTGCGGATGCTGGTCAAGGTCGGCTCGGCCGGGCGGGGCTCCAGCGCCCAGCTGGCCAAGAGCCTGGGCATGGCGCCGTGGCAGGTCGACAAGGCGCGCCGCTCGATCAACGGCTGGGACGCCGAGGGCCTGGGCGCGGCGATCCAGGCGGTGGCCGCGGCCGACTTCGAGGTCAAGGGCGGCGGGCGCGACCCGGTCTACGCGGTGGAGCGGGCGATCCTGTCCATCACCGCCGCCCGGCACGGCCGCTGAGCGTTTTGGCCGCGCCCGGTCCTCGCTGCTAGATTTGGTGGTCGCGTGCGCGCCTAGGTCGTGTGCGCATGCAGCACCACCCAGCGCAGCTCAACCACGGGTGCCCCACGCCCAGTCCCGAGACGCGCTGCCGCCCTCAACGGCAACACCGACCTGTCAGAACTTCGAGAAAGAGTCCTCGTGGCAAACATCAAGTCCCAGATCAAGCGGATCAAGACCAACGCCCAGCGCACCGAGCGCAACCGCGCGGTCAAGAGCGAGCTCCGTACCTGGATCCGCAAGTTCCGTGAGGCTGCGGCCACCGGCGACGCCACTGCGGCGAACGAGGCCCTCAAGGTCGCCTCGACCAAGCTGGACAAGGCTGTGTCCAAGGGCGTCATCCACAAGAACCAGGCCGCCAACAAGAAGTCGGCGATGGCCAAGAAGGCTGCCTCGCTCTGAGCCAGCTGGTCTGAAGTCTGAGCGCAAGGGTCGTCACCTCTCGCAGGTGGCGGCCCTTCGTGCTGCCCGGGGTGGCCCGGTCAGGCGCGGCCGACCGCGCGCATCGCCGAGGCCACCTCACGGAAGCGGCGCTCGTCCAGCGTGGCCCCCTGCCGGCGCACCGAGGCCGGGTCCAGGCGCAGCACCCGGTCCACGCGGACCTCGCTCGGGCGCCGCTGGCCGTCCCACGCGCCGGTGCCGATGTCGACCCACGTCCGGCCGTGGCGGTACTCGTCGGCGTAGTCCTGGTCGTGGTCCTTGCTCGTCAGCATCAGCGCGAGGAGCCACCGCCCGTCGCGCCCGACGACGAGCACCGGCCGGTCCTTGCCGCGGCCGTGGTCCTCCTCGAACGGCACCCACGCCCAGACGATCTCGCCCGGGTCGGCGCGGTCGTCGTGTCGTGGCGCCCAGCGCACGTCCACCCGGCCGCGGAAGTCCCCCGGGTATGCCGGGCTGCCGCCGGCGCGCGGCGCCGGCCGTCGGGCCGCGCCTCCGCGCAGCAGCCGGGACAGGGCAGACAGGATCCGGGATCGGGTCATGCCGGACAACCTAGCCGCGGCCCTCAGGCCCAGCCGCGTCGCCGCCCCAGCATGGCCAGGAACGCCCGGGCCATGAGGTGCTGGTGCTGGCGCAGCGCCGCCGTGCACCCGGGAGGCGGCGGGGCGTCGAGGCTGGAGAGCATGTAGACCGCGATGACGGCCAGGAACGCGTCGACCTCCTCCGGGTCGGCCCCGGTGAACAGCGGCGAGCGCGCCATGAGCGCGTCGACGTCCAGGCCCTGCCACGCCATCAGCGGCAGCAGGCCGGTGAGGTCCAGCCACGCCGGGCCGGTCACCACCCAGTTCCAGTCCACGATCCAGGCCGAACCGTGCCGGTCCACGAGCAGGTTGTCCGGCCTCAGGTCGCCGTGCACGAGGCTCTGGCCAGTCAGGCTGCTCGCGCTGCGCGACACGGCGGCCAGCTCCGGCCCGCGCTGCAGGAGCCAGCCGGGGATGCCGTCGGGAGGCGCGAAGGTGCCCTCGGCCAGGGCCCGTGCGGTGGTGTGGATGCGCGGGTCGTCGAGGTCCTCGGCCATCGTGCCGACGTCCAGGGTCGCCGGCGCGGGCGTCCCCGCCTCGGCGAAGCGCAGGCACGCCTCGTGCGCGGCCTCGACCTCCGCCGGCGTCCAGGGGTGGCCAGGCAGATGGCCGTCGATGGCGCCCAGCAGGAGCACGCGCCAGTCCTCGCTGTCGCCGTGGCCGACCAGCTCGGGGGCGGGTATGCCGTGCGGCAGCGCCGCCAGCACCCGCGCCTCCTGCTCCAGTGCGCCGTGGACGTGCGGGGTCGTCCGACCGGCGGCCTTGACGAAGACCTCGCGGCCGTCGCGCAGCCGCACCCGGCCGGCATACGCGCCGGTGAAACCGGTGGTGACGGCCGCGGAGGCCTGCTGCACCGGGCTGCCGGCGAGGCGGCCGACCGCCTCGTGGACGTGCGCCGGCAGCGACTCCCACTGCGGGCGCGCGGACGTGAGGCGGTAGTCGACGTCCTCGGGGACCGGTGCCTGCATGCGACCGGAGTCTGCCGAGCCGGCGCGGCGCCGGGCAACCGGTTTCGGGTCGGCGGGATGACATCGGCGCCGGCCGTTGTTCGTCCCTGCGGGCGGAGCGAGCGCCCGACCCTGATCGAGCAGTGCGACGAGAAGCGAGCAGAGCGACGTGACCGAGGCCGCCACCACCCTGGAGACGACCCCGACAGAGGAGCACCTGAGCCGGCCCCGGCACACCAACCTGGCGATCCTGGCCCTGGCCATCGGCGGGTTCGCCATCGGCACCACCGAGTTCGTCACGATGGGCCTGCTGCCGGAGATCGCCCGGGGCGTGGACATCTCGATCCCGACCGCCGGGCACGTCGTGTCCGCCTACGCCCTGGGCGTCGTCGTCGGCGCGCCGCTGATCGCCACGCTCGCCGCCCGGGTCAACCGCAAGACCGTCCTGCTGGCGCTGATGGTCGCCTTCGCCCTCGGCAACATCGGCTCCTCGCTGGCCACCAGCTACCCCGTGCTGATGCTGGCCCGTTTCATCTCCGGCCTGCCGCACGGGGCGTTCTTCGGCATCGGCGCGGTCGTGGCCGCGAGCCTGGTCCAGCCGCACCGTCGCACGTGGGCGGTCTCGATGATGCTGGCCGGCCTGACCGTGGCCAACATCGTCGGCGTCCCGCTGACCACCTGGATCGGCCAGCACGTCGGCTGGCAGTGGCCCTACGCCCTCGTCGGGCTCATCGCGCTGGCCTGCGTCGCCGCGACCTGGGCCTGGATCCCGCACCAGCCGGCCGACCACGGCGCGTCCATGGCCGCCGAGCTGCGCTCGCTGCGGCGCCTGCAGGTCTGGCTGGCCCTGCTCATCGGCACGGTCGGCTTCGGCGGCATGTTCGCCACCTACTCCTTCATCGCCCCGACGATGACCACGCTCGCGGGCTTCTCCGCGGCCGCCGTCCCGGTGATCCTGGCCGTCTACGGCGTCGGCATGACCACCGGTGCGTTCCTGTCCGGTCGGGTCGCCCAGCGCGGCATCCTGCGGGGGATCGTGCTGTCCCTGGCCGCGATCGCGGTGATCCTGGGGCTGTTCGGCTTCGCCGCGCACAGCCCGTGGACCGCGGTGCCGGCAGTGTTCCTGCTCGGCCTGGTGCCCACGATCCTCGTGCCGATGCTCCAGACCCGGCTCATGGACGTCGCCCACGAGGGGCAGTCGCTGGCCGCCGCGCTCAACCACTCCACGCTCAACATGGCCAACGCCCTCGGTGCCTGGCTCGGCAGCCTCGTGCTCGCCGCCGGCTACGGCTACGAGTGGCCCAGCCGCGTGGGTGTGCTGCTGGCCGTCGCCGGCCTCGGTATCGCGCTCGTCTCCGGCCTGCTCGAACGTCGCCAGCGCGCCGCCAGCCCCGCCCGCGCCTGAGGCTCGGCACCCCCTCGGCCCTGCCGAGGTTGGTGCCGCCGTGCCGCGGCTGCAACGCCGGCAGAGCGGCCCCTTCCTCGGCACACCTGTCAACGAGGGTTGACAGGTTCCGGTTGTCAACTTATGTTGACAGCATGTCCGAAGCAACGAAGCTGGCCACCGCCGCAGCCGCCGGGGACCCCCGGACCGGCCTGCGGGCGGTGGCCGCGCTGCGCCGGCTGCTGGAGCAGCTCGAGGCCACCCAGGTGGCCAGCGCCCGCTCGCTGGGCTGGTCGTGGCAGGAGATCGCCGACGTCCTGGGCGTGAGTCGCCAGGCCGTCCACAAGAAGCACTCGGGTCGCCGGGGCCTGCTCGGCGGCCGCACGGATCGGGAGGCGTGATGTTCGAGCGGTTCACCAAGCGGGCCCGGCAGGTGGTCGTGCAGTCCCTGGAGGAGGCCCGTGCCGACCGACAGGGCGAGATCCAGCCGGAGCACCTCCTGCTGGCCCTTCTCCACGACCCCGACTGCCTGGCCGTGAGGGTCATGACCGGGCTCGGTGCCCGGCCCGAGGCGGTCCGGCTGGCGGTCGAGGCGCAGCGCCACAGCCGGTCGAGCGGGCTGGGGGAGTCCGACGCGGAGGCGCTGCGGGCCATCGGCATCGACCTGGACGAGGTCCTGCGCTCGGTCGAGGCGAACCTCGGCGGAGGGCTCGGCGACCCGATCGCCGAGGAGGACCTGGGCCGGCATGGCCGCAGGGGGCGCAAGCCGTTCGCGCCGGAGTCCCGCAAGGTCCTCGAGCTGGCCGTGCGCGAGGCCATCTCCCTCAAGCACGGCTGGATCGGCACCGAGCACCTCCTGCTGGGCCTGTTGCGCCTCGACCGTGGCACTGCCCACGCGGCGCTCGCCGGGCTCGGCCTGCGCCACCGCGACGTGCGGGCAGCCGTGGTCGAGGCCCTGCGCGCCACCGGCTGACCCCGCCACCGGCTGACCCGGCGCCGGTGACGCGGTCACCGGATGCGGCGGGTGCGTGGCACGGCATACCGCGGCGGTCTGGTCCGGGCAGGGGTGCGGGCATGAAACACTGTGGTGTTCGCACCCGAGACCAGATGAGGTAAGCCCGACCGTGTCACCCATGGCCCGCACCGCGCTGCAGCCCCACGCGACGCCGCCGGACCTCATCCGGAACTTCTGCATCATCGCCCACATCGACCACGGCAAGTCGACGCTGGCCGACCGGATGCTGCAGATCACCGGCGTCGTGGACGAGCGGGCGATGCGCGCGCAGTACCTCGACCGCATGGACATCGAGCGCGAGCGCGGCATCACGATCAAGTCCCAGGCCGTGCGCATGCCCTGGGAGGTCGACAACACCACCTACTGCCTCAACATGATCGACACGCCCGGCCACGTCGACTTCACCTACGAGGTGTCGCGCTCGCTGGCCGCGTGCGAGGGCGCGGTGCTGCTGGTCGACGCCGCGCAGGGCATCGAGGCGCAGACCCTGGCCAACCTCTACCTGGCCATGGAGAACGACCTCACGATCATCCCGGTGCTCAACAAGATCGACCTGCCGGCCGCCCAGCCGGAGAAGTATGCCGAGGAGCTCGCCGGGCTGATCGGCTGCGAGCCCGAGGACTGCCTCAAGGTCTCCGGCAAGACCGGCATGGGCGTCGAGCCGCTGCTCGACCAGATCGTGCAGCAGCTGCCGGCCCCGGTCGGTGACGCCGACGCGCCGGCCCGCGCCATGATCTTCGACTCCGTCTACGACACCTACCGCGGTGTCGTCACCTACGTTCGGGTCGTCGACGGCAACCTCAACCCCCGCGAGAAGATCTCGATGATGTCCACGCGGGCGACCCACGAGCTGCTCGAGATCGGCGTCATCTCGCCCGAGCCGATGCCGTCCAAGGGCCTCGGCGTGGGAGAGGTGGGCTACCTCATCACCGGCGTGAAGGACGTGCGCCAGTCGCGGGTGGGTGACACCGTCACGAACGCGGCGAAGCCGGCTGCGGAGTCGCTCGGCGGCTACCGCGACCCCAAGCCGATGGTCTTCTCCGGGCTCTACCCGATCGACGGCTCGGACTACCCCGACCTGCGCGACGCCCTCGACAAGCTCAAGCTCAACGACGCGGCCCTGGTCTACGAGCCCGAGACCTCGGCGGCGCTGGGCTTCGGCTTCCGCGTCGGCTTCCTCGGCATGCTCCACCTGGAGATCGTGCGCGAGCGGCTCGAGCGCGAGTTCGACCTCGACCTCATCTCGACGCTGCCCAACGTGGTCTACGACGTGACGATGGACGACCGCAAGGAGGTCGTCGTCACCAACCCCAGCGAGTTCCCCGACGGCAAGATCGCCTCGGTGCGCGAGCCGGTCGTCCGCGCCACGGTGCTGGCGCCGAGCGAGTTCATCGGCGCGATCATGGAGCTGTGCCAGCAGCGGCGCGGCACGCTGCGCGGCATGGACTACCTGTCCGAGGAGCGCGTCGAGATGCGCTACACGCTGCCGCTGGCCGAGATCGTCTTCGACTTCTTCGACCAGCTGAAGTCGCGCACCCGCGGATACGCCTCTCTCGACTACGAACCCGACGGTGAGCAGGAGGCCGACCTGGTCAAGGTCGACATCCTGCTCCAGGGCGAGCAGGTCGACGCGTTCAGCGCGATCGTGCACAAGGACAAGGCCTACAGCTACGGCGTGATGATGGCGAGCAAGCTGCGCGAGCTCATCCCGCGGCAGCAGTTCGAGGTGCCCATCCAGGCCGCCATCGGCGCGCGCATCATCGCCCGCGAGACCATCCGCGCCATCCGCAAGGACGTGCTGGCCAAGTGCTACGGCGGTGACATCACCCGCAAGCGCAAGCTGCTCGAGAAGCAGAAGGAAGGCAAGAAGCGGATGAAGATGGTCGGCCGCGTCGAGGTGCCGCAGGAGGCCTTCATCGCCGCGCTGTCCAACGACGCGGGGGCGGCCGACAAGGCCAAGAAGTAGCCCGCCACCCGTTGCCGTGACCGACGCTGCACCCGTGGCTGCGGCGGAAGGGCTCGACCAGCCCTTCCGCCGCCGCACCGTCTCCTTCTCGCGCCTCGACGGCCGGCTCAACGCCCGGCACCAGGGTGCCTGGGACCGCTACGCCGACGAGCTCCTGCTCGACGTCCCGCGAGGGGTGGCCCGCACCTCGGTGGCTCCGGAGCACCGCCTCGACGCCGCCGCGGTGTTCGGGCGCGTTGCGCCGCTGGTCGTCGAGGTCGGCTCGGGTGCGGGTGACGCCGTGGTGCACGCCGCGGCGGCCCGTCCCGAGGCCGACTTCCTGGCCGTCGAGGTCTACCGCCCGGGCGTCGCGCAGACCCTCGCCAAGGTCGGTGCCCAGGGCCTGACCAACGTGCGCGTGGTGCAGGCCGACGCGGTCGACGTGCTGGGCACGATGCTCCCGCGGGGGTCGGTCGAGCAGGTCTGGGTCTTCTTCCCCGACCCGTGGCACAAGAGCCGTCACGTCAAGCGCCGGCTGGTCACCCCCGAGCTCGCCGACCTGGTCGCCGGATGCCTTGCGCCGCAAGGCATCTGGCGCCTGGCCACGGACTGGGCCGACTACGCCCTGCAGATGCGCGACGTGGCCGAGGCGTCACCGCACCTGACCAACCGGTATGCCGGCCGGCTCACCTCCGGGTCGGACCCCCGCGGCGGCTTCGCGCCGCGCTTCGAGGGCCGGGTGATGACCCGGTTCGAGCGCAAGGGGCTGGCCGTCGGCCGGCAGGTCTTCGACCTGGCCCTCGACCGCGCCTGACGGCCGCGAGCACCCTTCCGCCAAACCTGACCGAACACGCCTTGGCCCGCGTTCCTGCGGCCCCGGAGCGTGGAAACGCGGGTCGCCGGGTGTCCGGTCGGGGGAGCCCCGGCGAAAGTCGGTGGTCCAGGTCGGGGGTGGGCGGGAGACTGATGGCCATGCCCTCGCTGCTCGCCGTCAACCGCGTCCACGGGCTCCTGCCCACACCGAAGGGCGGAGAGACGGCCATCGACAAGCGCCCGGTCGCGGGGCCTGTCGGTGTCGGGCCGCTCGGCCTGGAGGGCGACCGGCAGATGGACACCAGGCACCACGGTGGCCCCGACAAGGCGCTCTACGCCTACGCCGCGGAGGACGCGCGGTCCTGGTCGGCCGAGCTCGGCCGTGAGGTGGCGCCCGGTCTGTTCGGGGAGAACCTCACGACGCAGGGCCTGGACGTCACCCACGCCCTGATCGGCGAGCAGTGGCGCATCGGCGAGGGCGAGGGCGCCGTCGTCGTCGAGGTCACCATGCCGCGCATCCC
Source organism: Oryzihumus sp. (assembly GCF_036391795.1). GTDB lineage: Bacteria > Actinomycetota > Actinomycetes > Actinomycetales > Dermatophilaceae > Oryzihumus. The sequence continues at coordinate 22,117 of NZ_DASVZH010000198.1, forward strand.
GTGCGCCACCTTCCAGCGCCGCATGGAAGAGGAGCGGTGGGTCCGACGCTTCACCCTGCACGGTGCGCCCGGCGCCTACCTGCGCGTCGTGCGCCCCGGAGTCCTCACGGCCGGGATGCCCGTCGCGGTGGTCCGCCGTCCTGCCCACGGGGCCACGGTGCTCGACGCGTTCGACCGGGACGCGCCGGTGGCGATGCAGGCGTTGCTCGACGCCGCGGCCGCGGGTGAGCTCGACCTTGCCGACGCGATGCGCGTGCATGCCGAGCGCGTGGCGGCCAGGCGCTTCCGTGGCGTACCCATGGGCTGAGCCACACGGCATACCGAAGGTGCGCCAAAAGGGTGGATCCCCGGTTCCACCTCAGATATCTTGATGTCAAGATAAATCGACCGAGGGGGAGCGCACTCGTGAGCGTGGCCGGAACTGCCGCCGTGAAACCGTTGACGCACAAGGGGATCCCGATCGACCCCAACCTGCGCATCCTGGCCGGGGCCACGCTGGTCAACACGATGGGCAACGGTGCGATCACCACGACGTTCGCCCTGTACTTCACGCGCATCGTGCACATCCCCGCCTCGCAGGTCGGCCTGGCGCTCAGCGCGGCCGCCGTGGTGGCGCTGTTCGTGCAGGTCCCGATCGGGCACCTCGGTGACGTCCGGGGTCCGCGGGAGCTGCTGCGCTGGATGACCCTGGCGACCGGCATCGCCACCCTCGGCCTGCTCTTCACCCACAACATCTGGGCGCTGGCCGGCGTGCTGATGCTCGAGGCGTTCTTCGACCGGGGCGCCGGGGCCGTGCGCAACGGCGTCATCGCCCGGATCGCCGAAGGTGGCCAGGGGGTGCGCTTCAAGGCCTACCTGCGGGCGGTCACCAACGTCGGCATCTCCGTCGGCGGGGCGCTCGGCGGTCTCGCGCTGACCATCGACAAGCCGTGGGCCTACCTGTCGGTCTTCGCGTTCAACAGCCTGACCTGCATCGTCAACTCGTTCGCGGTCGCCCGGCTGCCGCACCTGGAGAAAGCGCCGCTGCGCGCGGCCGGTGAGCCGCGGCTGCAGGTGCTGCGCGACATCCCGTTCGTCCTGATGACCGTCCTCACCGGCATCTTCGCGATGCACTTCGTCATCATCGAGGTCGCGATGCCGTTGTGGATCGCGCACTCGACGCAGGCCCCGAAGTCGCTCGTGGCGGTGACGCTGATGATCAACACCGTGATGGTCGCGATCTTCCAGGTGCGCCTGTCGCGGGGCGCCGACACGGTGATGGCGGCCGCGAAGGCGCTGCGCACCGGCGGGTTCTGGATCGGCGCCGGCTTCGGCCTGGTTGCCCTCGCCGCGGGGCGGCCGACGTGGCTGGCCGTGGCCCTGCTCTGCGGCGGAGCCCTCGTCCACGTCGTCGGCGAGATGGTCGGCTCCGGCGGCCAGTGGGGCGTCCAGATGGGCCTGGCCCCGCGCGAGCGGCAGGGGCAGTACCAGGGCTTCTCCGGCATGGGCTTCTCGCTGTCCAACGTCATCGCGCCCTCGCTGTCGGTGGCGTTGTGCATCAACGGCGGCGCGATCGGCTGGGCCGTCCTCGCGGCCGTGATCATCGCCGCCGGGGCGCTGAGCGTGCCGGTCTCGGCGTGGGCGCTGCGCACCCGGGAGCGTTACGGCGTGCTCAGCCACACCGGCTGACCGCGGCGCGGCCGGCTCCCCGCGAGATGGGAGAATCGGCGGTATGCCGAGTGCCCTGCCCCTGGGGGAGCCTGCCCCGACCACGGGGGAGCTCCCGGCCGACGCGCTGGCCCGGCTGGGCGAGCACCCCTTCGGCGTCTACGTCCACGTGCCGTTCTGCTCCGTGCGCTGCGGCTACTGCGACTTCAACACCTACACGCTGACCGAGCTCGGCGTCGACGGCGCCAGCGTGGCGACCTACGCCGACGCGGCCCTGGCCGAGCTCGACCTCGCCGCGAAGGTCCTTGGCGCCCGCGCGCCGCACGCGCAGACCGTGTTCGTCGGGGGAGGCACCCCCACGATGCTCGCCGCGGGCGACCTCGTGAAGGTGCTGGACGGCATACGGCAGCGGTTCGGGCTGGCTGACGGCGCGGAGGTGACCACCGAGGCCAACCCTGACTCGGTGACCCCTCAGGCGCTGGCGACCCTGGCCGAGGGCGGGTTCACCCGGGTGAGCCTGGGCATGCAGTCCGCGGTGCCGCACGTGCTGCGCACGCTCGAGCGCACCCACGACCCGGCCAACGTGGCCCGGGCGGTCACCGCCGCCAGGGAGGCCGGGCTGCAGGTGAGCGTGGACCTCATCTACGGCACGCCCGGGGAGTCGCTGGGGGACTGGCGCACCAGCCTGGAGGCGGCCGTGGCCCTGGAGCCGGACCACGTCTCGGCCTACGCCCTGGTCGTCGAGGAGGGCACCAAGCTCGCCGCCCAGGTGCGCCGCGGACAGGTGCCCGCGCCGGAGGACGACGACGAGGCGGTCAAGTACGAGGTGGCCGACGAGGTGCTCACCGCGGCCGGCTTCGGCTGGTACGAGGTGAGCAACTGGGCCCGCACCCCGCAGGACCGCTGCCGACACAACGAGGGCTACTGGGCCGAGGGCGACTGGTGGGGCGTCGGCCCCGGCGCACACAGCCACGTCGGTGGGGTGCGGTGGTGGAACGTCAAGCACCCCAACGCCTTTGCCGGGCGGCTCGCCTCCGGTCAGTCACCGGCAGCCGGGCGTGAGCTGCTCACCGACGAGCAGCGCTACGACGAGCGGGTGCTCCTCGGCGTCCGGCTGGTCGAGGGCCTGCCGATCGCGGACCTGCGCCCCGAGGGGCGCGAGGCGGTGGCCGGCCTGATCGCCGACGGCCTCGTCGACGGACCGAGCGCGATGCGCCCACGCCGGGTCGTGCTCACCCGGCGCGGGCGGCTGCTCGCCGACACCGTGGTGCGGCGGCTGCTCGGCGTCTGACCGCCTCAGTGCACGAACTGGATGGCCAGCGGGTAGGTGTAGTCACGCCCGGCGTTGGCCGCGATCGCCGCCATGATCGTGAAGACGATGGCGCAGATCGCCGCCGCGAGGAACGTGAAGAAGCCGATGATGATGAACATCAACGGGATCGACACGAGGTAGACGATGAACAGCGTGATGTGGAAGTTCAGCGCCTGGGAGGAGTGCCGGCGCACGAACGGGTCCCGGTCCTTGTAGACGAGGTAGATCACCAGCGGCACGAGGAAGGACAGGAACGTGCCGCCGAGGTGGGCGAACAGCGCCCACATCCGCGCGTCCCCGGGGCTCAGCGGCGGCTGCACGGCATACCCGGGGTAGGGCACGGGCGGGTACCCACCCTGCGGGGGCGGCTGGCCCTGCGACTGCGGCGGAACGTCCTGCGGCGACTCGGTCATGGGGTCCCCTCGTGGTGGGCGGTCTGCCGCCATCGTAGGAGCGCGCGACCGGCTCCTGCGGGACATCGGTCCGCTCTACTCGCCCTCGGGGGCGGTCACGAAGTCGATCAGCTCCTCGACGCTGGCCAGCAGGGTCGGCTCGAGGTCGGCGTAGGTGCGCACCGTGCCCAGGATCCGCTTCCACGCGTGCGCGATGTCGGCCTGGCTCTCGTGCGGCCAGCCCAGCGCGGCGGTGATCCCGTGCTTCCACGACTGGCCGCGGGCGATGACCGGCCACGCCTCCCAGCCCAGCCGCTGCGGGCGCACCGACTGCCAGACGTCGACGTACGGGTGCCCCAGGATCTTCACGTATGGCGCCTGGCGGCGCAGCGAGCGCGCCTCCTGGACCAGCCGGCTCTCCTTGGTGCCGGGGACGAGGTGGTCCACCAGCACCCCCATGCGGCGGGTCGGGCCAGGGTCGAAGTCCCGGATCACGGCAGCGAGGTCGTCCACGCCCTCGAGCAGCTCGACGACGACGCCCTCGATGCGCAGGTCGTCGCCCCAGACCTTCTCCACCAGCTCGGCGTCGTGGCGGCCCTCGACGAAGATGCGCGAGCCCGAGGCCACCCGCGCCCTGGCCCCCGCCACGGCGCGGGACCC
>NZ_DASVZH010000199.1:0-4220 GCF_036391795.1 Oryzihumus sp.
GCCGCCGCGGCGGAGGCGGCACGCCGCGCGGCTGAGCAGGCCAGGCACCACTCCAGCGGTGGCGGCGGTTCGCCCAGCGGAGGCACCACCGGCGGCTCCGGTGGCGGATCGGGCAGCGGCAACAGCGGTGGCGGGAGCAGCATCCCGGCGCCGCCGGTGACCAGCGCGCCGCCTCCGGTGTCCGGCGACGTGTCCGCCGTCATCGCCTTCGCCCGCGCCCAGGTCGGCGACCCCTACGAGTGGGGTGCGGCCGGCCCCGGCACCTGGGACTGCTCCGGCTTGACCATGCGCGCCTGGGCCCAGGCGGGAGTCAGCCTGTCCCACTACACCGGCGCGCAGTGGGACGAGACCGCCCGCGTGCCGCTGAGCGACCTGCGCCCCGGCGACCTGCTCTTCTTCGGCGACACCGGCCCCACCAGCCACCACGTGGGCCTGTTCATCGGCGGCGACGAGATGATCGAGGCGCCCTACACCGGTGCGACCGTCCGGATCGCCACCTTCTGGGACCGCAGCGACCTGCTGCCCTACGGCGGCCGCCCCTGACCGGCGCGCGCCCAGCCCGTGCCAGATTGCTCGGCCGCGGATGCGCGAAGGGCGCCCGCGGTCGGCGGGCGCCCTTCGGCGTCAGAGGGGGCGCGAGGCTCAGTGGCCCGGGTTCGGCCCCGGCCAGCGGGCCGTGGTCATGCCGGCGTCCTTGGCGCGCTGGACCGCCTCGGCGACGATCTTCTCGGCCTCGGCGCGGCCGCCCCAGTGGGCGCCCTCGACCGACTTGCCCGGCTCGAGGTCCTTGTAGGTCTCGAAGAAGTGCTGGATCTCCAGGCGGTCGAACTCGCTGACGTGCTCGAGCTCGGTGATGTGCGCCTGGCGCGGGTCACCGGCCGGGATGCACAGGATCTTGTCGTCGCCACCGGCCTCGTCACGCATGTGGAACAGGCCGATCGGGCGTGCGGAGACCAAGCAGCCGGGGAAGGTGGGCTCCTCCAGCAGCACCAGGGCGTCCAGCGGGTCGCCGTCCTCACCGAGGGTGTCCTCGACGTAGCCGTAGTCCGCCGGGTAGCGCGTGGACGTGAACAGCAGGCGGTCCAGCCGGATGCGGCCCGTCGCGTGGTCCACCTCGTACTTGTTGCGGTGTCCCTGCGGGATCTCGATGGTGACGTCGAATTCCACGTGTGTGCCCTTTCACGGGTCTCAGCGATCTGGCTTAGGCTCGCCGCCAAGTGTCCCGTACCAGTGCAAATCCGGTTCGAGGGGGGTTCGTTGCGCCGTCAGCTGGGCGTCGCGGCAGCCGTGGTCGCGCTGCTCGCCGGTTACGTCACCCTCGACGTGCACGACGTCGTGCCGGGCCTGCTCACCGAGGCGGCGCCGCGCAGCGCCGCAGCCGGTATGCCGGGTGGCCGGCCCACGCCCTCCCCCTCACCGATCCCGTCCGTGGCCGTGCCGGTCGCGCCGGCCTCGGCCGCCGGGCCGCTGCCCGAGGTGGACTCCCTGGCCCCAGCGCCGACCGCCCAGGGGCTGCTCGCCGCGGTGAACGGCCGGCTCCACGACCCCCGCCTCGGCCGGCAGGTGAGCGTGACCATCCGGGACGGCCTGACCGGCGGCCACCTGCTCGACCTCGCCCCCGAGGTGCCACGGGCCCCCGCGTCGACGGCCAAGCTGCTGACCGCGGCCGCGATCGCCCGGGCCGCGGACCTGTCGCAGCGGATGACCACCAAGGTGGTCCAGGGCGCCGGCCCGGCCGACCTGGTCCTCGTGGCCGGGGGCGACATGCTGCTCGGCCCGGGCAACGGGAACCCCGATGCGGTCGCCGGCCGGGCCGGGCTGCTCGACCTCGCCCGGCAGGTGGCGACGGCCGTGCACGAGCAGGGCCTGAGCAGCGTCCGGCTCGGGCTCGACGACACCTGGGCGCGTGGGCCCGCCTACGCGCCCGGCTGGCTGGGACCGGACATCGACCTCGGGCTCACCGGTGCGGTGGCCACGCTCGGCCTGTCCTCCCAGCGCGCGACCTCCGGCCACCCGGCGCCGGCCGACCCGGCCGTCAGTGCCGCCACCGCGCTGGCCGGTCGGCTGCGCGCCCTGGGCCTGACGGTCGCGCCCGCGGTGACCCGGACCACCGCTCGCGCCGGTGCCGCGGTCCTCGGCCAGGTCGAGTCGGCGACCCTGGGCGAGCTGCTCTCGCTGGCCCTGGCCGACAGCGACAACGCCCTGACCGAGTCGCTGGCCCGGCAGGTGGCGGTCCGCACCGGGCATCGCCCCGACTTCCCCACGGTGGCGGCGTGGGTGCTGGCCTCGCTCCGGGCCCGGGGCATCTCCGTCGCCGGGGTGCGCCTGGTCGACAGCTCCGGCCTGAGCCGCGGCACCACCGTGCCGGCCGGGGTCATCGGTGACGTGCTGACCCTGGCCTCGCGAGGCAAGGACCCCGGCCTGGAGGCCGTCGTCGCGGCGCTGCCCGTGGCCGGCCTGACCGGCACGCTGCACGACCGGTTCCACACGCCGGCCACCCGGGTGGCCGCCGGGATCGCCCGCGCCAAGACCGGCACCCTCACCGGCGTGAGCAGCCTGGCCGGCACGGTCGTCGACCGCGACGGCCGGCTGCTGACCTTCGTCGTCCTGGCCGACGCGGTGCCCCCCGGCGGGGGAACGCTGAACGCCAGGGCAGCGTTGGACGCCTTCGTAGCGACACTCGCGACCTGCGGCTGTCGATGACGCCCCCCTACGGTGGAGGCATGGGCATGGCAACGAGCACCGGACCCGCTGCGGGCACTGACCCCGGCTACGTCGACTGGGACTTCGCCAAGGCGACGGGCCGCCGGCTCGTGCCCGCGGGGCCAAGGGTCAGCCCCGCGGAGGCTGTCGCGGCGGTCGCCGCGCTGCGTGACGCGGCCCAGCGGAGCAGGCAGCCGGTGGCGGACACCGCCCGCCTGCACGCCCCCGCCGGCGACGCCGCCCTCGTCGTGGACCGCCCCGGCTGGATCGACGCCAACGTCGACTCGCTGCGCGGGATGCTCACCCCGGTCGTGCAGGCCATGGCCTCGCGCCGCTCCGGGCCGTCCTCCGCCACCGTTGCGACCGTCGGCGGCAAGGTCACCGGCGGCGAGACCGGCGCCCTGATGTCGTTCCTCGCGACCAAGGTGCTCGGGCAGTACGACCTCGCCCCGGACGGCACCCCGCGCCTGCTCCTCATCGCCCCCAACGTGGTCCAGGCCGAGGCCGAGCTGGGGGTCGACCCCGCCGACTTCCGGCTGTGGGTGTGCCTGCACGAGGAGACCCACCGGGTGCAGTTCACCGCGGTGCCGTGGCTGCGCCAGCACCTCATCGACCGGGCCCGCGAGCTCTCGCTGGACCTCATGCCCGACCCCGACCAGCTGGGCGCCCGCCTGGAGCAGCTGGTGCAGAACCTGCCGCAGGCGTTCCGGGCCGGGGGCACCGGCCTGACCGAGCTGATGACCACCCAGGAGCAGCGGGACAAGATCGCGGCCCTGACCGCGGTGATGTCGCTGCTCGAGGGCCACGCCGACGTGGTCATGGACGACGTGGGCCCCCAGGTCGTGCCGACCGTGGAGCAGATCCGGGTCAAGTTCCAGCGCCGCCGCGAGGGCGCGGGCAGCATCGACCGGCTGCTGCGGCGCCTGCTCGGCCTGGAGGCCAAGATGCGGCAGTACCGCGACGGCGCCACCTTCGTGCGCGCGGTCACCGACCGGGTCGGCCTCGACGGCTTCAACGCCGTGTGGTCCTCGCCGGAGACCCTGCCCCGACCCGCCGAGATCGAGGACCCGCAGGCCTGGGTCACGCGCGTCCACGGATGACCGGACCCCACCCGGCCGTCGCCGCGACCCGGGTGGCGGTCCGACCGGCGCTCGCCGAGGCCGGCCCCGGCAGCCGCGTGCTCGTCGGGTGCAGCGGGGGCGCCGACTCCCTGGCCCTGGCTGCCGCCGTCGCCTTCGAGGCGCCCCGGCTCGGCGTGGTCGCCGGCGCCGTGGTCGTCGACCACCAGCTCCAGCCCGGGTCTGCCGGGGTCGCCGAGGCGGCCGCCGGGCAGTGCCGGGCGCTCGGCCTCGAGCCGGTCGAGGTCGTGAGGGTGCAGGTCGCCGACGGCGGGAGCGGCCCCGAGGCGGAGGCGAGGCGGGCGCGGTACACCGCCCTGGAGCGGGCCGCGGACCGGCTGGGCGCCGCCCGCGTCCTGCTGGGGCACACCCGTGACGACCAGGCCGAGCAGGTGCTGC
>NZ_DASVZH010000200.1:0-2589 GCF_036391795.1 Oryzihumus sp.
CAAGCGCCGGATCGCCACCGGCCTGGCGATGCGTTCGGCCTCCGGGCTGGAGCCGCGCGAGGTGCTCGAGCAGATCAGCCTGGTCGCGCACGAGCTGATGTGGATGCACGCCGACACCTTCGAGAAGTCGGTGCGCCCCGCTCTGGCCGACGAGGGCATCACCATCGTGCGCTGGGAGGAGCTGGCCGAGACCGAGCGGGAGGTCCTGCACGGGATGTTCCGCGAGCAGGTCTTCCCGGTGCTCACCCCGCTGGCGGTCGACCCGGCCCACCCGTTCCCCTACATCTCCGGGCTCTCGCTCAACCTGGCCGTGGTGCTGGTCAACACCAAGACCGGCAACGAGCACTTCGCCCGGGTCAAGGTGCCGCCGCTGCTGCCCCGGTTCATCCCCGTCGGGCCGTCGGCGCAGGTCACCGACTCGCCGCTGGCCGACCTCTACCACGCCCGGTTCGTGCCGCTCGAGGACGTCATCGCCGCCCACCTGGACCAGCTCTTCCCCGGCATGGAGGTGCGCGAGCACTTCACCTTCCGGGTCACCCGCAACGAGGACCTGGAGGTCGAGGAGGACGACGCCGAGAACCTCCTCGCCGCGCTGGAGAAGGAGCTCACCCGGCGCCGGTTCGGCCCGCCGGTGCGCCTCGAGGTCGGCGACGACATGGACGACCACGTCATGGACCTGCTCGTGCGCGAGCTCGGCGTCCACGAGGGCGAGGTCTACCGCCTGCCCACGCCGCTGGACCTGACCGGGCTGGAGCTGCTGGCCGACCTCGAGCGCTCGGAGCTGAAGTTCCCGCCGTTCGTGCCCAAGACCCACCCCGACCTGTCGGCGGTGGAGACCTCCCAGCCCTCGGACATCCTCGCCGCGATGCGGTCCAAGGACGTGCTGCTGCAGCACCCCTACGACTCGTTCTCGACCTCGGTGCAGTCCTTCGTCGAGCAGGCCGCCGCCGACCCGCGGGTGCTGGCGATCAAGCAGACCCTCTACCGCACCTCCGGCGACTCCCCCATCGTCGACGCGCTCATCGACGCCGCCGAGGCCGGCAAACAGGTCCTGGCCGTGGTCGAGATCAAGGCCCGCTTCGACGAGCAGAACAACATCTCCTGGGCGCGCAAGCTCGAGCACTCCGGCGTCCACGTCGTCTACGGCATCGTCGGGCTCAAGACCCACGCCAAGCTCTCCCTCGTCGTGCGCCAGGAGGCCGAGGGGCTGCGCCGCTACTGCCACATCGGCACCGGCAACTACAACCCCAAGACCGCCCGGCTCTACGAGGACCTCGGCCTGCTCACCTGCGACCCGCAGGTCGGGGAGGACCTGACCCGGCTGTTCAACCAGCTCTCCGGCTTCGCCCCGCGCTCCCGGTTCAAGCGCCTGCTCGTCGCGCCACGCTCGGTGCGCTCGGGGCTGGTCGACCTCATCGACGAGGAGATCGAGCACGTCAACGCCGGGCGTGGCGGCTACGTCGGGATCAAGGTCAACTCGATCGTCGACGAGGCGGTCATCGACGCGCTCTACCGCGCCTCCCGCGCCGGCGTCGAGGTCGACGTGTTCGTCCGCGGCATCTGCGCGCTGCGCCCCGGGGTGCCCGACCTGTCCGAGACGATCCGGGTCCGCTCGATCCTGGGCCGGTTCCTGGAGCACTCGCGGGTGTTCATCTTCGGCGGTGGCGGCGAGACCCAGGCCTACATCGGCAGCGCCGACATGATGCACCGCAACCTCGACCGGCGGGTGGAGTGCCTGGTGCGCCTGTCCGACCCCGGGCACATCGCCGACGTGCAGGCGCTGATGTCGCGTGGCATGAGCGATGAGACCTCGAGCTGGCACCTGGCCGGCGACGGGCGCTGGACCCGCCACCACGTCGGCCCCGACGGGCTGCCGCTCAACGACTACCAGGAGGGCCTGATCGACCAGCACGCACGGCGCCGGCGCAAGGCCCGCCGCCGGTGACCGAGGGGGTCTCTCCCGGCGAGGTCGCGGCGCCACCCGTGGGGAGCGCTGCGGCGCGCCCGGTCGCGGCTGCCGGCACCCTGCCGTGGCGGCTGCGCGACGGCGAGCTCGAGGTGCTGCTGGTGCACCGCCCCGCCTACGACGACTGGGCCTGGGCCAAGGGCAAGCTCGACCCCGACGAGGAGTGGCCGACCTGCGCGGTCCGGGAGACGTGGGAGGAGACCGGGCTGCAGGTGCGCCTGGGCAGGCCGCTGCCGCCGGCGTCGTACACGTTCCTGGACAAGGCCGGCGAGCTGGCGACCAAGGAGGTCCGCTACTGGGCCGCCGAGGTCACCGGCGGTGACGGTGCCCTGGTCAACGAGATCGACGAGGTCGCCTGGCTGCCGGTGGCCGAGGCCTCCGACCGGCTGCACTACGCCCGCGACCGCGACCAGCTCCGGGCCCTGGTCCGCGCCTCGACGGCCGGCCGGCTGGCCACCTGGCCGCTGGTGCTCGTGCGCCACGCCCACGCCGTCGGCCGCTCCGCCTGGTCCGAACCCGACCCACTGCGCCCGCTCGACGCCCCCGGCCAGGCCCGCGCCGAGACCCTCACCGGCGTACTCGGCGCCTACGGCATCACCCGCCTGGTCACCTCCCCCTCCGTG
>NZ_DASVZH010000201.1:0-9000 GCF_036391795.1 Oryzihumus sp.
CCAGCCAGCCGGGCCAAACCTCCTGCGCACCGAGCTGTCCTGGACCGGCGAGGCCGGCACCGGCGGGCGCATCGCCAGCGCCCTGCGCGGCTGGGACAACCTGCGCTACGAGGTGACCGAGGAGCCCAGCCCCGGCTGCGATGGCTCGCGCTGGTCGCACACCCCGCGCCTGGGCATCCACCATGCGTGGACGTCCGCCAGCGGTGACGCGGTGGTCAACGAGGACCGGCTGCGCACCGCGATCGCCATCAGCAAGGGCAATCCCGAGGTGCTCGCCCACGAGGTCGACCTGCTGCTCGGGGCCGCCTGGGACGAGGAGCTCGAGCCCTTCCGGTATGCCGGTGACGGGGCTCCCGTGCGCTGGCTGCACAAGGTGGGGTGAGACGGGAATGAGCTTGTCAGCCGGCGGGATCGGGGAGCCAAGTGCCCCTGCGCCCGTCGGCTGACGCCAACGTCGGGCCACGACCCCGTACGCCGAAGGGTTGACCACATCCGGATGTGGCCAACCCTTCGCGCTGTGTGGACGGGTCCGCGTTACAGCGGGATGTTGCCGTGGTGGCCCCGGCGCTGCGGTGCCTCGGCGATCGCGCGGGCCAGGGCCGAGCGGGTCTTGGTCGGCTCGACGACCTCGTCGATGACGCCGATGTCGACCGCGCGCGGCAGGCCGCCGGCCAGCTTCTCGTGCTCCAGGGCCAGCTCGTTCTCGACCTGGGTGCGGTCCTCCTCGGGCACCTCGGCCAGCCGCCGGCGGTGCAGGATGCGCACCGCGGCGACAGCACCCATCACGGCGATCTCGGCGGTCGGCCAGGCGAAGACGCGGGTCGCGCCGAGCGAGCGGGAGTTCATCGCGATGTAGGCGCCGCCGTAGGTCTTGCGGGTCACCAGGGTGACGCGGGGGACCACCGACTCACCGAACGCGTGCAGCAGCTTGGCCCCACGGCGCACGACGCCGTCCCACTCCTGGCCGACGCCGGGCAGGTAGCCGGGCACGTCGACCAGCACGATCAGGGGCACGCCGAACGCGTCGCACATGCGCACGAAGCGCGCGGCCTTCTCGGCCGAGGCCGAGTCGAGGCAGCCACCGAGGCGCATCGGGTTGTTGGCGATGACGCCCACGGTCCGGCCGCCGAAGCGCCCGAGCGTGGTGGTGATGTTCGGTGCCCACTTCGGGTGCAGCTCGATGCTGTCCTCGCCGTGGTCGAGGACGTTGGCCACGAGCGGGTGCACGTCGTAGGCACGCTTGGCCGACTCGGGGAAGGTCTCGGCCAGGTCGCGGTCCTCGACCGAGGCGACGTCGAGCTTGCCCTGGTCGCCCAGCAGCGCGCACATGAGGCGGCCCCGCTCGAGCGCCTCCTCGGTGGAGGAGGTGACCACGTGGACCACGCCGGAGCGGCGGCCGTGCGGCTCCGGGCCGCCGAGGCGCAGCGCATCGACGTTCTCGCCGGTCACTGAGCGGACCACGTCCGGGCCGGTGACGAAGACGCGGCCGTCCGGGCCGAGGATGACGATGTCGGTCAGCGCCGGGCCGTAGGCCGCGCCACCGGCGGCGGCGCCGATGACGACCGAGATCTGCGGGATCTTGCCCGACGCGCGGGTCATGATCGCGAAGACCTCGCCGACCGCGTGCAGGGAGACGACGCCCTCGGCCAGGCGCGCGCCGCCGGAGTGCCACAGACCCACGACGGGCACGCCGTCGACCAGGGCCCGCTCGTAGGCGACGAGGATGACCTTGCAGCCGTCGACGCCCATGGCGCCGCCCTGGATGGTGGCGTCGGAGGCGAACGCGACGGCCCTGGTGCCGCGGACCCTGCCGACGCCGGCGAGCATGCCGCTGGTGTCCTCGGGGGTGATCAGCTCCAGGGTGCCCGGGTCGAAGAACGCCTCGAGCCGCTTGCGCGGGTTGCGCGGGTCGTTCTCGCGGTCGATCTTCGGCCGGGTGGCGGTGGCGGCCGCCTGGGCGGCCTCGCTCGGCATGCGTGCGGTCATCAGATGCTCTTCACGGTCAGGGCGACGTTGTGGCCGCCGAACCCGAAGGAGTTGTTCAGCGCCGCGATGTCACCCTGCGGCAGCTTGCGGTGCTCGCCGTGGATGACGTCGAGCTGGATCTCCGGGTCGAAGTCGTCGAGGTTGATCGTGGCCGGCGCCACGCGGTGGTGGACGGCCAGGATGGTCAGGACGTTCTCCAGGGCGCCGGCGGCGCCGAGGAGGTGGCCGGTCATCGACTTGGTGGCGCTGACCGGCATACCGTCCGCGTCGTCGCCGAAGGCGCGGCGGATGGCGTTGGACTCCGCGACGTCACCCACCGGGGTGGAGGTGGCGTGCGCGTTGATGTGGACGATGTCCCTGGCCGTCAGGCCTGCCCGCTCGACCGCCTCGCGCATGGCGCGGGAGGCGCCGGCGCCGTTGGGCTCGGGGGCGGCGATGTGGTGGGCGTCCGCGGACATCCCGACCGAGCCGAGCTCGGCGTAGATGCGGGCGCCGCGGGCCTTGGCGTGCTCCTCGCTCTCGAGCACGATCACGCCGGCGCCCTCCCCGAGGACGAAGCCGTCGCGGCCGGTGTCGTAGGGGCGCGAGGCGCGCTCGGGGTCGTCGTTGCGGGTCGACAGGGCCTGCATGGCGGCGAACCCGGCGATCGGCAGCGCGTGCACGGCCGCCTCGGTGCCACCGGCGACGACCACGTCGGCGCGGCCGTTGCGGATCATCTCCAGCGCGAAGCCCATGGCCTCGGCACCGGAGGCGCAGGCGCTCACCGGGGTGTGCGCCCCGGCACGGGCGCCGAGCTCGAGGGAGACCGCAGCCGCGGGGCCGTTGGGCATGAGCATCGGGACCGCGAGCGGGAACACCCGGCGCGGACCCTTCTCCTTCAACGTGTCCCACTGGGTCAGCAGGGTCCACACGCCGCCGATGCCGGAGCCCATGGCCACGCCGAGGCGCTCCGGGTCGACCTCGGGGGAGCCGGCATCGGCCCAGGCCTCGCGGGAGGCGATCAGGGCGTACTGGGAGGACGGGTCCAGCCGGCGGACCTCGACCTTGGCGAGGACCTCCTCCGGCGGGGTCTTGATGGTGGCTGCGAAGGTCACCGGCAGCTCGTACTGGGCCACCCAGTCATAGGGCATCGTGCGCGCGCCCGAGCGCCCGGCGAGGATCGCGTCCCACGTCTCGGCGACGGTGCCGCCGAGGGGAGTGGTCGCGCCGAGCCCGGTGACAACGACGCGCCGTTCGGGGTTCGGGGTCATCGGAAGTTGTGCTCCTTGGTCTGGGTGAGACAGCCGGTTGGGGTCGGTATGCCGTCGGGCTGGCTCCGGGCCCGCGGCCGCGGCCAGGGGTGTGGCCGGGGCGCGGGCACCGGGGCGGTCAGGTGTGGGTCAGCCCTGGGCGCTGGCGATGAAGGACACGGCGTCCTTCACCGTCTTGAGGTTCTTGACCTCGTCGTCCGGGATGCGCACGCCGAACTTCTCCTCGGCGTTGACGACGATCGTCATCATCGACAGCGAGTCGATGTCGAGGTCGTCGGTGAAGGACTTGTCGAGCTCGACCGACTCGGTCGGCAGACCGGTCTCCTCGTTGACGATCTCGGCCAGGCCGTCGAGGATCTCCTGCTCGCTCTGCGCCATGGGGTTCAGCTCCTTGGTGATTCGATGGATGTGACGGGGTGGTGCGGGCTGACCCGAGTTACCCGTCGGGCCGCGGGGGTCATCAGGGCAGGACCACGACCTGCGCGGCGTAGACCAGGCCTGCGCCGAAGCCGATCTGCAGGGCCAGTCCGCCGTGCGGTGCCTCGCCCTGCTCGAGCATCCGCTCGGTGGCCAGGGGGATCGAGGCGGCCGAGGTGTTGCCGGTCTCGGCGATGTCGCGGGCCACCGGGATGTGCGCGGGCAGCTTGAGCTGCTTGATCATCGCGTCGATGATCCGCATGTTCGCCTGGTGGGGGATGAACGCGTCGAGGTCGTCGGCGCTGACGCCGGCCTTGTCCAGCGCTGCCTGGGCGACCGGGGCCATCGACCAGACCGCCCAGCGGAACACCGACTGCCCGGCCATGCCGATGGCGGGCCAGTCGACGTCGTGGTCGCGCACGCGGGTCCACGGGTCGCGCTGGGAGATGGTCTCCCACTGGGCGCCGTCGGAGCCCCAGACGGTGGGGCCGATGCCGGGGAAGTCCGACGGCCCGACGACCGCTGCGCCGGCGCCGTCGCCGAAGATGAACGCGGTGCCGCGGTCGTGCCTGTCGGTGAAGTCGGACAGCTTCTCGACGCCGACGACCAGGACGTACTCGGCGCTGCCGCCGCGGACCATGTCGTTGGCCAGCGAGATCCCGTGGCAGTAGCCGGCGCACGCCGCCGAGATGTCGAACGCCGCCGCCGGGGTGGCGCCGAGACGGTCGGCGAGGATCGGGGCGGCCGCCGGGGTCTGGTAGGGGTGCGTGACGGTCGCGAGGATGACCGCGCCGACCTGGGAGGGGTTGATCCCGGCCGCGGCAAGCGCCTTGCGCGCCGCGTGCTCGGCCATGTCCACGACCGACTCATCGGGTGCGGCCCAGCGTCGCGTGACGATGCCGGAACGCTCCCGGATCCACTCGTCGGAGGAGTCGATCCAGGTGCACACCTCCTCGTTGGTGACCACGCGCTCGGGGCGGTAGCCGCCGACGCCCCAGATGCGGGCGTGCTTGGCGCCGGCGGGCGGGTTCAGCGTCCCGCGGTGGGTGGGCTGGGTCATCTCGGTCATCTCCGGGTGGCTCAGGCTTCGGTGGGGTGCAGGCGCAGCAGCGGCTGACCGGGGGAGACGGGGTCGCCGTCCTCCACGAGCCACTCGATGACCCGTCCGCCGTGGGGTGCGGTGACGGAGTAGCTGTCGCGCAGGGTGTTGACCGTGGCGACGACGGACCCGGCGGGCACGGTGGTGCCGGCCTCGGTGACGGTGTAGGTGACGGTGCCCTTGGCGGGGGCGATGACCAGGCGCCAGGTGGGGTTGTCGGCCACCTCGCTGGGCTGGGCGTGCTCGCGGACCATCCGGTGGGCGGCCTCGAGGTCGTCCGGGGTCTTCAGCGCCAGCACCTCGACGCCGGGGAGCCCGCGCTTGGCCAGGTTGGCCAGCGTGCCGGCCGGCGGGATCTCGATCAGGCCGGTGACGCCGATGTCCTTGAACGTCTCCATGCACAGGTCCCAGCGCACCGGGTTGCTGACCTGGCTGACGAGGCGCTTGAGCACCTGGCGGCCGTCGTGGACGACGGCGCCGTCGGCGTTGGAGACCAGCCGGGTGCGCGGGTCATGCGTCGAGATGGCGCGGGCGTAGCCGGCGAGCACGTCGACCGCGGGGGCCATGTGGTGGGTGTGGAACGCGCCGGCCACCTGCAGCGGGATGACCCGGGCCTTGGCCGGCGGGTCGGCCTTGAGGGCCTCGAGCTGCTCGAGGGTGCCGGCGGCGACGAGCTGGCCGCCGCCGTTGTTGTTGGCCGCGGTGAGGCCGTGGCGCTCGAGGGTCGCGGCCACGTCCTCGGGGTCGCCGCCCAGGACGGCGCTCATCCCGGTCGGGGTCACGGCGCTGGCGGCGGCCATGGCGCGGCCCCGCTCGCGCACGAACACCATGGCCTGCTCGGCGGTCATGACGCCGGCGGCGGCCGCGGCGGTGATCTCACCGACGGAGTGACCGGCACCGGCGGCGACGGCGCGGTGCCCGTCGGCGGGGTGCTCGAAGAGCGCGAGCAGCGAGATCAGGCCGGCGCCGACGATGAGCGGCTGCGCGACTGCGGTGTCCTTGATGGTCTCGGCGTCGGACTCGGTGCCGTGCGCGACCAGGTCCATGCCGGCCACGGCCGACAGCCACGCCATGCGGTCACGGAAGCCGGGCAGCTCGAGCCAGGGCGCGAGGAAGCCGGGGGTCTGGGAGCCCTGTCCAGGGCAGACGATGACGAGCACGGCTCCAGCCTTGCCGCTGGGTCCGGGCGGGGCCGTGACCGAACGCCACCAACTAATCGGGCGTGTTTTGGAGGGTTCCTACAACGCCTCGAGCCCGTCGCCGGTCGGGTTACCGTCCGGTGACGCCGCGATGACCGGCTCCTGACCAGGCACGCCGCGGCGCCAGGAACGCTGTGCCGGCTCGGCCAGGCGGCCCACCGCGAGCGCCATCCGCACCACGTGGGCCTCCCGCGGCTGGGCCAGGTCGTAGCCCGTGACCGTGGCGATCCGGCCCAGCCGGTAGCGGACGGTGTTGGGGTGCACGAACAGCACCCGCGCCGTGGCCTCGAGCCCGCCGCCGCCCTCGAGGTAGACCGCGGCGGTCTCGAACAGTGCCGAGCCGCTGGCGGCGAGCGGACGGTAGACCTGGTCCACCAGCATCCGACGGGCGGGGGCGTCGCCGGCCAACACGCGCTCGGGCAGCAGGTCGTCGGCGAGCACCGGGCGCGGGGCCTCCGGCCAGGCCCGCGCCGCTCCCAGCCCGGACAGCGCCGCGCGGGCCGAGCGTCCGGCGGCGAACAGGTGCGGCACCGCCGGGCCGACCACGATCGGCCCCTCGGCGAAGTGGCCGCCCAGCGCGCGGGCCACCGCCAGGGGGTCCTCCACGCCACCGAGGATCGCCACGAGGCGCCGGCCCTGCACCGCGGCGAGGCACTCCACGTCCAGGCGTCGCGCCGCCCGGCGCAGTGCGTCGACCACGCCCGCGGTGTCCCCGGAGGGGGTCGCGCCGGCCACGACCGCCACGTGGCTGACCGAGCCCCAGCCGAGGGCCGCGGCCCGCGACTGCATCGAGTCGTCCGCCTCGCCGCGCAGGACCGCGTCGACCACGAGGGACTCCAGCCGGGCGTCCCAGGCACCGCGCGCCTCCGCGGCCTCGGCGTAGACCTGGGCTGCGGCGAACGCGATCTCGCGGGAGTAGCGCAGCACCGCCTCTCGCAGCGCCTGCTCCTCGCCGGGTGCGGCCAGCTCGGCCACGTCCTCCTCGACGACGTCGACCACCGACCGGACAAGGTCCAGCGTCTGCCCCAGGCTGATCGAGCGGGTCAGCTCCCGCGGCGCGGTGCCGAACACGTCGGCGGTGATGTGCGGCTGCGCCGAGGGGTCCCGGCACCAGGCGATGAACGCGGCGATGCCCGCCTGGGCGACCAGCCCGACCCACGAGCGGTCCTCGGCGGACAGCGCGCGATACCAGTCGAGGTTGGCCTCCATCCGCTTGATCGCGCCGGTGGACAGCGCCCCGGCGCTGCGCTCCACGCGACGCCGGGTCGCGGCGCTCATCCGACTGCCCTTGCTGGCCATGCCACCAGCCTATTTGTATGCCGTGCACAAGGGGCAGAGGTCACCGTCGCCGGGGGTGGCGGCCACCGCGTCGCCGCGGGGGAGACGCCCTAGCCTTGCGCGCGTGGGGACCCCGACGCCGACCGCCGCCCGTCTGCTGCCGCGCGCGCTGCTCGCCTGGCTGTGCGCCGCCCTGGTGCTCACCGGGTGCTCGGCCGCTCCGGCCGCTCCAGGGGCGGCGACGGCGACCCCGCGCCCGGCCGCGACCGCCGCCCGGCTGGTCGCCACGCCGCTGGTGATCGGCCACCGCGGTGCTCCCGGCTACCGGCCCGAGCACACGCTGGCCTCCTACGAGCTGGCCGCCCGGATGGGCGCGGACTACATGGAGCCCGACCTGGTCTCGACCAAGGACCACGTCCTGGTGGCGCGGCACGAGAACGAGATCTCCGGCACCACCGACGTGGCCGCCCACCCGGAGTTCGCCTCCCGGCGCACCACCAAGGTGGTCGACGGGGTGCGCGAGACCGGCTGGTTCACCGAGGACTTCACCCTTGCCGAGCTGGAGACGCTGCATGCCCGGGAGCGGATCCCGGCGGTCCGGCCGCAGAACACCCGCTACGACGGCCGCTACCGCGTGCCGACCTTCGCCCAGGTGCTGGCCCTGCGCGCCCGGCTGTCGGCGGAGCTGCACCGCACGATCGGCATCGCGCCGGAGACCAAGCACCCCAGCTACTTCCGCGGTCTCGGCCTGGACCTGGAGACCCCGCTGGTCGCCCAGCTGCGGGCCGCCGGGCTGGACCGGCCCACCGCCCCGGTGCTGGTGCAGTCCTTCGAGCTGACCAACCTGCGCCAGCTGCGCAGCCGCGACCGCTTCACGGCCCCCACCCTGCTGCTCACCGCCGCCGGCGGCGCCCCCTGGGACCTCGAGGTCGCCAAGGACCCGCGCACGTTCGCCGCACTCACCAGCCCGGCCGGCCTGGCCTCGCTCAAGGGCGTGGTGAACGCGATCGGGCCCGACAAGGCCCAGGTCATCCCGCGCCGCGACGGCGGGCTGGGCAGCCCCACCCGCCTGGTCGCCGACGCCCACCGGGCGGGGCTGCTCGTGCTGCCGTACACGTTCCGCGCGGAGAACCGGTTCCTGCCGGCCGACCTGCGCCGGGGCAGCGACCCCGACGCCCGCGGGAACGAGGTCGCCGAGGACCTGGCCTTCCTGCGCGCCGGCGTCGACGGCTTCTTCACCGACCAGGCCGACATCGGCGTCGCCGCCCGGAAGCAGCTCGTCGGTCACTGACGCCCGGCCGAGCCTGCGGCAGGTGGGCAGCGCGTCGCCGCCCGCCTACGGTGGGAGCGGGATCAAGGAGGTCGCCATGCTCGACGAGGCCACGCTCCGGGCCCGGCTGCAGCGACACTGGGAGTTCGCCGGCACGGACCAGGACATCACCCACGAGATCTACCACGCCGACGCGGTCCTGGAGTTTCCGCAGTCCGGGGAGCGCTTCGAGGGCGTCCACAGCTTCAAGCCCTGGCGCGAGAGGTACCCCGCGCGACTGCGCTTCCACATCCGCCGGATCACCCACCGGCAGGACGTCGTGGTCGTGGAGTACCTCATCGGCTACGACGACGCGCCGTGGCAGTTCGTCGTCAACATCATGGAGTTCCGGGGTGAGAAGGTGGCCCGGGAGCGGATCTACATCATGGACGGGTGGGAGCCGCCGCCGTGGCGGGCCGAGTGGCGGGCGAGCACCCTCGTGGACCGACCCCTGCCGGCGTA